>JBBKVS010000322.1:0-18472 GCA_037968555.1 Lysobacterales bacterium | reverse complement strand
GGCCCGAATGAATTCCTGCATGTGCCTTTTGCCCGCAAGCTGACCAGCTGCGTAGCGCAGGTTATCATTGACCACTATCAGCGTTCTGCCTACAAAGGCTGATAACCAGGGGTCAGAGTGAAAATTCAGCTAATTGATTTTAATTCGATTTCAGTTCCTCCTGAATTTTTACTCTGACCCCAACCATAAATTCGATCAAACGGGAATTTCCACATGACTCAAAAAGTCGCTTTAGTCACCGGCGCCAGCTCAGGCATTGGCACTGCTGCCGTAAAAAGTCTGTTGGCAGCGGGTTATGCCGTAATGGCAGCGGGTCGTGACCCGGCGCGCACAACACCCGTGAGCAGTCTGGGTAAAGCGGTGGAAACCTGGGTGGGCGATCTGACGTCTGCCAAGGCCTGTAATGAACTGGTGGCTGCCTGTATCGCACGGTTTTCCCGGCTGGACGTGCTGGTGAATAACGCTGGAATTTTCGACGCAGCAAACGCGGAAGACACAACGGATGAAAACTGGCTGGCTACCATTGCCACCAACCTGAATGCGCCGTTTTACCTCAGCCGCGCAGCATTGCCGCATTTACGTGCAAGCAGCGGTGTGATCCTGAATATTGCATCTGATTGGGGCCTGGTGGGCGGCAAACGGGCCGTGGCCTATTGCGCCAGCAAAGGTGGCATCGTGCTGATGACCAAGGCCATGGCGCTGGACCATGCCCACGAAGGTATACGCGTCAACGCCATCTGTCCCGGCGATGTCGAAACCCCGATGCTGTATGCCGAAGGAGCCGCACGTGGACTGAACCCGGACCAGGCACTGGGCGAAGCCGACCAGGGCAGCCTGACGGGAAGAGTAACCACTGCGACGGAAGTTGCAGCGCTGGTGGTATTCCTGGCTTCCGATGCAGCCCGACAAATCACCGGTGCGGCCATTCCGATCGACGGTGGCAACTCGGCCTGAACAATAATTGGGGTCAGAGTAAAAATTCAGGAGAAAATGCAATTGAATTAATATCAATGAGCTGAATTTTTACTCTGACCACTGGCTAGCTGGGCTGGGCTTGGCCCGGTGCATCATCTGACGCATCATCAACCGGCTCACCCGCATCATCGACATCGTCCTGTAGCACTTTTTCCAGCACCGCCAGCGCCTGTCGGCTGGCCAGACCATAGGCTTTGTCATCGCCCCACAGCTCAAACATCCGTGCCAGCCCCTCTTCGTCGTGCTTGCGAAACAACTCCATCACCCGGTGCGCCCGCGCGTCTGAGTTACCCAACAACCGCAACGCCTGCTCACCCATCATCAAGGCGGAGCCAAAGGTTTCACGCGTCACTCCATCAGCTTTTGCTTCGATGAGCTTGTAGGCATGGGAACGATCGTAAGCCCGCGCCAGAATTCGCAAATGCGGGAAATGGGTGCGCGCGATTTCAACCAGTGCCACAGCTTTCTCCCGGTCATCCAGCGTGACGATCAGCAGGCGGGCTTTCTCGGCGCCTGCAGCACGCAACAGGTCCAGCCGGCTCGGGTCACCATAAAACACTTTGTTGCCAAAACGTGCAGACAGCTCCACTTGCCCGGCATCGTGATCCAGCAAGGTGGTCCGGCAACCATCCGCCCGAAGCATGCGCGCCACCACCTGGCCAAAGCGGCCGAAGCCGGCCACGATCACCGGATTCTCGAGATCGCGTACTTCTGAATCCTCGGGCGGCGACGCGAAGTCGGCAAAACGCGGCTGCACAAAGCGCTCATAAATGATAATCATCAGCGGCGTGACGATCATCGACAAGGCCACCACCACAATCATCTGGTTAGCCAGGTCAGAACTCAGCACCTTGGTTTGTGTGGCAAAGGAAAACAGCAGGAAGGCGAACTCACCACCCTGGGCCAGGATAAAAGCAAACATCAGGTTGTCGGCCAGTTTGAGCCCGAACATCCGTCCCAGTAATAACAGCACCGGGAACTTGATCGCCACCAGCAACATCACCAGGCCAGCGATCAGCGCCGGCGATTCAACCACAACTGAAAAATCAATACTGGCACCTACCGAGATAAAAAACAGACCCAGCAACAAACCCTTGAACGGCTCGATATTGGCTTCCAGTTCATGTCGGTACTCACTCTCTGCCAGCACCACTCCGGCCAGGAAGGTTCCAAGCGCAGGCGACAGACCCACCAGGCTCATCAGCAATGAAGCGCCGATCACCAATGCCAGGGTAGTGGCGACGAAAACCTCGCTGCTATGGGATGAGGCGATCCAGCGAAACAGTGGACGGGTGAGGAACCTACCGGCCAGGATGATACCGACAATAGCACCCGTGGTAATCAGTGCAGTGATCCATCCCGGCGTCTCTCCTGCGGTTGCGCTGTCGGCAACACCACTGACCGCCAATAAAGGTAACAGCGCCAGCATCGGAATGACCGCGATGTCCTGCGCCAGCAACACCGAGAAGCCGGCTTTTCCGGCCTGGGTTTTCATCCAGCCTTTCTCATCCAGGGTTTGCAACACCATGGCGGTGGATGACAAGGACAAGGTCAGGCCTATGGCCAATGCTGCCTGCCAGGGCAGACCGAAATACCAGGCCAGTGCAGCGATCGCACCCGTAGTCAGCACCACCTGCGCACCACCCATGCCCAATATCGACACACGCATGCGCCACAGCAGCGCTGGTTTGAGCTCCAGGCCGACGAGGAACAACATCATGACTACACCGAATTCGGCGAAGTGCAGTACGTCTTCGCCCTCCTCTCCCACCAGACCCAACATGAAGGGGCCAATCACCACGCCAGCCAATAGATAACCCAAAGCAGAGCCCAATCCCAGCCGTTTGGCCAGGGGAACTGCGATCACGGCAGCGACGAGGTAGAGGAACGCCTGGATGAAAAAGTGACTGATGATGTTCTCCGCAGCGCCAGGGATACTAAAGACCCAAGCGCGATGTTTGATGGTTCAGTTTACCTGCTCCAGTGCCCAGGTGGCATGGAGGTCACGTCAAAGGGGCGATGAAGTCCGGCCTCTGCCGCCAGCCAATAAGCGATTTCTATTGCACCGGCAGCGCCCTTAACGCATCATTTTCTGCCGCAAGAGGTCGTGGTGCCAGCCTGAGTATCCCAGGGCTTGCAGACTTTGTCTGGAGAGTGGAATGTCGCTGCAGATGATCCTGGTACTGGCGATCACGATTATCGTGTTTTTCGGCTTTGTCCGCGAACGCCAACCGCCTGATGTGACAGCACTTTTGGGCGTCAGCCTGTTGCTGATTTTTGGCGCCCTCAGCTCGAATGAATTCCTCAGCGTGTTCGCCAACGGCGCGCCCATCACTATCGGCGCCATGTTTGTGCTCAGCAAGGCGCTGGAAAATACCGGCGTGATTGGCGGCATGGGTGCCCTGGCCAGCCGCCTGGCTGGGCAATCCTGGCTGCGGGCCATGCTGTTTCTGTTATTGCCGGTTACCTTTTTGTCGGCCTTCGTCAATAACACACCTGTGGTGGTGGTACTCACACCGGTCGTAATCGCGCTGGCACGCCAGCAAGGCCACGCCTCTTCGCGCTATCTCATCCCCCTGTCTTTCGCCAGTATATTGGGCGGCACCTGCACCCTGATCGGCACTTCGACCAACCTGCTGGTAGACAGCATCGCCCAACGTGAAGGCATGCAGCCGTTCGGAATTTTCGATATTTCCGGCGTCGGCGTGTTGCTGGCCATTGCTGGTTTACTTTATTTGCTGCTGTTCGGCTGGTGGCTGTTGCCTGACCGGGCTGAACGCTCGGTAGATTTGCCGGCGGGCACCCGGCGCTTCCTCACCGAGGCGGTGATTCCACCGGGCTCGCCATTGATCGACAAGCGGGTGCATGAAAGCAGCCTGTCACGGCATCGGGTACTGAAAATTTACCGCGGCGAACATGT
This sequence comes from Lysobacterales bacterium, assembly GCA_037968555.1. GTDB lineage: Bacteria > Pseudomonadota > Gammaproteobacteria > Xanthomonadales > SZUA-36 > JAWXBM01. The sequence continues at coordinate 14,577 of JBBKVS010000322.1, read as the reverse complement.
CATACGCCGCAACCCATCGGCTGCCGTGTTGCAAGCCGGCGACCGCCTGGTGATCGAAAGCGAGCGTGATGAGGTCATCAGTCTGCATTCTGCCAAGCGGGTCAATCTGATGGGCGTGCAGCAGAATGAAATCCAGACTCTGGATCAGAAATCGGTACAGCTGGCTGAAGCCATCGTTGGGCCTGAAGCCTCGGTTTTGGGCCAGACCGTGCAGGACCTGCACTTCGACCAGCGCTTCGGTGTGCATGTGCTGGGCATATACCGGCACAAGAAACGACTTAACCGCGGCTTTGCTGAACTCCAATTGAAAGTGGGCGATGTACTGTTGCTGGAGGGCGCGCCTGGGGACCTGATGGCTCTGTACGACAGTCGCAGTTTCGTCAATGTTGCGATTCCGCAGATCCGGCCCTTGAACCGCGACAAAGCCTGGATTGCCTTACTGGCTATCGTGATGGTGGTTGCACTGGCGGCGTTCGAGGTCATGCCCATCGTAACCCTGGCGGTGATTGGCGCCACAGTGGTGGTGATAGGCGGCTGCCTGACCGCCAAGGAAGCCTATGAAGCCATACACTGGCCCATTCTGCTGTTGATTTTTGCCATGCTGGCCATAGGCCTGGCACTGGAGCAAACCGGCGCCATGGAGCTGCTGGTTGCAGGCCTGGCCAAATGGGCCACCACATTGGGGCCCATGGGCTTGTTGATAACGCTCTATATCGTGACTTCCTTTTCTACTGAATTCATGAGCAATAATGCCGCGGCCATCCTGTTGACGCCCATCGCCATCGGCGCGGCCATGAGTGCCGGACTGGATCCCAAGCCCTTTGTGATAGCCGTGATGCTGGCGGGCAGTGCCAGTTTTGCCACACCCATCGGCTATCAGACCAATACCTTCGTGTACCAGGCGGGCGGTTATCGTTTCGTCGATTTCCTGCGCATAGGCTTGCCCATGAACATCCTGGCCTTGCTGGTATCGGTGTGGCTGATACCGAAATTCTGGCCACTGCTGCCTGCGGCCTGAACCACTTAACTGACGCTATTCAGCGCAATGACTGGATTGGTGACAGATCACTTCGCTGTCCGCAGCTTCGACCTGGATGGTGGCATGCTCAATACTGAAGCTATGCTCCAGCTCATGTGCAGTGTCATGCAGAAAACGATTGTCAGCCGGCAGGGTGCTCATGACCAGGTGTGCCGTCAGGGCTGTATCAGTGGTGCTCATGGCCCAGATGTGCAGATCGTGCACGGCGCTGACACCGGGCAGGGAGCAGAGGTAGTTGCGCACGGCTTTGGGATCTACGCCCTTGGGCACCGCATCCACAGCAAGGTTGAGTGAGTCACGCAGCAGGCCCCAGGTCGATAACAGGATCACCAGCGCAATGGCCAGGCTGATCAGCGGATCAATAAAAGTCCAGCCGTATTTCCAGATCAGGGCGCCGGATATCACCACGCCTAGTGATACCGCCGCATCGGCTGCCATGTGCAGATAAGCACCGCGGATATTCAGATCGTCATCTTTGCCGCGAAAGAAAAACAGGGCGGTCACCGTATTGATCACCACGCCTATGGCCGCGACTACCATGATGGTCAATCCAGCGGGTTGTGCGGGGGTCATCAGGCGATTGATGGCCTCCCAGCCAATGGCACCCACCGCACCCATCAGCAACAAACCACTGAACAGGGAGGCAAGTATGGTGGCGCGGGAATAGCCATAGGTGCGGCGCGTTGAAGGCTTGCGCTTGGCCAGGGTGGCAGCGCCCCAGGCCAGCAACAGGCCGATCACATCGCTGAGGTTATGGCTGGCATCGGTGAGCAGGGCCAGCGAACCGGAGACAAAGCCGTAGAAAGCTTCGATAATGACAAAAACCACATTCAGCGCCACGCCCACTGCAAATGCCCGGCTGTAATCCGGCGGCGCGTGATGGTGAGCGTGGGTAGTTTGTCGGTTCAAGCGTGGTTCCTTACCTATATAACTGGGGTCAGAGAACAATCATCAAAGACTAAATGGCTCTCTGACCACTGCCTCCAGTTTCCATTGATTTCAGGCCAGTTTCAAACCCTGATACAAGGTCCAGGCACCGATCAGCATAAAGCCAGCGCCGGCCACTATCGACATCATTTTGACATTGATGAACTGTGATAACAGGCTACCTGCCATAACACCGATGCCACTGGCTACCACCAGGGCTGAAGCAGATCCGGCAAAAACCACCCACTTGCTGACCGCTCGATCGGCGGCAAACAGCATAGTAACCATCTGGGTTTTGTCTGCCAACTCAGCGATAAAAATACTGGCAAACACGGTTGCAAATAGTTTCCAATCCATCATGTATTCCCGAGTGACTGGCTCCCTGGCCAGGGTAGATTCTAAACGCTTCAACAGTTCACTGGTTGACGATCAATCCAAAGTCGCAAATTCGCAAGCCCTGATTTGTCCAAAGTCTGACTGACTGAGGTTGCTTCGGCTATTGCCGTCTAGGATAATTACACCCTTCAACCCCAACAAAATGACAACTTCATGAGCGACATCCAAAAAATCTGGTTTAACGGCGAAATGCGCGACGCTGCCGACTGCAAAGTTCACGTACTCAGCCATGCCCTGCACTATGGCAGTTCGGTATTCGAAGGCATACGTGCTTACGAGACCAATGAGGGTACTGCGATTTTCCGCCTGGAAGATCACATCAAGCGCCTGCGGTATTCTGCCGACGTTTACCGTATTCCGCTCACTTACAGCAATGAAGAACTGAGTCAGGCCTGTTGTGACACGGTCAAGGCCAATGGCCTTAAAAGTGCCTATTTGCGTCCCCTGGTCATGCGCGGCAACTGTGGCCTGGGTGTATTGCCCAAGGACATGAGCAAGGTAGACGTCGTTATCATAGCCACCAAGTGGGGTGCCTATCTCGGCGAAGAGGGGCTGCGCAACGGCATTCGCGCCTGCGTTACTTCCTGGAACAGGCTGGCGCCGAACACCATTCCACCCGGGGTGAAGGCCGGCGGCAATTATCTTTCCAGCCAGTTGATTGGTATGGAAGCCCGTGATCGTGGATTTGAAGAGGGCATCGCCCTGGGCAGTGATGGTTTGCTCAGTGAAGGCGCCGGCGAGAATATTTTCATCGTCTCGCAAGGCCGGATACTGACTCCACCCGGCTCAGCCGCAATTTTGACCGGCATAACGCGCAGCACTGTCATCACCCTGGCAGCGCAGATGGGTTACCAGGTGCACGAGCAAACCATTGCTCGCGAGCAACTCTATGCCGCCGATGAAATCTTCATGACCGGTACCGCTGCAGAAGTAACACCGGTGCGACAGGTAGACCATATGACCATAGGTGCCGGCGGTTGCGGGCCCATAACGCGGAAAATCCAGGATGCGTTTTTCGGCCTGTTCAACGGCCAGACGGAAGATCAGTGGAACTGGTTGCGCACCATTTAAGACTGGAACCGGGGTTAGAGCAGAGTAATTTATCGTGACAGCAAAGTTCCTATAATCAGAAAAAGGTAGTCTGACCCCGAATTTGGATCACCGACTGACAATTATTGTCATGCGTATGACACACACCGACATTAAACCCGCTGCAACGGCGGGTTTTTTATTTCTCTGATCAGACCTAACTCACTGTTAATTAGATTGATTGAGCACAATACTCAGTTTGGCCTGGATATTGCATTAATACTTCCGAACTAACTGACTGGTAGCAGTTAGTGGGAACGAGACGGATCCTCGCCCCTCTTTGCCCAAACGAGGCTCCGTCTCTTCCCGACTTAAAAGGAACTGCCAGGTGGAATTGAAAACGATTTTTTGGTCAAGGATGACTAATTGCAGGACAGGCGTATAGCTGCTGGTCGACCTTGAGCTGGAAAGAATTCGCCACCTGCAAACTGGCTAAAAGATCAGTTGTACTGCCTCTGGCAGCGATAGAGATAGTACAGGTTATTAGCTTGTTCATGCTGCTAAATGAATGCATGGGGGACAGGCAAGAAAGGAAACGGCTAAGGGGGAAAACTTGGCCCGCTCCACAAATAGATGGACTCTGTGTCTAAATGGATTCAGGACATCATAGGGAACACTGACCCGGCCTAGGCCGGGTTTTTTTTGCCCGGGAAAACCAGTCGGTGCGGATCAATCATCCAGTCACCGAGGGACAGAGGCGCAGCAACACTTCAAGGGCGGAATGAGAGCCCTGATCTGATTAAAAAAAATCCCCGGGCTGCTTGTGCTGCCCGGGGATTGTGCTTTTTTATGCCTGGCTTTGACCGGATCAGACGGGACTTACGTGTTCCGCCTGGGGGCCTTTCTGGCCTTCTCCAATCATGAATTTTACTTGCTGCCCTTCTTTGAGGGTTTTACGGCCTTCCATCTCAATGGCGCGATAGTGAACGAATACATCACGGTCGCCTTCGCGAGCAATGAAACCATATCCTTTTTCGTCGTTAAACCACTTTACGGTGCCAATTACTTCATCTGACATTTTAGAACTCACTATCTCAAATCTGAAACTACACCCCGGTATCTCACCCAGACAGGTGACCTACTGATTAGAACGAAACGTTAATTGGAGCGGACACGAATTGAATTATGATCGCCTCAGTAGCCCTCACTCCCAAGAACACGCCACGTTGCGCAGCAACCGCATCATACACTCGATACCACGCTTGTGCCAACAAATCAATCAGTTGACGGCGGTTATGATGTAGCCACCCGATTTCTTGTCGAGTTCCATAGTGAGCATCTTCTTGTTTTCCATCTCTTCGAGCAGCTTGCCGAATGATCGGAAGCCATGATAGGTCTCATTAAAACCGGGTTTGCGACGCTTCAAAGCCTGTTTGACCATGGAGCCCCAGATTTTGTCCTCATCACCACGTTCGCTGAACAGATCATCGATGGTTTCGAGGACCAGCTCGTAGGCTTTTTCGGCTTTATCCGTACGGGATTCGGGTTGGGTTGTGACTGAGCCGCTTTTGTCTTCTGTTTCTTTTTTCTCGGCTTTTTTCTTGCGCGGACTGCGGCGCTGTTCGGAAGCGCGAACCAGGTCGTCATAGAAAATGAACTCATCGCAATTGGCGATCAGCAGGTCGGAGGTTGAATTTTTCACCCCAACGCCGATGACTTCCTTGTTGTTCTCGCGCAGCTTGGAAACCAGCGGTGAGAAATCCGAATCACCGGAAATGATCACAAAGGTATCGACATGTGACTTGGTGTAGCAGAGGTCCAGCGCATCGACCACCATGCGGATGTCAGCCGAGTTCTTGCCTGACTGGCGCACGTGCGGAATCTCAATCAACTCGAAGGACGCCTCGTGCATGGCACCTTTGAAATCCTTGTAACGCTCCCAGTCACAGTAAGCTTTCTTGACCACGATGTTGCCTTTGACCAGCAATCGTTCCAGCACCTCGTTAATTTCGAAGCGCGCAAACTTGGCATCGCGCACACCCAGGGCGATGTTTTCAAAGTCACAGAATAAAGCGAGGTTTTTGGTACCGTTTGCCATACGTCCTTCTGCCCATAGCGGGCTGTAGATAAGCCGGCTGTACCCTGGCCCGGGATGCCGGTTTTTGATGTGAGATGGGCCTGAGCAGCATTTTACTGGATTCCGGGGCACACCGTGCGGCCGATTCCCGCTCTGCGGGGTACTGCTGTGGCCTGTAACAGAGAAAGCGGAAGTAGCATGGCGAAGGAATGGTGGTGACTGGCGCCGGTCTGGAGCGAGGCCGATAGCCATTGCTATCGGTCAAGTGAAGACCAAACCAGGCGCCATCAGACCGAGCCAGGCGCTTTCGATTTCTCTGTTACAGGCCACCGGGGGGTATGATGCGCCGATGGAGCCCATAGCAAACGACCTCACGCCTTACTACCGATTGGACCCCGATACGGTATTGCAGGCCGTCGATTCAGTCGGTTTGATCACGGACGGGCGTCTGCTGGCATTGAACAGCTATGAAAACCGGGTTTACCAGGTGGGTATAGAGGACCAACAGCCTCTGATTGCCAAGTTTTACCGGCCCGGGCGCTGGAGCGATGATCAAATCCTCGAAGAACACGCCTTTGCCCTGGAACTGGCCGAGGCTGAAATACCGATGATTGCGCCACTGTTGATCAACGGTGCCAGCCTGCATCACGACAGTGATTTCCGTTTTGCGCTGTTTGTGCGCCAGGGTGGCCATGCGCCTGAACTCGACAACAAGGAAACCCGCCTGTGGCTGGGTCGTTTCCTGGGCCGTATTCACGCGGTGGGTTCAGCGCGTGCGTTCAAATACCGTCCCGCATTAACGGCCCAGCGATTTGGTGATGAATCCATTGCTACCTTACTCGAAGGTGGCTGGCTACCGCCGCACGTGGAAGATGCCTTCAGCAGCCTGGCCGCTGATTTGATGCTGCATATCAACGCTGCTTATGAACGCTGCAGTCATTGCAGCAGCATACGCCTGCATGGTGACCTGCACCTGGGCAACCTGTTGTGGCGGGATGGTCCGTTTTTTGTCGACCTGGATGACTGCCAAACGGGGCCAGCGGTGCAAGATCTGTGGATGCTGCTGTCGGGTGATCGCCTGGAAATGCAAACGCAACTGGTCGATGTGCTGGAAGGTTACCGGCAGTTTCACCACTTCAACACCGCCGAGCTGCAGATGATTGAGGCACTGCGCACCCTGCGCATGTTGCATCATGCCGCCTGGCTGGCACGGCGCTGGGAAGACCCGGCCTTTCCAGCGGCTTTTCCCTGGTTTGGCGAACCGCGCTACGGCGAAAACCTGATCCTGTCTTTGCGCGAACAGCTCTCCGCCATGCAGGAACCGGCGCTGGAATTGCCTTATTAGTGGCCTGTAACAGCCACTAGTTTGGCTCTGAATAATTCATCCATGAATTCTCAGAGTACGCCAACCAAAAAGTGTCATTTTTTGTTGGCGTCATTTTCAATGATTCAGGATCATTGAAAATGTTGGCACTTCCATGTGCCAAAGAGGCTCTGAATAAATCAGAGTCACCCTAGTAATGAGGTGGAATTTCGTGTTGCGGCCCGTTGCCTTCTTCAGCCCCGGAACCACCCAGGTCTGCCAGTTTGGCGAACAACTCAGATAACTGCTTTTGCATCAGGCCGATTTCCTTGTCCTGGCGCGCAATGACGTGATTGAGCTGCTCAACCGTATCATCGAGGAAAGCCAGCCGGTTTTCCAATTCGTCGATGCGGGATGACTGCGGATTTGTCATGGCAGTGATTGGATTCAGTCGTCTTTGTCGTCGGCTGTGGCTGCCTGAGCCGGGGGCTCCCACAACTCCACGCGGTTACCATCGGGATCGATAAACCAGCCAAAACGGCCGTAGTCCTGATCTTCCCGGTCGGGAAGGACTTCTGCACCACCCAACGCAACCCGGCGCAAAGCCTTGTCGAGGTTATCCACCACCAGGTTGAACATGAAAGCCTGCTTTTGCTCGCCGAAGTACTCGGTTTCCTGTTGGAATATGCTCCACACAGTAAATGCATGTTCCGGCATATCAGCCGGAGCAAAACTGGTGCCTTGAGTGTCTCCCCAGGATTCCATGTTCAGTCCCAGGTGACGGGCATACCAAGAGGCCAATGCAGCCGGATCGGGTGAGCGGAAAAACAGGCCGCCAACGCCCAGCGCGCGCCCTTCCGTATCATTCTCACTGCTCATAGTGTTCGCCTCCCAACGCGCATCTTCGTTAGCAGGCATGTTAACCCACCGCCACTTTGCACGCTGTGCCAGATAGTTTTATTCCAGGCTTGCTGCCAGCACTAAACGCATATGCGCCCAGGAACATTTATCCGCCAGTGCGTTATAGGCCAGCGGCATATTGAATTTCTTACCTTTGGCAGTTGCCTCCGGGTTGCTGAAACCGTGCAAGGCACCAGGCAAATTGATGAATTGGTAGTCTGCGCCGGTTTTTTCCATTTCAGCCTTGAAAGCAGCAATGGCCTCGGCGGGAATGAAACTGTCGTCCTCACCGTTGTAAACCACAATCCGTGCAGTAACTTCCCCACCTTCTCCCGCCGGCGCTATCGCCAAGGGCAGGCTGCCGTGAAAAGAAGCAACCACGTCCAGATCCAGGCCATAACGTGCCATGTGCAAAACAATCCCGCCGCCCAGGCAATAGCCGATAGCGGCGGTACGGCTGGCATCCACCGTGTCATGGGATTTCAACAGCTCCAGGGCTGCAGCAAAACGTGCGCGACATTCCGGTAGATCGGCCAGCAGATCGGTCATCAGCTGACCTGCCTCATCGCGGTCGGCCGCGACTTTTCCTTCGCCATACAAATCAACAGCCATTGCGGTATAGCCCAACTCGGCCAACATCTCGGTACGTTTTTTGGCGTAATCATTGAGACCCCAGAATTCGTGCACCACCAATACGCCCGGACGCGGATCACCAAGGTCATCATCCCAGGCCAGAAAGCCCTTCATCCGCAGCGGGCCAGCATGATAGGAGACTTCACGGGTTTGAATATCGCTCATGGCTTTGCTCTGGTTTTTCGATTTGTGTGGATCCTCTATTCTAACCCCATGCGCAGAGCGGGGCGAAGGCTTGATCGAAGCCCGCTGATACTTGCCTTGCCTGAATTCCGTCCCCAGATTGAAACCCAAGCAGAACAGGAATCAAGCCATGAGCGATATGCAAAAAAAGCAGGAAATCCAGATGCAGGCCGATGCCATGTATCGGGAAGAAGTGTTTACCGACAACGCCGTTGGCACCATCCGGCGCCTCACCCCGGTCAGCAGCAACGGCGAGCCGGACGGCAACCGCGATGAAACCTTTGCGGGCAGTACTCAGGTGATGACCCAGGCTGGACCCATGCCACTGAATTTCGAAATCGAAGCAAAAACCTTGTCCGAAGCCATAGCCGGGTTTGGAGCAGCAGCTACTGAGGCCTTCGAGCAAACCATGGAAGAGCTGCGGGAAATGCAACGCCAGCAAGCTTCATCCATCGTAGTACCACGCGGTGGCATGGATGGCGGGGGTCCAGCAGGTGGTGGATTCGGCGGTGGGCCAGGTGGTGGCATGGGTGGTGGTAAGATTCAGATTCCCTGATAGCTGAACCTTTAAAGGACTGTTCATGAAGAAGCTTCTGGTCGCCAGTCTGTTGTTGCTCAGCAGTGTTTCGGCCACTGCACAGGACATGATCTGGCGGCAGGTTGACCCGGAAAATCTGGTGTTCGTTGAACTGCTCGACGGTCAGTTTGTGATCGAACTGAATCCCTTGTTTGCACCCAAAACCGTGAAACAGTTTCGCAGCCTGGTGTTGGACCGATTCTATGATGGCCTGAGTTTTTATCGGGTCATCGATGGATTTGTGGCGCAGGGTGGTGATGGCAGCGATCTCGGAGCACTCAGCGACATACCTGAGCTTGAAGCCGAATTCGATATTGACTGGAACAAAGAATTCGAATTCACAGCCGTGCAAAAACCGGATTCCTTCGCCGATGAGACCGGCTTTATTGATGCCTTTCCGGTGGCTCGAAACCTGAAAGATGGCAAGGCCTGGCTGAGTCACTGTCCCGGCATGATTGCCATGGCCCGGGGCGAAGATACTGACACCAGTCGCACCGATTTCTACATCGTTATTGGCCAGGCTCCGCGCTATCTGGATCGCAATATGAATGTGTTCGGGCGCGTGATTGAAGGCATGGAAGTGGTGCAGCGCATCCACCGCGGGGCCAGCGATGCCAATGGCATTATTGGCGTGGATACCGAGCGCAGCCGCATCCGCAGCATGAGGCTGGCCAGCGAAGCACCCGAGGACGAGCGTATCAAGGGCCTGGTTATGGCCAGCAACAGCAAGCCATTCAAGGCGATGCTGGAAGACCGGCGCAACCGCAAGCACAAATTCTTTTTCAACAAGCCACCCAAAGTGCTGGACCTGTGCCAGATTCCTAATGGGGGCAAGACCACCAAGTAAGCTGACCTGGACCAAACCAACTGGTCTAGACAAACCGGTTTATTTTCACTATGCTGCGGCCATGAACTCGACCGCATCGTCCTCCGACAGTCGTCAGCGCATCCTGGATGCGGCGCAAAGCCTGTTTCACCGTGACGCTTACCAAGCGGTGGGCATCAATGCCATCTGCGCTGAAGCCGGCGTGGTGAAAGGCAGTTTCTATCACTTTTTTCCCAGCAAACAAGCGCTATTGACCGCTGTGCTGGAGGAAATTTCGGTACAGCGACATTTGTCCATGCAACAGGCCCAAACAGCTGCTACCTCAGGTCGTGACCAACTCCTGGCCTTTTTCAGCCAGTGGCTGGATGCGGCCACAGAGCAAAAAACCAGCCAGGGTCAGGTGTTGGGCTGTGCCTTGGGCGTACTGGCCTCAGAAATGTCCTGCTCAGATCCGGCCATTCGTAAACTGATTCAAGCCAACCTGGCTGACTGGCAAGCACAATTGCGTGACCTGATTCAACAGGGTGTTGCGGATGGCAGCCTGGCTCCCAGCGTTGAGCCATTGCAGACCGCCAATGCACTACTGGCTTTGCTGCAGGGTTTGTCTACCCTGGGACGAGCCAGCAATCAGCCAAAACTGCTGCGCGACACGGCCCAACTCGCCATCAAACGCTTGCTGCCGATGGCTTATTCTTAAAAATATACCGACCGGTCTAGTAATTTTTTAGGACGATTTTATTTGATTCAGGCTTTGACTGGACAGATCAGTCTGTTTTTCTATGGATTCTCTGAATTTTTAAGAGCATCTACAGCCTCAGGCGTGCAAAAACCAGTTCAACATCAAGTCCCGTTGAGCCTGATCCGGCAAAGGCGAGCTCAATACCCGCATGTTTTCATCCAGATGATCCGGGTTGGAAGTAGCCGGTATGGCGCAGGTAACTGCCGGATGTGAAATCACCCAACTCAGGAATAATTGTGCCCAGTTGCTGCAGTTCAGTTCCGCGGCCCAGGGCGGTAAGGGACGATGCTGCACCCGCCGAAATAAATCGCCACCGGCAAATGGTCGATTGATGACAACGGCCTTGCCACGTTCCAGCGCCAGCGGCAATAATTTCTCGTCGGCCTCCCGATCGGCCATGTTGTAGCTGAACTGCACGAAATCGAAGGGTTCATTGCGAATCACCGCTGCCATCTCTGCATGACGGCGACCGTGTGAGGTGGTAATACCGAGGTAGCGTAACTTGCCGTTTTCCTTCCAGTCCTGCATCCAGGGCAGATGCCTCTCCCAGTCCAGCATGTTGTGAACATGCAGCAGATCAAACTGTTTCAGGCCCCACAACTCCAACGCTTGGTCCATTTGCGCTTCACCCAGTCTGGCTCCGGGTATCCACACCTTGGTGGCTGAGAACACTTGCTCTGCTTTATTCAATTCAGCCAACGCTGATCCAATCACATCCTGGGCATAGCCATACATGGGCGATGAGTCGATCATGCGCCCACCCGCTGCCAGGAAATGCTGCATCACCCGCTGGCTGCGTTGTCTGCGAACGCTGTCGCCAGGCGGCACATCAAAGGTTATCCAACTGCCCAGGCCCAGCGCGGGTATCTGCTCACCACTGGATGGAATTCGTCGCATGGTGATGGGAACATCTCTGGCGAACAAATGCCTGCTCATCCAGGGCTGCGCGGACAGTCCGAGCAAGCCCGCTGCGCAGGCAGTTCGCAAAAATCTCCTTCGACCCGTGTTGATGGGCACAGGCTGCCCGACTTGAGAATTCATTGGTACAGTTTGATACCACTGCTCTCAGCTTGCCATGCCCGGCTCGACGATGCGCCTTGCTGATGGGCTGATCCGATGCAGCTGCGTTGGCCAGTTACACGTTTAAGCCCTTCGTGGGTTTAGACTGATCAGGAGCTTGTACTCAATCATTTGGAATTGTATATGGCCCACTCCTTGTTCTGGAGACCCGAGCTGGTAAACGACAACATGGCTGCATTGATGCCACGCTGGATTGCGACCGGACTGGTCACCGCTTTTGTACAGGTCTGCATTTATGACAACATTCGCTCTGCCTTGAATGGCAATGGCGTGGTGAAAGGCATCAAGTTTGGCCTGATCGCATTTCTGTTTTACGCCTGCTTTTCAGCCGGCTGGTCAGGCATATTCAATCTGCCAGAGACTATCTGGCTGTGGTGGAACATCGAAGCCCTGCTGATTTTCATTGTCGGTGGTGCAGCCATGGGTTTTGTCGTGGCCAAGCTTTCATCCGACTGATTGGCACGGGTTTGGGGCGGGGTACAACAGCACCCCGCTGGTGTCAGCACAGGCTACTGGCTACAGTTCTGCTTGAAACCCCTGCCAGTTTTTATGCAGATAATCATGACAAGGGCGCACCAAGCTGTTTTAATTCTGCTTGATGATTCAAGCATTCCTCCAGCGCCACGTCGGTTTTAGCAAACGAATTCTCTGCCACGCGATCCTGCTGTTGCTGCTGAACCTGGCTGCTCCGGCAGTGAGTCGGGCAGCAACTGACAGCGCGGCGCGCTACCTGGTTTTGGTCTCAATCGATGGCTTTCGCTGGGACTATATGGAAAAGTATCCGACACCGGCCCTGCATGCCCTGGCCGAGCGAGGCGTCCGTGCAGAGGCCCTGCTGCCGGTTTTTCCCACACTCACTTTTCCCAATCACTACTCCATCGCTACCGGCCTTTATCCGCAGAACCACGGCATTGTTGCCAATGAATTTCCCGAACCGGAATTTGATACCTGGTACAGGTACAAAGACAGAAAGACCGCCCAGGACGGCCGCTGGTATGGCGGTGAACCCATTTGGGTCGCTGCGGCGAAAGCTGGCATGCAAACCGCTGCGTTTTATTTCGTCGGCAGCGAAGCGGATATACAAGGCATACGGCCGGATCGCTGGAACGCCTACAACAAGCTGATTACCGGCGACCTGCGCACTGCCCAGGTTGTGCAGTGGCTGGCAGAGCCGGTAGCCACACGACCACAAGTCATTACCTTGTATTTTGATGATGTGGACGATCACAGCCACTGGAGTGGCGTCGACTCCGCTGCAGCCAAAGCAGCCATCGCACGAGTTGATGGCTACATTCAACTGCTGCTCGATGGTATAGACAGTCTGCCATTCAGCGATCAGGTAAGCCTGGTTGTGGTTTCAGATCACGGCCAGGGGGGCTACAGCAAGCGCGGCCAACCATTTGTGCTGGATGGGCGTTTCGGTCTGAACGGCATCACGCCTGTTGATGGTGGCAGCTTTCTGTTCCTGCACTTTGACCGGGATGAGCCGCAAAGAGTGGCTGAGCTGCAACTCGCTATCAATGAGGTGTGGGATTGTGGTCGGGCGTATCAACCCGAAGACGCACCTGCGAGCTGGATGATTGGAAACAATCCGCGTTTTCCCGAGTTGATCCTGATGCCTGAACCGGGTTGTGCAGTTTTGTCTCATCCCGACAAGGCCAGCAAGATCAGTCATGGCGATCATGGTTGGGCACCGGAAATTCCGGACATGCACGGCATATTCATCGCAGCCGGGCCTGGCATACCGGCTGGGCTGCGCATTCCAGCTCTGCGCATGGTGGATATCTATCCGCTGATGCTACGGCAGCTGCATTTGCCGGTGACGCAAAAGCTGGACAGCAACCTGGAACTTTGGCCGGCACTGCTGGGCCCTGCTGCTTCTGATTCACCCTGATGTTTTCAATTCAATCTGAATTATTGCTGGAAGTACTCGGGTGAAGTTCAGTCTGACAGTCGCTGCTCATCAGCCTATTCAAAACCATTACAGAAGATTCCACAGATGCTCCAGCCGCGGCCCTGAATGGTGCCCAGGGTCGTCTCAGGATTGCGCTGGCTGGTCCAAACGGTGGCGATTTTTCCGTTTCTGCCACCGACAGAGGGGAATTGTTGGGACAGTTCGAACCATTGATTGATCTGCATCTCTGCAGACCCAAATTGATCATTACCGGTGACAATTCGTCCTTCTATGGCACTGGGCGCATTGTCATTGCCCACCGAAGTGGCACTTTGCCAGACTACAAAAAAACCATTTTCTGCATAATCACCCACGTTGGGCCAGGTTTGAGCACCCGTAACCAGGGAGTTGATGCGGAAGTCATTACCCAGCGGTGTCAGCGTGGGGCTGTACATGCGGCCGTTGATTTCAGTGCTGTTGGAATTGTCCTCACTATCCCGCCACACAACTAAGACACGGCCATCCTGGTTGGTGGTGGCATCCAGCTGGGTCTCGGTCCCGATGATGTTGGTGTTAATATCGAAGTCGTTACCAACCGGCGTACCGTTAGCCATAAACCGGCGGCCATGCACTTGCGGGGTAGCCCAGGCCACCAGGAAGCCACCGTCCAGTAGTTCCGCAACGGTCGGAGAACTTTCCGCGGCTGAGCTCATCGTTGAGTTGGCCTGGAACTGTCCACCAGAGGGTATACCGTTGGCCGCAATGAGGCGGGCCTGGATGGTAGTGCTGGTATCTTGCGCCGTGGGGATTCCGGCGCTTTGCCACACGGCAACGTAACCGCCACCCTTCAAGGCTGCGACGTCTGCTTCTACTGTAGTACTTCCCCCGGTGTTCGAGGTGCTGAGTTTTTGCTCCACGCCAACTGGTGCTCCGTTGGCATTGAAGGCCTGGCTACGCACAATTATTCGGACAAA
>JBBKVS010000321.1:0-5142 GCA_037968555.1 Lysobacterales bacterium | reverse complement strand
TCCAACCATTCTTCTTCGCCTTCCCGGCCAACACGACCAGATAAGCGGCGACCACCACGACCATAACCGGCATAACCATGGAACCCGGGCCATAAACTTCATATGACTTGGCGATAAATACCGAATGTCCCATCTGCACCAGCACACCGATCAGAGAAATCCACAGCACTGGGCCAGCGAGGTTTTTCTTCAGCACCAGCAACAAGGAGCCCAACGCACCACCAAACACAGCACAGCCAAATGCAGCCAAAGCCCAGGTCGGATAGTTGTTATATATAGCCTGTTCAGCTTCCTGCAGCGCGGCCAGGTCATCAGCTGACATAGTGACCTGCATGACAAAAGCCATCACACCCAGCAGATTCCACAGCAGGGCAAGAATGGCAAAAATCGTAAACCACTTTGGAGCAGGGACAGTATTATTCGAATTCATTCTGCGTTCTCCATGATTATCCAAATTGCTAACAGCATGAAGGCCCCACAGGGCCAGGTAATACGAAGCGCTTCGGATTGTAACTCGCATGGTTGAATTCGCATAACTTGGGTAAAATGGTGCAATACGCGCAGCAACGGCCAAAGTCTGGTTGACTTCGACAGCCCCAGCGGTTTTAATACTGCGCCTTCGTGTCAATGGCCAAGTAGCTCAGTTGGTAGAGCAGCGGATTGAAAATCCGCGTGTCGGTGGTTCGATTCCGCCCTTGGCCACCATCCTTTTCACGTCAGACCCGCCAACCTCGCTCGATCGGCTGAATGTCTCTATGAATCGAACCACTTCGTGGTTAGATTGATTCGCCACATCCTTGTGGCTCACCCCTGCGGGGCGTACTTCGTACGTCCAAATCTGATCCCGTCAGATTTGTCCGCCCTTGGCCACCATCCTTTTCACGTCAGATTTATCCGCCCTTAGCCAACATCTTTTTGTAGTCTTTCCCGCTCCTCATATCGCTATAGCTAAGCCCTGCTGCAGGCATAACGCATTGGCCGCTACCAAGATCAGCTTGGATGTAGAAAGAGCTCAATTAGAAAGAGCTCAATAAAAAAAGCCATCACAACTTGATGTTTAATGATTAGCCGCGTCCTGCCAGTTGATATAGTCTGAGTCAATGCCTCCATTGACCCCATAATTTCCGTTGTCGTACCTTGGGGTGTGTGTCATATTGCGATTAACCCACCACCAGCTGCCCGCCCTAAAGCGAAGTATTCATATTCGCGACCGAAACGGCCTTTTGGTCATTATTACTCTTTGAGGTATCGTTATGCGAGTCTGGCTCGATAGCCATTTTTTGTTCCTTCCTTTCATACTTTTATTTAGCAGCCTCACGTCTGCTGGACCGCTAGTGCCGCCCGAAGCATTCCTGCTGCGCGAAGGCAGCGAACCTTCAATCAGCGGCGATGGAATCTGGGTAGCCTATAAATGTAATGGCTATAAGGCTCTGTGCCTGAGCGATACCGTTAACCGCACCACCGAAATCCTGGTAACAGTAGCGGGTGGGGGAATCCTTCAGTATGTTGATATCAGCCGTAATGGGAGGGTCATAGCTTATTGGGTGCGGCCTTTTTCACAGGGGTCTGAACAGCTTTTTGTCTATGACAGAGACACACAAAGTACGGAGCTAGTGAGCGTAAATTCCGATGAGGTGCCGGGCACTTTTGGCGTACCCACCATCGGCTCCTTGTACCATGAGCCGCACATTAGCGGAGACGGGCGTTATGTCGTTTTTGCTTCTGGGGCAATAAACCTGGTTGCCAATGACACCAATGGATTTCGCGATGTTTTTCTGCGTGACCGATTGTTGGGTGTAACCACGCGGGTCAGTCTGTCTTCAACTGGTGCCCAGGGTGATGGCGACAGTGGTAACGACCGGCCCGTTATTTCAGCTGATGGAAACCGCATTATTTTCTATTCCCAAGCAGAGAATCTAACGCCCGGTGATATCAGTGATGACCTGGATCCATATGATTACCAGTATGAGGATGCCTTTTTGGTAGACATCGCTGAAGGTACGATCGTACGTCTCAGCGAGAAACCCGGCACCTCAATCGGAGGCGATGACGACAGCTACAAACCTGCTGCTATCAGTCCGAATGGCAAATTTGCCAGCATTCAGACAAGCGCTGCGAATTTGTATGTCGGTGTACATTCTCGCTACGATGTTGTGCTATACAATCTGACAGATAAAACGCCGACCCACGTGAACAAACCGGCTTTTGGTGCCCCTCAAATTGACACCACCCTGGATCTTTGCAACCCGGACTTTAACTTTTCCGGTGATATTTTATATTTCTGCGCAGGCGCGGATAACCTGGTGGCTGGAGACTCTGAGTACAGTGACGACATCTTTGCCTGGCGGGACGGCGTTCTCACGCGGATCCACCCGGCGATCGATGGCGTGGCAGCCGATGCAGAATACCAATACCCCAGCACCAATGATCTGGGTGATGTACTGGCTTTTGAGACATCATTCAAAATCGGCATTATTAGGCGGGGCGATGTGAACCCGCCCGAAGTGCTGGAGTTGGGCCTGATTCCCGGCGGGCCTGTTTTGCAAGGCGCTATACTTGAAATCGAAGCGCTGGCCAGCGATGTGAACCGCGGTGAAACGAATATTCAGAGTGCTGAATTTACACTGGATGGTGGGCCCTGGCTGCCGATGTCGGCATTCGACGGCGGTTTTGATTCAAGCTTTGAGCGGGTTCAAGGCTTTAGCGACACCTCGTCGTTGCTGCTTGGCACTCACACGGTTTGCGTAAGCGCTCAGGATCTCGCCGGTTTAATTTCGGCAGAAAGCTGCCTGGATTTTGAACTGGTGGATACGGTTACTGACGATGACTTTATGGTCCAGTGTTACCACACGCCCTTGTGGCCCCAGCCTGGTGAAACTGTACAAATTTTTATGAGGGTGCTTAAGTCTGACGGCAGTGGTAACTCCCGGGAAGTGCAGCGCAAGGAGTTGTGGTTCAATAATCTGGCTGGGCCTGTATCGATTGACAATGTATATGGTGCCGGGAATTTTTCCTATACGAGTAACGTTTTGACGGCGGGAAGTTTTTCATACGGATGCCGGGCAAAACAAAATGAGGCGGCTGTGTTCAGTGGCTGGAAGACGGTCGCGGTGGGCTCACCAGGCGCAGACAAGGCCATTCCTGTTGTCTTTACCGGCGAGAGTTCCAAGCGGATTGATGTCGTTTTTATTGCTGATGCAGATAGCTATGAAGGGCCGGATGATCCTGTGTTCCTTACAGATATATATAAATTGATCCGCGATGGCTACTACCAACTACCAGTCTTCAATCAGCATCAGCATCTGATGAATTTTTGGCTGGCAGGCAGCATGGGAACGGCTGACCGTATAGATGATGTATGCACGCTGACAGCGCCGGCGGACTGGGATGAAAATTACGCGTTTGCCGATGTTGGTGCGATTATCCATACAGATAATTTAAGAGATTGTGCCAAGTCAGGGCTGTTCAGCACCGAGCCGACATCTACCCGGGTTTCGCTGCATGAAACCGGTCACGCACCATTCGGATTGGCTGATGAATACTGTTGCGACGGCGGGTATTTCCAAACTAATTTTCTGCCGAATGTTTATACCAGCATTGAGGCGTGCGAAGCCGATGCACCCGACCTGGGGCGCGAGGCCGCAGACTGCCGCAGCTGGGTGTCGACGCGTAACGACCTCACGTACTTCACCTCTGAGCCCACCGAGAACGACCTAATGATCGATAACAAGACGCCCAATGCAGCAGATCTACGGCGCTTTTTGTGGCTGTTTGAAAAAACCGCGACACAGTCGGATTAGGGGCATGATGATGAGACTAATTACAGCAAGTGTGTTGACTGTTCTTCTGAGTATAGGCGGCCTATTTCTGACGACAGGTGATGCCAAGGCTCAATTGAATGTCGATCCATCGACGCTAACTTTGCCAGACTTTACGCAGCCAGACCCGGACCGTGCGGTGGTGATTTCTGTATTTTTTAACAGCTCAACAGATTTGCAACCGGAAAATATTATCATTGCAAACGTGCGGGCGAGGGGTTCTCTCGGCGCCCCATCACTGATCCGGCTTGAGTTGCTCGATATAAATGGTAATGTCTTACGGGAGCAGGATGCCTGGCACCCCTTGTGGGTGCGCGACTGGGACGATACCGAGCAGGAATCCGGCTCGGTACTGCCAGCCGGGCCGGGAACCTTCTATGTTCCCCTGATCTTTGGCTTGAGCAGCGTGCGAATCAGCGATGTGCCGCTCGATCTGGAGTTGCTCACGGTCGATGTCACGGCTGCCGTGCTAGCTTTTTGCACCGCGAATCCACAATCTCCGCTGTGCTCCTATGCACCGCAAGACGACCCGGTCTTCCAGAATGGCTTCGAGGCTGGCAGCAATTGAATTCGTAGCTTAGGAAATGCGCTCCCGTGCTGAATAAAGGGGTCAGAGCCCTTTTCCATTCATTAGATAATCCATAGTCTGCATCGACCGATTGAAATCACAGCCGAAAGCAGAACATCAGGCAATTGACTCTTTTCCATATTGCTGTGCCCGATTAGTGCCACTCTAGTCATTATTAACCAGTGTTTACTGTCGTTAACTGGCACGTTCATATTGGGCAAACACCGCAAGTGGCTGATTTAATTAATAACTAAACATCCACCTTACCTGTTGAAAATCCGCGTGTCGGTGGTTCGATTCCATTGTGCATGGATGCACCGGTGTCGCGCAGGCCATGGATGGCCGAGAGCGACCGCCCTTGGCCACCATCTTTTCTTAGATTTGCCAGTCGATAAACAAACTCAATACTTTTACCCTCGTTAGGTGAATCGAACCACTGCGTGGTTAGATTGATTCGTCGCATTCCTGCGACTCACCCTTCGGGCGGCTTCGCCGTCCAAATCTGATCCCGTCAGATTTGTCCGCCCTTGGCCACCATTCTAAAAAAATAGATCCGATCCTCTTTTACCGAGAAGTTAAGTTCCGCGTCCCACCGTAATCGGCCCTTACTATTTGTTCAACGCTAATCGCCGGACCCGGCCAAAAGCCGCCCTATGCATACCCAAAAAGAAAAGGCCCACACAAGTGGGCCTTTTCTGCTACATCCCAATAACAGGATTACTTGATCTCAAACTCCGTCACACACTGCGAAACAAA
>JBBKVS010000320.1:0-2848 GCA_037968555.1 Lysobacterales bacterium | reverse complement strand
TCACCCAATGCCTCGATCAGGCCGACAAATTCATGGCCTATGACCAGGCCGGGTTTGATGGTTTTGCGCGCCCAATCGTCCCAGTTGAAAATATGTACATCAGTGCCGCAAATGGCGGTTTTCTCGACGCGTATCAATACTTCATTGGTGCCGGGTACAGGAACTGCGACTTCCTCCATCCAGATACCGGTCTCAGATTTACTTTTAACCAGTGCGCGCATGCTTTGATTCATGGTGTTTTCACAAATTGCCGGGTTCAGGGTAGGCACAAAATAGCCGCCGAAAGATCGCGATTATAACCGAGTCCGGGCAGCCTTACCGTGGCCAATCGGGGCTCCAGCGTGTATCCTACGCGGTTCTTCAGCTGGATTGCAGGAACTGCGTCCGGCGAGAAATTAATCAGTAACAGCAGCTCAGGACCAGCGCATGAAAGGCAAGCTCTTTATCAAAACTCACGGTTGCCAGATGAATGAGTACGATTCGGCCAAGATGCGCGACGTGCTGGCCGCTTCACATGGTCTGGAGGTGACCGACCAGGAAGATCAGGCGGACGTGATACTGGTCAATACCTGTTCCATCCGTGACAAAGCCCAGGAAAAGGTCTTTTCCCAACTGGGGCGCTGGAAAAAACTGAAACAGAAAAAGCCCCAGCTGGTTATCGGGGTAGGTGGTTGCGTAGCCAGCCAGGAAGGTTCGGCCATCCTGCAACGGGCGCCCTATGTAGACATGGTGTTCGGGCCGCAGACTCTGCATCGGCTTCCGGCGATGCTGGATGCGGTACGTGAAAGCGGCAAACCCGCAGTGGATATCTCCTTCCCGGAAATCGAAAAATTTGACCATTTGCCTGAACCGGGCGCCGATGGTCCCACCGCTTTCGTGTCGGTGATGGAAGGCTGCAGCAAATACTGCAGTTTTTGCGTAGTGCCTTACACCCGCGGTGAAGAAGTCAGCCGTCCTTTTGATGACGTGATTACCGAGTGTGCCAAGCTGGCCGCCCAGGAAGTGAAAGAAATCAATCTGCTAGGCCAAAACGTCAATGCCTACCGTGGGCCCATGCACGATGGCACGACGGCGGACTTGGCATTGCTGATCCATTATGTTTCGGCCATTGCAGGTATAGAGCGCATCCGCTTCACCACTTCTCATCCGGTGGAGTTTTCTGACAGCCTGGTGCAGGTCTATGGCGAAGTGCCCGAGCTGGCCAATTATCTGCATTTACCGGTGCAAAGCGGCTCCGACCGTGTGTTGGCCATGATGAAACGGGGTCATACCGTGCTGGAATACAAACAGAAAATCCGCCGCATACGTGAACAACGCCCCGATATCAGCCTGTCTTCCGATTTCATCGTTGGCTTTCCAGGTGAAACCGAGCGCGATTTTGAAGACACCATGAAGCTGGTGCGCGAATTGAATTTTGACCAAAGCTTCAGTTTTATCTTCTCGCCGCGGCCAGGGACACCGGCGGCTAACTTGCCGGATGAGACGCCCATGGAAGTGAAAAAAGCCCGCTTGGCGCGCTTGCAAACGCAGATCAGTAAGCAGGCTGCTACCATCAGTGCAGCCATGGTCGGCACAGTTCAACGTGTTCTGGTTGAAGGCACCAGCAAGAAAGACCAGCAGCAGTTGATGGGTAAAACCGAGAACAACCGGACGGTCAATTTCGATGGCCACCATCGCCTGATTGGCCAGTTTGTTGAAATCCTGATCGATGAAGCCCTGAGCAATTCCCTGCGCGGCAAGATCGTTACCCGCGAGCTGGACTCTCTTGCAGTCGCCTGATTGCTGCACAATCACAGGCGAAAGTACACGGGTATGAGCGATAGCATTACTCTCGAACTGGAGCCGGCTGACTCGCTGCGACTGGCAAATCTGTGCGGTCAATTCGACGGGCACCTCAAGCAGATTGAATCGCGGCTGGGTATCGTGCTGTTTTGTCGTGGCAATTTGTTCACTTTGGAAGGTGAGCCCGACACGGTCAAAGCCGCAAGAAAGCTGTTGCAGAGTCTTTACCAATTGTCTGAATCCCAGATATTGTCACCGGAAATCGTCAACCTGCATTTGCAGGAATCGGCCATGGACGAATTGCAATCCGATTCCGTGCCCGAACATCCGGCCGATGGTGGCATCCGCACAAAGCGCGGCTTGGTTCGGGGGCGGGGCGCTAACCAGCGTCAGTACATTCGCCATATTTCTTCGCATCCGATCAACTTCGGTGCAGGCCCAGCGGGTACGGGTAAAACCTATCTGGCCGTCGCTTGCGCGGTTGGTGCACTGCAGGAAGATGCCGTGCAGCGTATTGTGCTGGTGCGCCCGGCAGTAGAGGCGGGCGAACGGCTGGGTTTTCTGCCCGGTGACATGGCGCAAAAAGTCGACCCTTATTTGCGTCCGCTTTACGACGCCCTTTATGAAATGCTCGGTTTTGAGCGGGTTTCCACCCTGATGGAACGCAACGTGATTGAAGTTGCGCCGCTGGCGTTTATGCGTGGACGGACTCTGAATGATGCTTTTGTCATACTCGACGAAGCGCAGAACACCACCCGCGAGCAGATGAAGATGTTCCTGACCCGCATAGGATTTGGCTCCACCGCAGTGGTAACCGGTGATATGACGCAGATTGATTTGCCCAACAAGCAGGCCTCCGGGCTGAAGCATGCTTTGCATATACTGACCGATGTGGAAGGGGTCAGTGTTACCCATTTCACCGCGCGGGACGTGGTTCGACATCCTATCGTGCAGCGGGTAGTTGAAGCCTATGAAGCGGAAGAGAGCAAGGCGCGAAAAGGCGAATGAAGGTCTCTGAGCAGCCATGAATCCGGAAAATTATGGGCATTGAGCTTTGCCTGCAGAA
>JBBKVS010000319.1:0-2518 GCA_037968555.1 Lysobacterales bacterium | reverse complement strand
GGCTTCAGCAACCGCATGCTGGATACCACCATTGCCCTGATGAATGCCTGATGCAGCTCAGGATTCAATGAAGGCAGTCAATTGATGAAATACCTGCAGATGGAAAGTCTGGATCTGGCTGGCAAGCGCGTGATGATACGCGCAGATCTGAATGTGCCCGTTACGGCCGGTCAGGTAACTTCGGATGCACGCATCCGCGCAGCACTGCCGGGTATCCAGTTGGCGTTGATTCAGGGTGCAGCGGTCATACTGCTGTCGCATCTGGGTCGTCCCGTTGAAGGTGTTTTCTCAGCGGAGGACTCACTGGCGCCCGTGGCCCAGCGCTTGCAGGAATTACTGCAGCGTCCGGTGCGACTGGAGCGCGATTGGTTGGCCGGTGTGGAAATTGCTGTGGGCGAAGTGGTGCTGTGTGAAAACGTCCGCTTCAATGTTGGCGAAAAGAACAATGACCCGGAATTGGCTGAGCAGATGGCCGCTTTGTGCGATGTGTTCGTAATGGATGCATTCGGTACAGCCCATCGCGCCCAGGCTTCAACGGAAGGTGTGATCCGGAAAGCCCGCCTCGCCTGTGCAGGCCCCTTGTTGCATGGTGAACTGGAAGCTTTGCGCAAAGCTTTGTTGGAGCCGGAGCGGCCGCTGTTGGCCATCGTGGGCGGGTCAAAAGTTTCCACCAAGCTGGGCGTGCTGGACCACCTGCTGGACAAGGTTGATGAGCTGATCGTCGGCGGAGGTATCGCCAATACCTTTATCGCGGCCAGTGGCTATGAGGTCGGCAAATCCTTGTTTGAGCCGAACTTGCTGGGCGAAGCACAGGGACTGATTCGCAAAGCACATGAAAATGGCGGTGCCATTCCGATCCCCAAGGATGTATTGGTGGCCAGGTCTTTCAGCGCAGATGCAGAGGCCATCGTGCGTCACGTGGATGAAGTGCGGCATGATGAAATGATTCTGGATATTGGCCCGCTTACTGCTATTGATTACTCGGCGATAATTGCCGGCTCCGGCAGTATCATCTGGAATGGACCGGTGGGGGTTTTCGAGTTCAAGGCCTTTCAATCAGGCACCCTGGCGGTGGCCGAAGCCATAGGCCGTTCCAAGGCCTTCAGCATTGCCGGTGGCGGCGACACCCTCGCAGCCATCGATCAATTTGGGGTGCGTGAAGACATCAGCTACATATCCACCGGTGGTGGAGCGTTCCTGGAGTTTGTTGAAGGCAAGACCCTGCCAGCTGTTGCCGCTTTGGTGGCCAGGGCTACCTGACGCTGCTGTCTTGGTTTTTGGGAAATTCTGGCTCACAGTGTGCCATTGAATTCCTCATCCAGCGCTTGGATCCGGTCGAAGAAATCCGGTGCCATTGCATAGTAATTCTGCCAGCGACCCAATGAATTACGGTGTATCTGCTGCCTGGCTTGCCAGGCGCTGGCGGTCCGTATCGGACGCTGTGGCTGCTCAGTTGCATGGTCGAATTCAGAGTTGATCAATCCCAGGAACTGCTTAACAGCTTGAATCGTACTCTCAGTATCTGTGACCAGGTCGGAGTAGTTCAGAGTCAGTATCTGTGCAGGCATGTTGCGCCTGAAATGCTGCATCAACCGCAAATAGCCATGGTAATAATCAAGCAGATCGTCAAGCTGGTTGGCAAAAGCCGTATCCGGATGCTGGAAAAGTTGCATGATACAGGACAGGCAACTGTCCCTCCCATCTCGCAGCAAATGCAGGATCTTTGCTTCAGGCAGGATGGCTGCGAGCATGGGCAGGAAACGGAAATTCAGCGGATTCTTGTCGACGTAATAATGGTCGTCTGACCCATCCAGTTGCATATGCTTCCACAGCTGGGCTGCCAGTTCCTCTGCAGCAGATGGGTTGTCCCGAACTTGTTGCCAGCTCGCCCAGGCATGCGCTACGAAGTTCAGCTCGCCTCGCGCAGTGACAGTGGGGTGTTGATCCAGTAACTGCTCCAGCAGGGTGGTGCCGGAACGCAGCATACCGACGATAAAAACCGGTTTACGCTTTCCTGGATCATGCTCCATGGAGGCACAAGCTTGCGTTAATGACTGTTGCACGAATTCCTGCCAGCCCGCTTGATCCCAGGACTGACTGAGGTGACGCAGCCGATTGCCTTCCAGGTAGCTGTTCCACGCCTGTTCATACTGTTCCAAATCGTCATGGCCTTTGCCCCTGGCGAAGGCCAGGCACATGGCTGCCTCGATATTTTCAGCCTGCACCGCTGCATTGCGGATTAACCGCCAGTCTGCCTGGTCCGGATCGGTAAATTTCTGCAGAGTGGCCAAGCCCAGCCAGGCCCCGCCCAAGCCTGCATCGCGCTGCAGGGCTTCGCGATAAGCCTGCAAAGCTGCTTCGTGCTGGCCGGTTCCCTGGTACAGGCGCGCCAGCCTGAAGTAATTGATGGCTTGATTCGCGCCACTGGCCAGAGCCAAATGCATTACCTCAATGGCCTGGCCGAAATGATTACTGTCACGCAAAAACCCGGCTATCTTCAGCAGCGCCTCGGATGGTG
>JBBKVS010000318.1:0-14771 GCA_037968555.1 Lysobacterales bacterium | reverse complement strand
TGTCGCTAAATACAGTGTGCATTTTGTAGTTTGAATCTATAGTTGTAAAAAGCGAAAGTTGGCAACACCGTTTGGAGAAATAGAAATGACTCTCACAGCAGTGCTCATTCCCGCTCCGGGAATAATTGGGGTCAGAGTAAAAATTCTACGGGTCAAAGATAAGGACACGCACCACTTCCCTCAAAGATTTTCATCCGCAAATCCAAACGAATCCTGAGCTTCGCCCATCGGGATGGTTAATCTACCAAAACCGGCAAGTAAACCGCTCCAGGTAACTTCGATTCAAGTGACCAACAAGTCGAAATTGTGGTGCGGAATGCGCGCCGAACCAACCCGGCGGGCATTACGGTTGCTCGCTGAAGGCTCGTACCGGAGTCCTCTTTTCCGAGGGCAATTTACCTACATAAATTCGCGCAAAGCACTGACAGCACCGCATTCGCCGGTTTGTCACACTTCCACCTGATGATTGAACAAATATCAATAAACTTATATATTCTTAAATGAAGAAGCTTGAATTCATTGGCACCAGCCAACATGACTTGAAAAGCTTCCCAGCAGAGGCCCGCAAGGATGCGGGGTTTCAGTTGCATTATGTACAAATGGGCCAGGAGCCTTCGGATTGGAAGCCAATAAAAACAGTGGGTGCAGGTGCACTGGAATTGCGCATTCACCGGGAAGGAGAATGGCGAATCATCTATGTTGCCAAGTTTCTGACCACTATATGTGTCTTGCATGCATTCGAGAAAAAGACATAGAAAACCCGGCAGTCAGATATAGCACTCGCCCGTGAACGGTACAAAGAGGTCGAAATACGTGAAAAAGCAAAGCAAAAAGGCAGAAAGTAATATCTTTCTTGATCTTGGTTTTGAGCCGGCTGAAGCGGCCATCTTACAAATGCGTGCCACGCTTATGAGTGATCTCCGAACCTACATCGAGAATGAGGGCCTCACTCAAACCGAAGCTGCGGAACGCCTTGATATAGCCCAATCCAGGGTATCCGATCTGGTGCGCGGTAAATGGGAAAAATTCAGTCTGGAGATGCTCATCACTCTCGAGGCTCGTCTGGGCCGAACGGTCAATATGGAACTTGCTGCATAAGTGAATCTAAAAATTGATTCAGAGCCCATTTTTCTGCGCGCAGATAACCTACAACAACTCAAGACAAGCACTGACATAACCACCGCTGACTACCTGTCAAACTGCTACCTGCCAATTCAACTAGATCCAACGCCAGACTCTGAAACCGTAAAGGCATGAAGTCACCGGGATCTGTTCGCCATTTCGACAGAACAGTCCTCCAAATATTCATGGAAACAAATAACAAAAATGAATCCATTTTTGTCCGCTGTAAACCACGGTTGACACATGGTTTTATGTCAACTACAGTTGACACATGATGGAAGTCGTCAAGTCCGAGACTTTCAACCGCTGGCACCAAAGCCAAACGCCTGGCTGAAGATTGGAAGGGTTAGACATGGCCGAGAAATTCAGTCGTTATGACAGCGCAGACTACCTTGAGACGGAAGAAGATATTCGTCTTTACCTGGAAGCTTGCCAGGAAGAAGGGGGTGATGATCCCGCCTTTATCGCGCATGCCCTCGGGGTGGTTGCCCGTGCCCGTAACATGACCCAGCTTGCCAAGGAAGCGGGGATGACCCGGGCTGGGCTTTACAAAGCGCTTTCTGCTGATGGCAACCCCAGTTTTGCGACGGTATCCAAAGTGGCGAAGGCACTCGGTCTCAAAATCACCATTCACCCGGCTTGATTACGTACAGTCCATTGAGCTTGAGGCGGTCGAAAAATGGATAAGGGGGGTCGGAGTAAAAATTCTGCGGGTTAATCTCAATTGGGTTTTAGACCGCACTTAACCGGTAGACCTCGATGCAACGTACTTCGGTTGTCTGCCTCCATACTGTGCAGGTTTTTACACTGACCCCAAATATTTCTATGGGCCATACAAGACGCATCTCGCACATTGCAAGCCAAGGGCGCATTGGTGCAACTGTCACGTGGCTTGTACCGCACGATCTGCGGCATTCATGGCTGAAACGCCCTCCGCAATTAATTGAGCAGAGGCGCCCTAGTTTGTCCTGTCCTGGAAACGGCCGAAGATGAGCCAGACTGCACCTGTAAAAACAATAGCAAACTGTGCGCCAGCACTTTGCATGGTCGGGTAGAGGCCAAGCCAGTCAACTCTGGGCAGGCCGATGAAGGTCACATTAACCAGTCCAGCTTCCTGAAGCGCACTGACCCCTTTGCCGGCAAACACTATGGCGAGCACAAACATCAACATACCATTGAACTGGAAAAACTGACGCAACGGCAGGCGCGTGCCGATACGGAATACCAGCCAGCCCAGACCAAG
Source organism: Lysobacterales bacterium (assembly GCA_037968555.1). Classification (GTDB taxonomy): domain Bacteria; phylum Pseudomonadota; class Gammaproteobacteria; order Xanthomonadales; family SZUA-36; genus JAWXBM01. Next base: position 12,406 of record JBBKVS010000318.1, on the reverse strand, counting down.
CAACGCCGCTACGGCAACTGCGGCACCCGCAATCAGGGGCAGCAACAGGCCGGATTGCAGCAATAAGGTTTCATAAAACAAAACCGTTTCGAGGATCTCCCGGTACACGGCGATAAAGGACAATCCGGCGACACCCCACAGGGCACCGGTGGATAAACTACTGCCAAGGCGTTTATTCAGAAACGATTGCCAGCGCACAGCGTTGCCATGACGGTGCATCCAGATGCCAACATACAAAAGTACAAACGAAGCAAGGAGAGCGCCAGCACCCTCCAGGACTTCTCGCTGTGCGCCGCTGATGACGATCACCGTCTTAATAGCGAACCAGGTAAACGCACCGGCAACCAGCGCCCCCAGCCAGCCAAAATGCAGATATCGCAGACTTTGGGTTTGCTCTGTGCGACGCAGATACAATCCCATCGCGGCAATAACCAGGATGGCTTCAAGTCCCTCGCGCAGGAGGATTAATAAGGCACTTACAAATACAGCAATAGCGGAACTGCCTTTGTCTGACAGCAGCTTGGCGGCCCGCTCCAACTGTGACTGGAGACTTGAAGTGGCCTCCTGTTGCACTGTGTACGGGACGCGATCACGAATCTGGCCCCGCAATACCTGCATATCACGTTCAATACCCATTGCAAGTTGGCCGTCCAGTGCTCGCAAGGTGCCTTCAGTGAGTTCGTAACCTTCCAGATAGGCATCGAGCGCCAGTTGCATGGCGGACTCCGTATCGCCGTTCCGGTAGGCTGCAAGAGAGGCTTGCAAGCCCTGCTGAGCGTACTCAATGGCATGCACCCTGCCGGTTTTCAGTGCTTGTGGCTGGTGGCGAAGAAAGGCCAGCACTGCAGCGGCCGACTCATCCTGTTGAGTCATTTCAGCGGGTGTCCTGGAAGTAAATTCGGCCATCGATAACTGTTTTCCCAGTACACCTTGCTGCCATAAACGCCCCCCCTGTTCAATGACTGACGGTTCGTCCCGAAGCCCGGCGAGGTAAAACGCCAGGGCCCAGCGATCGTCATCACTCAGGGATTGAAATGAGGCCATACCCGTACCCGCAATGCCTTGCGAGATGGTGGTATAGAGGCTATACAGGCTGCGCTGACGGGCCCGCTCAACATCGTGAAAATTGGTGGGTGGCGGGTTCAGATTACTTGCTGCGGGTCCGTCACCGTAACCTGAATCGCCATGACATGCTGCGCATTTTTCGGCGAATAACGGTGCTGCACTGGCTGGATCCGGTGTTGTGCGCGGTGTGACTTCAAGCTGGTATGTAGCGAGCAATTCTGTGCTCAAAGAACGGCTAAGCTGGCTGATTTCGATACCGGGAGCGCGCGCCTTGAGGCGATCTTCCAGTACCCTGGCCTGCTCACGGAAAGCACTGTTTTGGATGCCGGGCAGTGTTTGCAGCAGTTCTTGTACAGTGGTGAGAAAATCAAGTTGCTCGGCATACTCGGCCGAATTGATGATCAGGCCATCTTCTACCGCTGCAGGGTAATCAATCGAGATGTAGTCCAGCGCACTCACAATTGACTGCACGCGCTTGTGTGTTTCGTTATCAACCACTGGTTGCGCCAACACGGATGCGCTGGCAATCATTAACACGAAGATAAGAATCATTCTCATTAAGCCAGTTTAATCAGTTCCTAACCAAGGGACAAGCAGTAGCCAGACAATATTTTTCACATTAATGAATTATGCGGACTGAAAACCCACAGCATTCCACCAGCCATTGGTCGTGCCTTACAACGACGCGATCGCGCTTACCGTTTCCCCGGTTGCACCAACAATCGCTTTGTCGGTACTCATCACATCGTTCACTGGGCGGATGGTGGTGAAGCTGCGGGGGAGAATCTGTTGTTGAGGTACCACCTCCTATCGTCGGCTAGCAAGTGGCTGGAAGACAAAATAGATGACAATCTGTGACCATTCAGTTGTGTTTGCTGCTGGAATAATGGCCAGACAATTCATTCGAGTTGGGGAGGAGCCAAGTAAGGTTAGCACTCGGCCATCGCGACGCCTCGTTGTTTACGTATGTTTATACTCGAAATGGAAAGTAACGGGTTCAGTCATGCCGGGCAAAAGCACCCGAACAACGATCTGATAGAGCGTATCGCGGGTGAAGTCAAAGTAATTTCCGTAGCTCAACGAATCATTGATCGTAAAAGCTTGCAATGGCTTTGTCTCACCACCCAGGCCGAGTTCAGCAACGGTAGCGGAGACCTCCGCGTTGATGATGCGATCAAAGCTTTCCTGTTCAAACAAGGCTACAACCAGATGGTGAGACCGCTTATTCGATGGAATCCCGCCATGCATTGTCGCTTCAGCGTGATTGGGCTTATGCGTGCCGATGATTTCTGATGGCACGATGCCATAATAGGCAGTTATGCCATCCACAACTTCACTACCACCTGCCTTTTGCCCAAACGCAGCACCGCAAAAACCAAACAACAAGGCGAGACTTGCGGCAAGGTGTAAAAAAAATCTATTCGTAGTTCGTGTCGGGATGCTTCTCACATGATTCTCCTTAGCTTGACCGTTCAACTATTAGTTACAGCAGGGGCGAACAGTTGCAATGTGTCCAGCCGCCAATGATTTCCATCTGCCAAACGCTCTGGACTTTCATGCTTTTACTTCGGCGCTATGAATGCCCTCCAACCGGGTGCGCTTCAGCAGCATGGCGTTGACCGCCACCAGAGCAGAACTACCCGACATGGCAAGCGCTGCCACTTTGGGGCTTATGATCAAAATAATTGGGGTCAGAGTATAAATTCTGCGGTTTAATCTCAATTGGGCTTTAGACCGCACTTACCCGGTAGACCTCGTTTCAACGTACTTCGGTTGTCTGCCTCCATACTGTGCACGTTTTTACACTGACCCCAAATATTTACACTGACCCCAAATATTTAAATTTTTTACACTGACCCCAAATATTCTTTCTACTTTGGGCACGAATCTAATTGCATGAACTAGTTGTCGAGAGGGGCAACCTCAAAATATCTATGCGCTAGGGTAAACCCTGTTTCCGTAATCCATAATCTCACCACATGAATTTCATCTCTCTAGATGTAGAAACTGCCAACCCCAATCTGGCGTCCATTTGCCAGGTTGGACTCGCGGTTTTTCGAGATGGCCAAGTTGTCAACGAGTTTTCCGCCTTGGTTGATCCGGAAGATTACTTTGATCCCATGAATGTCAGCATCCACCGAATTAGGGAAGATACCGTTAGGGGTGCACCGACATTTGCACAGATAAGCCAACAACTAAATGAATTTCTTGCTGATTCGATTTGCGCGACACATACAGCTTTTGATCGAAGTGCGATTCATCAATGTTGTGCAAAGTACAGTGTGCAGCCACCTGATTGTAACTGGCTGGATACTGCCAGGGTTGCACGTCGCACTTGGGAAGCAGTCGCGCATAAAGGTTACGGACTGGCGAATCTCGCGATGATGCTGGGAATTGAGTTTAAACATCATGACGCGCTTGAGGATGCAAAGGCAGCGGGGCGAATCTTATGTGCTGCAATAGCTGAATCCGGAATAGACCCGGAGCAATGGCTAAACAAGGTTAATCGCCGAATTGGATTCAATGACTCTCAATCCTATGGATTCTCAGCACCAGTCAAACAGGAAGGGAACCCAGAAGGACCTCTCTACGGCGAAATGGTGGTTTTTACAGGGGCACTGAATATTCCAAGACCCCTCGCGGCCCAGAAAGCCGCCGAGCTAGGTTGTGCAGTGAATCCTGGGGTTACAAAGAAAGTCACGTTGTTGGTGGTTGGCGACCAAGATGTAACGAAACTAGCGGGCCATCAGCAAAGCTCAAAACACCGCAAAGCTTTGGAGCTAATCCAACAGGGGTTCAACATTCGAATTCTACGAGAGTCCGACTTTCTGGCCATGATTGATGCCTGACTTGTTCCCTATGACCACTTTTCTGCACAGATCAATCTCAGAACCCATAAGAGAGAATCTTTGTTGGAAGGAACGCTGGCAAGCTGAAGATTATGGCTTGATTTATTGCTGGGAGCGTGGTCGACAACTTCTAGAAGAACAACCTGAATTGGCAACAAGGGCAAGAAATGGAGAGTTAGTCATGCTCTGGTGGAGAGGTGGTGTTGAGGAAAAAATATTAGGCGAGAAAATTGGCACCTTTTCCTATTTAGCCACCTGGCAGGGGCTACGTGGAGGCGATCTAAATATAGACACGCTTTCGTCCCCTACACTGGTTTGTTCTCGCACCAATCAAAAAGTAACCTATCGACGCGAGTCTGAATAATAATGGAAGGCAATTTGCGGGGTCAGTGTAAAAACTAGAACGACACTGGATGAGCTTAATTATCTAGCATGTGTTGCATGAAAGTTGATAATGGTCCTCTCTAAAATTGCGTTGTTAACCCACCCTTGAAAAAGCTTGCCCCAACAAAAGCAGAGACTGCCCTGCTGGAGCCATTTGTTGGCCTACCCATAGAGCGAATCCACGTTCCTCGTAAAAAAGCCGAGTTTCAGGCTGCCACGAATGAAATATTGGCGGCTGGATTCGCGGGCTTTGACACTGAGTCGAGGCCAGTCTTCAAATCAGGGGTGGTAAACAATGGACCCCATGTTGTGCAGTTTGCGTTGGAGTCCAAGGCATTCATATTTCAGCTTTGTCACTCAGAGTGCCGGGCGTTTCTAATCGAATTGCTGGCCTCTGAAGAACTTCTGAAAGTGGGTTTTGGGTTGTCTTCCGACCGTCGTCAAATCAGCAAAAAATTCGGAATCAAGTTAAAAAGCGTAGTTGATCTCAGTCCGGTGTTCCGGAAGGCTGGCTACAAAGGTTCCATCGGCGTGCGTGCTGCCATTGCGGTGGTTTTCAATCAACGTTTCCACAAATCAAAAAAAACAACAACTTCAAATTGGGCGATGGCTCAGTTGACCCCAGCACAACAACTCTATGCGGCAAATGACGCATTTGCAGCCCTAAAAGTGCAAATGGCACTCAATGCGTTTCCTGGATTACTCGGCGAGGGGTTCTTGCAAGAAGTTCCGGGGTCAGAGTAAAGGGACAGAGTAAAAAAACGGGTTTTTATACTGATTCCAAATTTCCGAATTCGCTAGTCGCTGCAAATTGCCACAGATACCCCGAAGTTTAAGGGCAGGGCAAAAACTTACAAGAATCCGAGCAATGTACCGACATACTGCCGTTCGCTGTTTTGTCACACTGCCAAGGGATGTACGGGCTCGGACCAGCGTATAGCGTTTATATAACAATTAAAATTCTGGATTTCGGCGGGATAGAGCAGCTTAAACAGATCAATTGCCTAGCTAAAACCGACCTCTAACGAGTTTTTGAAAAGCAGGGTTGGATTCAATTATTCTTTGTACCCACAAAAAAGCCTAACCCTTCATTGACAGAATGATCCAACACTAATCATTGAGGTAAAAACCTACAAATATCCGAGCATAGTACCGACATACCCGAGCTTCTCGTTTTGCCAAACTGCCGACAGCCTATTCGATGTAATCCAAAGCCAGAAACAGATGGCACCTTGAGCTATCTCTCTTGCCCTGAATTTGGGTTGCTGGCATTTCTATATCCGAACGGGTATATTTTGATGACTGAAAAGCGAAAGCTGCTTTACTGGGAGGGTTCTTCCAAGAAGGACTTCATGGAGTTCCCCGTTCCAGTTCAAAAAGACCTGGGTGTGGCGCTATTTGTTGTGCAGCTGGGCCATACGCCAGATTCAGCGAAGCATTGGAAGGGACTGGGACCGGGTGTTGAATTGATCGAAAGGCGGTTAAAAGCAGTACTCGCCCGATACGGGGTGAGTCGGAGAAAGTGATGTCACGCAAAGCAGAGCCACCAGGCACCGACAATGTGTTGTCCGATCTTGGCCTTGAAGACGCCGAGGAGCTATCGGCCAAGGCCATTCTGGCAATCAAGCTCAATGACCTGATCGACCAGCGCGGCCTGAGCCAGACCCAGGCCGCTGACATCACGGGCATGACACAGCCGAAGGTTTCTCAAGTACGTCGCTACCAGTTACAGAACATTTCTCTCGAGCGCCTGATGCAGGCACTGGTTTCCTTCGACCAGCATGTTGAAATTGTCGTGCGGGCAGCGCGCCGTACACATACTGCAGGTATCACGGTGGTTCGTTGAACAATCAGGAAAAGAAAAACGGAAATAGCTGGGGTCGGACCAGCGTATCTTGCTGATATCCGGTGCTTTGAGTGAATTTGGTGGCTATCAGTGGCAGCTTGAAATAATTGGGGTCGGAGTAAAGATTCTGCGGGTTAATCTCAAATAATTGGGGTCGGAGTAAAAATTCCGCGGGTTAATCTCAATTGGGTTTCGGACCGCCCTTGTCCAGTCGGCCTCGATGTAACGTACTTCGATTGTCTGCCTTCATACTGTGCAAGTTTTTACACTGACCCCAAATATTAATGGGTGATTAGGTGCAAATCCGCTGGCATCTGAAATCGCCTTCTGCGAAATCTATCTTCAAGGATGAGCCGTCGCTTCTCACTACCGACGTTATATTGACCAAACACTCACCAGTATTAATCCAGTAGGCGTCAGTTGTAATTCTGACGTCGTGATGATTCAAAAACATGTTTTGGGTAACGGTATTTGCGGCGGCCGGAGACGTGCCAGCCGGGCATGCCGGAAAAGTCACCGTCTCCTGGTAACTAACAACATCTTCGGCCGCGGGAAATGGGACGTAAAGCACCGCCGTCCTGTCATCTGCGGCACATTTCCACGCTCCCTGGGAACCGTCCCACTTTGGAATCTCCCCGTCAACGCAATTGATGTTAATCGAGCCTGGGGGGCCCTGGTTGCCCTGTTGACCAGTGTCACCTTGTTGACCCTGAATGCCTTGCTCACCCTGTTGACCCTGAGTGCCTTGCTCACCTTGTTGACCCTGAATGCCTTGCTCGCCCTGAACACCCTCATCTCCCTGCGGGCCAACAGGCCCCACTGCACCAATGGTCAGGTTAAAAGTCCCGACACCATCGGCCATGATGACCGACAGCAAGTAGTCTCCATCCTCGGCCGTAAGGGGAAGCGCTGCAACAACAAAATCTTCAGCGAAGTCACATACTGTCAATGGTGGCAACAGGCCGATCGTAATCACTGGTTCGGCGCCGTCAGACGTAACTAAGCCAGTACCCATGATGGTCAGAGTGTTCATCGGTGCGAGTTCTGTTACATCCTGGCAGTAGAACTCATCCTCAAACGTCACCTGTGCCGATTCAATGATGGGTGTTTTGGCTGACGGTACGGGCTTATTTGGCTTGGCTTGCAATGTGCTGGTTGTCACTAAGCTAAAAATCAAAAGAGTCATAAGAACTACTAAGCGATGTTGCATGGCAATCCCCTAAATTAACTTCTGGATTAAAAATGGCCAAGGATGGTCCCGAGCCAATAGCACCTGCAACCTAACACACGCTTTAAACTATATACAATTAACAACCATATGAGTTGACCGATATCGAGGCGCGCGGGCCGCCAGGGTCGGGGGAACAAACGTTGCAGCTCATTTGATGACCAGGGAAATTATGGGATATTTGGGGGCAGAGTAAAAATAGGCAGACCCTCTAGTTTTTACTCTGACCCTAAATATTTCACCATTGCGAATATGTAGCCCACAGGCTACACTAATCCAATGCGAGTCGTAAAAACCGACGAGTACCGCGACTGGATCGACAGCCTCAAGGATCTGTCTGGAAGAGCGCGGGTGTTGATGCGCGTCGATCGCCTGATTCATGGCAATCCTGGCGATCATCGCAATCTGACTGAAGGCTTATCTGAGCTCAAGGTCGATGTGGGTCCTGGCTACAGGGTGTACTACTCGCAGCGCGGAGACAGGCTACTTCTGTTGATCGCGGGCGGTGACAAATCAACCCAGGTGAAGAACATCGCCAAGGCGCTGCAACCTAATCGTAACTTCGTGGAGAATTCGTCATGAACAAGGTCGCAACAAAGAAGCCTACCAAGACCACGAACTACGACGTGTCTGAACATCTGCGCACGCCAGAGGAAATGGCCGCCTACCTGGACGCCTGGCTGGTGGAAGCGCCCGAAGATGCAGCGGGCATTGCCCGCGCCTTGGGCGACATTGCCAGAGCAAAAGGTATGTCGCAGGTAGCAAAAGACTCTGGACTCAGCCGCGAGAGCCTTTACCGCGCACTGAGCGCAGAGGGTAATCCGAGTTTCGCTACTGTCCTCAAAGTTGCCAAGGCACTTGGTGTAAGACTACATGCTCAAGCGGCACCAAGCGGCGTCTAGGAAGTTTTGGGGTCAGAGTAAAAAAGCGGGTTTTTATACTGATTCCAAATTTCCGAATTCGCTAGCCACTGCAAATTGCCACAGATACCCCGAAGTTTAAGGGCAGGGTAAAAACTTACAAGTATCCGAGCAATGTACCGACATACTGCCGTTCGCTGTTTTGTCACACTGCCATCAGCCTAATCACGTAAATCAAAGCCAGCACCAGATGCTCCGAAGTACCGACAATCTGTTGTCTATTCTTGCCTTTGATACTGCCGAATGACTATCAATGCGCGACTCGCCAGGGCGTTTTCCCTTGCTTCATATATACAAATATTTGTATACTGACTTTCCATGAAACCCCTCAGTTTTCGACCCAACGAACGGCACGGTCAGACCTCGAATTGGCGGTGAAGCGTTAAAAGATGATTGGAGCTTGAAATGAGGAAGTCTGATCCACGTTGGAAAGATGACCGAATCACACCCAGCAGTGGGAATGTGTTTGCCGACTTAGGCTTCGATAAAGCGGAAGCGCATGTGATGGCGCTGCGCGCAGAACTCATGTTTCGTCTCTCTCAAGAGCTCAAAGCAAAAGGCTGGACCCAAGCCCAAGCCGCCGAGCATCTGGGTGTCACTCAACCTCGCATTTCGAAATTGAACCAGGGAACCTGGCAGGACTTCAGCCTGGATATGCTGCTTACACTTGCTGGACGAGCGGGCCTGCACACCGAGATCAGGGTGGCCTGACGAAAATTAAATATTTGGGGTCAGAGTAAAAATTCTGCGGGTTAATTTCAATTGGGCTTTAGACCGCACTTATCCGTTGGATCTCGATACAACGTACTTCGGTTGTCTGCCTCCATACCGTGCAAGTTTTTACACTGACCCCAAATATCTTAAGAGCCTTCTGGCCAAACAAAGTCAGGACGCAAAGCGGCATATACCGGACTGCCATCACTAGGCTGAGCTACACCTGATGCAGGATCATAAAATGCGTGGTAAGTCGCTGGCAGACTGGCAGTGTCGTAGCCCATGAGATTGGGTACGATCACGCGAATGCGACCCACTTTGTCATCCAGCATGATAGGCGTACCACAGTCTGCACAGGTGCAAAGTTCCAGAGGGCCGTCAGGGTTCTCTGAATTGAAGGGCTGACGGTTCAAACCAGCAAGGTTGTCTACCTCCAGATCACCGTGGTTGAAAAATACCACATGGGTTGTGGCCTGGCCGGTTACGCGCTTGCACACGGAGCAATGGCAGGTGTGGTTGTCGATGGGGTCTTTGTTGGAATGGGTATGTATGTGTGCACATCCGCCTGCATATTTTGACATGGTTAATTCCCTATGTTTCAGAAGTCAAAGTTGTAAGTACCAAAAGAATAGTCGCCTAAGGCCACGCCGTCCACCACATCCTCATTTTGCGACCTTATCGGGTGCGAGCCGATTGATTCGTGGAATGGGCGTATTCCCCATCGTTTGCAGGATGCTGTCGTGGCTGCGGGCCCTATCACCGGCTAATTTTCGAAGCCACTATTGAACAGAATATTGATGAACAGTTCGCCCAATGCCACGCTTTGGGTGTTGCCGTGATCATCGTCGTAAGCGAAGCGGTGGGTGTCCTGGCTTCGCCCTTGACGATGCTGGAGTTAGCGTATCAACGTGTCGATGCGTTCGCCGACGTAGAAAATGCGGGCCGGACTACAGTGGACCGCTCGCGCAACAGGCAACCGGTTGTAGATTGCCGCAAGCTCGTAAGCCATATTCAATGATGTCCGACGCGCTGACCACTCTCAGCGCCACGCCGACGTAATCGTTCGACAGGGTCAACCAGCCGTTACAGGTGAGCGATACCTGTTGCGCAGGAGGGCTGGTGTCGGTGAACACGAAACCGGTTGCCTCGTCCATGACGCTGGCAGGCCCCAGAATGGTCTGGTTCTCCACGTGCATCCAACCATAATTATTCAAGCCCATGCCAGCGATGTCCGGTGGCGGGCTCCAGTTCACGAGGTCTGTTGTGGAACAGACCTTGCTTCCGGGAAAATCCGCCTCACACAGCAGCGCCATGTTCACGTAGGCGTTGTCGCCGTTCGTCGATTCAGTTGAAAGCCCCAGAAAAGCGTGGTCCGCCGGTCCCGCCACCAGCGTTTCGAGTGCATGCAAGGCGTAGGGTGTGGCGGTCAACTTCTGTCGCGGAGCCAGTGCAGTGAACGCGCCGCCCAATTGTCCTTCGCGCACGCCCACTCCGATCCACAGTTGCGTGCCGTCGAACACCTCCGAACCGAAATCCAGCTCCAGTGTGAAAATGCCATCGGCCACCGTCACGTCTTCGTACTGGATGGGAGCGACCAGAGAAACCCCGCCATCGGGTGAGTCGAACAACCCGAACTCGAAATCAAACGAGCCTGAAGCCGAGGTGCCGGCCTGTTTCAATTCGCCCTGATAGGTGAATTCCGATCCGAGCGGATCGGCCGCAAGTGTCGCGGGAATGAGCAATACCCAGGTTAAAATCAGTGCCTTGTGCATCATGGAGACCTCCTCAGGCTTATTGGCGCACCGCCATGGAATCGTTACTCGGCTGACGCCGCGCCTCAATTGAGGGGCTTACAAATCGATTCGGACACGAACGCTATAGCATACGTGAGCTTCTTAGGGGACTACTTCAGAGTAACAGAAGCGTATTCAGATAGATAAAGAAGTCGGAACCAATTTCCTTTCTCCGCCTCATGTTTTAGAGTATTTTGCTGAAGTTCGGGTTAGGCTCAGGTGAAGCAAATACAAGACCGAAACAGAAACAAATTGGAGCCGACGCCATTCCCGCTTTTGACCTTGGAGTAAATCCCATTATGCGAATAGCCGTTCTGTTGTTTGCCCTTACTTGCGGATTAGCCGTTGCCGCGAATGAGGAGATCAAGCCGATAAACTCGTGGGCAGATTACCGTGACCAGTTGAGATTGGATGGCAAGTCCGAGTTCGAAATCGATTCGAACATCAACAGCAGTCTCGCCAGCCTTGAGGCGATGGACCGCTCTGCCGGCGACGACCGCATTGGCGCCGCCGCGCCGCCGTTACAGTTTGATGTCTGGCTCAACTCCCCGCCACTAACGCTGGAGGACCTCCGCGGCCATGTTGTGCTGGTTCGTTGGTGGACAGACACCTGTCCGTTCTGTGCTAGCAGCGCGCCCGCCCTGCGCACGCTGGATGAACAATATTCGACTCAGGGGCTGAAAGTCATTGGTGTGTTTCATCCGAAAGCGGGCCGCAATGACCCGATGGATGTGGCTCGCGTGCAGCGCGCCGTCGAGAGCCGGCAGTTTGTGTTCCCGGTGGCCATTGATTGGGATTGGCGCACGGGTGCGCTCAAGGATTGGTGGCTGACTGGCCCGAAACGACCGGCTACGTCGGTGACTTTTCTGTTGGACAAGTCCGGCATCATACGTTTCGTGCATCCCGGTATGGAATATCACGACGACGATGGAGCCGAGGGGCACGCGATGTGTGTGAGCGACATGTCGAGCATTCGCGGTGCGATTGAGTGGCTCCTCTCCGAGCAATAACTTTGTTTCAACCGCTTTCACCTATACTGGCACTCTTCCGGTAGCGCAGTCAGTTTCATTTCAGGCACCAGAATAAGTACTAATCGAGACTACGGCCTATGAACATCTACACCATCACGATATTTATCAGCATCCTGGCGTATGTGGCTGTGGGTAACTACGCTGGTCGCAGGGTGAAAAATCTCGAAGACTACTTTGTGGTGGGCAGGCAAGCGCCCACGTTGCTGATTGTTGGAACCCTGGTGGCCAGTTTTCTTAGCACCAACACTTTCCTGGGGGATGCGGGATTCATTTATGGATTCAACACCGGCCGCTTGCTGATTCCGGCTTTGTTTCTGGTGGGGTATATTTACGGTGCCATCTATTTCGGTCGCTATCTGCGCCGCAGCCGCGCACTCACCGTCACCGGTTATTTTGCCGACCGCTTTGACAGCCGGCGGGTACAGATTGTGGCCGGCATTACGGTGTTGGTGGGCATCGGTTTTTACCTGATTGCCGTCACCCAGGGCGTGGCGCTGATTCTTTCCAATCTCACCAACTTGTCCTACACCCAGGCGCTGGTATTGGCCTGGGCCAGCTACACTTCTTTCACCCTGT
>JBBKVS010000317.1:0-10031 GCA_037968555.1 Lysobacterales bacterium | reverse complement strand
AGGCTGGATAATATGCCGGTGGCCTCTATGGGCAGCAGCAAGGTTTTGACGTTGGGACCATTGGCAAAAGCGGTCAGCGATTCAACGTATTTCAGCGCTACAAAGTAATTGATGGCCTGAATGTCGCCGGCTGCGATGGCTTCAGAAACCATGGTCGTGGCCTTGGCTTCAGCCTCAGCCGAGCGCTCGCGAGCCTCAGCATCCCGGAAAGCCGCTTCTTTGCGGCCTTCTGCATCGAGCACCGCGGCGCGTTTATCGCCTTCGGAACGCAGGATCTGGGATTGCCGGTGACCTTCAGCTTCCAGAATGGTGGCGCGTTTTTCCCGCTCGGCTTTCATCTGCCGGGCCATGGCATCGACCAGGTCCATGGGTGGGCTGATGTCCTTGATTTCAATGCGGGTAACTTTAACGCCCCAGGGTGTGGTCGCCTCATCCACCACCGACAATAAGCGTGAGTTGATCACATCCCGGTTGGACAGGGCTTCATCGAGATCCAGAGAGCCCAATACCGTACGGATATTGGTCATGGTCAGGTTCAGTATGGCGTTTTCCAGATGGTGCACTTCGTAGGCCGCCTTGGCGGCATCCAGCACCTGGAAAAACATCACGCCGTCCACCGTGAGCTGGGCGTTATCGCTGGAGATGACTTCCTGTGAAGGCACGTCCGCCAAGCGCTCCATCATGTTGACGCGGTGACCCACGCGGTTGACAAAGGGCAGGACAAAATGGAAACCCGGCCGCAGGGTTTTGCTGTAGCGACCAAAGCGTTCCAGCGTATATTCGAACCCCTGACGCACAATGATGACCGAAGTGCGAACAATGGTGATGCCAAGAACAGCCACAACTATGGCCCAGATCATCGGGTTTTCAAACATAAGCGGTCTCCCTGAAAAGTTTTAAGAGGCTGCGGTACCATAGCACCCAACAGCCAGTAACCAGACCGGTACGACGGGTCGAGCTGCCAGTTCGCGACACGGTCCGGTGTTGCTGGCTCAACATAACAGAAAGCGGCCCCAAATCGAATGCGCCAGAAGTCACCGACAGCACACATTGCCAGGGGTTTTTTTCCTCATGAGTGATCGCGATCAGCTTTTCGAACAGCCGCCTCAAGGCATGCAGGATTTTGTTTTTGACGAGCGCGTGGTGCGCGTTTTTCCGGACATGATCAATCGTTCCGTGCCCGGTTATGGCCTGGTCCTGCCCATGTTGGGCGTGCTGGCGCGGCGCTGTGTGCAGCCGAGCAGCCGTGTTTACGACCTGGGCTGTTCGCTGGGCGCGGTCAGCCTGGTGGTGCGCCAATCGGTGAATGTGCCGGATGTGCGCATTATTGCAGTCGATAACTCGGCCGAGATGCTAAAAAGCTTAGCCAGCCTGTTACAAGAACAGGCGCAAACCGCCGACCGCCCCACTATTGAGCTGGTGCTCGGTGATATCAGTGACACGCCCATCGAAGACGCCAGTCTCAGCGTGCTGAACTTTACCTTGCAATTTATCCAGCGCGAGCAGCGCCTGGCATTGCTCAGTCGCATTGCGGCGGGCACCCGGCCTGGAGGAGCGCTGGTGTTGTCGGAAAAGATTCGTTTTGCGGATGAATCGGAACAGGAGCTGCAAACCGACTGGCACCATGACTTCAAGCGCGCCCAGGGTTATTCCGACCTGGAAATAGCGCGCAAGCGCGATGCATTGGAGCGGGTGATGTTGCCCGATACCGAAGCAGAGCACCTGGAACGTTTGCAGGCAGCGGGCTGGAGCAAGGCCGTGCGCTGGTTTCAGTGTTTCAATTTTGTTTCATACCTTGCCATCCGCTGAAGCTTTGATGTCGCCCTATTCCGAGCTGCGCCAGGCGTGGCCGGAAAGTGACTGGCTGCAGACCTTGTGCGATCGCGCCGAAAAAACCTTGCGGCAACACCCGCACGGTGACCTGCCACGTTGGCAAGCCGCCCTGCAGGCCTTGCCCGTGGTTAAAACGAGAATGCAAGCGGATCAATCGGCACCGCAGCTGGGAGCCATTGCGGAAGATCAGGTCGCGCTCGCGGACACCCTGATGCAGCTGCATCCCTGGCGCAAAGGGCCCCTAAACCTGGCAGGCTGTGCGATCGACACAGAGTGGCGCTCGGACTGGAAGTGGGACAGGTTAGCACCGCACCTGCCGCTGCAAGGCGCACGGGTGCTGGATATAGGCTGCGGCAATGGCTACTTCGGCTGGCGCATGTTGGCGGCCGGTGCCAGGTTGGTGGTGGGCGTAGATCCCACTCTGCTGTTTGTGATGCAGTGGCTGGCCTGCAGACACTTTGCTGGAACACAGGCCAATTTTGTTTTGCCTCTGGGCATAGAAGACTTGCCCGGTTTGAGCGTCAGCGATCCACCGGCAGCCGAGTTAAACCTAACCAACCCGGGAACGAATGGTTCTGATCAGGCTGGTCTGGATGTAGTTTGCTCCATGGGAGTGCTGTACCACCGCCGTGATCCACTGGAGCATTTGCAACAAATCCGGCAGTTATTGCGCCCGGGTGGACAGATGGTGCTGGAAACGCTGGTGTTGCCAGCCGATCAGGCCACCGAGGTGCTGGTGCCGAAAGAACGCTATGCCCGCATGCGAAATGTGTGGGCCGTACCGGGCACCTTGAAGTTGTTGGAGTGGGTGCAGCAGGCAGGCTTTAAAGATATTCGCCTGGTGGATGTCACGCCCACGCGCCTGGAAGAGCAGCGCAGCACGGCGTGGATGAGGTTTGAATCTCTGGCCGAATCGCTGGATGGGCAAAACCCCGAACAAACGCTGGAAGCTTATCCAGCGCCGGTCCGGGCCATCATACTGGCCGTTCGCTGAGTGCGTGGACCAGGGCAGCATGAAGGAAGCCCTGAAATCATCAGGGCTTTCCGGGTTTGCTTTTGCGGGCGCTTTAGCCAGGCTGCTCGCAATCTTTCATGGCACGACCTTTACCGCGATGACGACTACCAGGCCCTTCAGCAGAGGCCCAACGATCCAGCTTCGCTTCCAACTCTTCAGCTTGTTCCGGACTGAGAATCTCACGTACCTGCTCCATGGTGGCCAGGTGTAGGGCGCACATTTCGGGCTTGATCTGTGCCTCATGCTGTTCCCGCAAGGCTTCCCGCTCTGCCGCGGCCGCTTCCATTACGGCTTGCAATTGAGCACTTTGTTCGCTGCTCAATTCCAACTCTTCACTCAAGCGCTGCATGCGCTTTTCCATATCGGGGCCATGCCGGTCATGCCGGTCATGGTGTCGGCCCTGAGCTTCGGTATCGCCCGCTTGAGCTGAACTTGCAGCCAGCAGCAGGGCCAGGGGAATGCTGAACAGACAGGAATGTTTCATAAGCTTTACTCCAATTCTAAGGGTCAGGTTTGCGATTTTTAGCCCGGCATTTGCCATGGGCTTGGGTCGACGCTTGCAGTCTCGGCCCGAATTGAGGGCGAAATGTGTAGGAATTGAGAATAATCTGCGCGCTATTGAAAAGGAGCTTGATTGCCGATCGCTGCGACAGGCAGGATGTCGTTCAGATGAAGATGAATACGCTACTCAGCAAAATCCTCCTGGCCTTGTTGGCCACAACGGCCGTGGCCTTGCTGTTGGTCAGCGTCATCCAGCGCAGCAGCTTTAAACAGGGATTCAGTAATTTCCTGCAAAAGCAGGAAGAAGTGCAGTTGTCCTATCTGGTAGCGGAGTTACAGGGCTGGTACAGCCAAAGGGGGTCCTGGCAACAATTGCACGGTGATTCGCGGCGCTGGTTACGCTTGCTGGCGCGAACCCGGCCTGAAGGCATCAGCCCGCCGGAAGACGCCATGCTGGGCCAGCAAGGGCCGGGAGATGAGGCTAGAGGCAAGAGTCCGCCGCGACACCGGCCACGAGGCCCGGGTCACCCCGATGAACTGCACCGTCTTTGGCGCCGCATTTTCCTGCTGGATGGAGAAGGGCTGTGGGTGGCGGGAACCCGGGTTCGAGACCCTGATCCTGTCGACATGCAGGCTATCGAGCTGGATGGCGCCATCGTCGGCTGGGTGGGTATCGTACCCGCCACTCAACCAGTGGCACCGGAAGCCCGAAAATTCATGATGTTTCAGCAAAGGACTTTATTGGTGTCCGCCGGCATTGCCTTGCTGGCTTCGGCGCTGGTGGGATTTCTATTGGCGCGCCACTTATCGCGGCCGGTGGTGGCCTTGCGCGATTCGGTGCAGAGCCTGACGGCCGGTGATTTCAGTGTCCGCACTGAGGTGCGTGGAAACGACGAAATTGCTTCATTGGCACGTCACATCAATCGCCTGGCAGAAACCCTGCAGGCCAATCAAAGCGCGAGGCGGCGCTGGACCGCAGACCTGGCGCACGAGTTGCGTACCCCCATTACCATTCTGCAGGCCGAGATCGAAGCGGCACGCGATGGCGTACGACCCAGGCTGGAAAACACGCTGGACTCTTTGGAGGAAGAGGTCAAGCATCTGTCCGGGCTGGTGAGTGATTTACAAGTTCTGGCCTTGGCAGACGCGGGTGCCTTGAATATGCAACTGGCTGAAGTAGACCTGGTTGTCTTGCTGCGACAAGCTGTGGACGCCTTGGGGGAGCGGATCAGGCAAGCAGGTCTGAGCGTGGAAATTGAGGCACCGGAAAATTTGTTGATCCAGGCTGATGCGCAACGTTTACGGCAGTTGTTTCTCAACCTGCTGGAGAATTCCTGTCGCTACACCAATGCGGGAGGCCGAATTCGTATTGTTTTGCAATCCAGCAGCCACGCAGCAGAGCTGCAGATTGCGGATTCAGAGCCCGGGCTGGAAGCAGCACAGCGTGAGCAATTATTCGAGCGTTTTTACCGCGCTGAAAACAGTCGTGGTCGGTCCGGTGGCGGCAGCGGCCTGGGCCTGGCCATTTGCCGTGAAATCGTACTGGCGCATGGCGGCAGCATTGAAGCCCGGACCAGCGAGCTGGGGGGCTTGGCAATTTTTGTGTCGCTTCCCCGCGCCATTTGAAAACCATGACAAAGATGATACTGATCAGGAATAAAAAATGACCACGCCACTGATACTGGTGGTCGAGGATGAACCCAAAATAGCGGCCTTGCTGGACGACTATCTGCGCGGCCCGGGTGGTTATGCCACGCAACTGTTGCATCACGGTGATGCAGTCATGCCGTGGCTGGAACAGCACTCCGCAGATCTGGTCATTCTCGACCTGATGCTGCCCGGCAAGGACGGACTGGAGCTGTGCCGACTGATACGTCAAAGCAGCAACCTGCCCATTATCATGTTGACGGCTCGCAGTGAGGAGATCGATCGCTTGCTGGGCCTGGAGCTGGGTGCGGATGATTACATCTGCAAGCCCTTCTCTCCGCGCGAAGTGGTTGCCCGGGTCAGGGCAGTGCTGCGTCGTGCCCATGCCGCCAAGGATCAAGCTGGTGATAAAAAGAAGGCATCTGCTGCTGGCAGTGCCTTGCAGATAGACCCGGAACGCCACCAGGCGCGACTGAATGGGGTTGAGCTTAAACTCACGCCGGTGGAGTTCAGTCTGTTGCGCTCTCTGACATCCCAACCGGGCCGGGTATTCTCCCGCGATCAATTGATGAATGAGATGTATAGCGACTACCGGGTGGTTACCGATCGCGCGGTGGATAGCCACATCAAGAATCTCAGAAGAAAATTGCAGGCGATAGCGCCGGATCTGGAGCTGATTGAATCGATCTACGGGGTGGGCTACCGGGCGCGTTCAGGCGGGGCTTGAAGGTTGGGTTTTGTCACTCATGGCTGAAACTTCAGGGTTTGAAGTCAGGCCCAACTCGGCGACTTTCTGACGGAAAGCAGCCGGGCCATAACCCAGCTGTTTGAGCCCCGTGTACATGCCACTCTCAAGCATCCGCGAGTAATAAATCATCGGTCGCTGGTGTTTACGGGCGTAGGCTTGCAGCCAATCCAGGGTCTTCTGCGGAATCTCCGGGCCGACCGGCACAGCCGAAATCACCAGCTCTCCTTCCCAGGGCAATGACAGCAACACGATGGCACCCGACTGATCGGGCCGCATCCAATTCGGCAAAGGGCTTTCAGCTACCCGCCAGGAACAGATGAAAGTCCGGCAGGGGTCAACGGGCCGGTTTGTGTAAATCGAACAACCCTGATCAGTACTGTGTGGACAGGGGTGGCCAGGTTTGACCTGGTGCTGGTTGATTACAGCGCTCAGCCAGCCATCACAACAAGCGGTGCAAGGCATGCACTGCCGTTGTGGATGTTCAGCCTTGTCGTTCACTGCTCTGGTATTCAAAAGCTTTTTTACACTCGGTAAGATCGTAAAATAATGGCGCACGGTTTCCCGATTGGCTGCCATAGTCGGAATAGTAACCTTCACAGTCTGTGCGGCTGGGTTGCTCCTCCTTGCGTACACATTCTTCCACGAATTGCTTTCGCAAAGGGGCTAGTTTCATTTCGCGCGCCTTTTCGCAAGCCGCATCCAGCTTAGCCTGTTGTTGCTCGCGAGATGAATCCGCCACAGCCACCGATGTTTGCAGCAGTATCAACAGGCCCAAGGCCTTGACTATGGCGGCAATTTGTAATCTCAGGGTTTGCATATAATTTCCACCTTTACAGTAGCAACCAACTGCACTCTAGCTCAATCCAGCACAAGCGGCAGCAGGTCGAGAAAAACTCCTACAAGCAATCGGGTTGTTATCCGACTGTATGGACTGCCAAATTGCGCCAGAATTCAGCCATGGAAAATCTTAAACAACCAAAATACAGAAACTGCCCTGACTTGAGTTCGGGCCCAGCTACGCGGCGTATCAACTGTTGGCTATTGGTGTTGGGCTGCCTGCTGTTGACACCCTGCGCAGAGGCGGACAGCTTTCGCTGTGGCCGCAAAGTGGTGCGCAGCGGTGATGCCCAGGCAGCGTTGTTAAGTGCCTGTGGTGAACCGCAACGGCGTGACAGTGCACAGGAAGCCTTGTGGGCCGGGGGCAACCAGAAGTTGGTGAAAGTACAGCGCTGGTACTACAAATCCTCCGGCCGCAAGCTGGAACGGGTGGTGTTGTTATACCAGGGCAAGATTGTTGCTGTGCGCACCGGTGGGCGCTGAGCAGGAGTAAGCTTTCAAGAGTGACAGCAAGTTCAGCTCCAACTAAGGGCCTGCAATCCTGTCAGCAGGGATGTTCTTCAGGAGCCTGCGGAGGAAGAACCAGGCCGCGAATCCGTTGGGGCGGTGTAAGGCTGCAGGCCACTTTCTGCCAGCACCTGCGGCCAGGGAAAACAGGGGCCCGGGTCCAGTTTGCGACGGATCTGAAGGGTGGCATCGTCGTCTGCGGCCACCCACTCGAGGTCAAGGTCTGCATGGCCGGTAATCCAGCGGAGTTGTGGGATCGTGGTACGTAGCGTGGCTATCAGGCTCACCAGGGCATCGATTTGTGGCCCAGGGTAGCGCTCGGTCATCAGCTGGAGGGAGGAGTGGAACCAATCGGGATAGCGGCCGCTGTTGACCAGCTCCACACCAATGCTGCGCGGATTGAAGCCCCGCACATGGTGGGCAATGCGGTCAGGCTCTATCCATTGCTCAGTGGCACCGTTCCGATCAATGTAGAAATGACCGCTGTTGCCGGTGCTGCTGTCGCTGTACAGCAGTCGCTCACCATATTCGCGGGCGGTTTCCAAATCCGGTAATTCGGTGCAATGAATGACCAGCAGATCAATCTCAGACAAGCGACGTAGCGGCAGGGAGTGCTGGTAAGGCAGGGGGCGTACAGTGACAGAGGAAATATCCACGCCTGGGTCGCCGGGTCGGGTAATCAGTCCTGGGCGTCTTCTTCAGGACAAGGACCAGGACTGTCGCCGTGATTGAGGTGCACAAAACTGTCGGCATTGGAGACAGTGATGGTTTTTTTCTCCTTGTGGCAGACCAACAACTGTCCGGTGCGACGGTTTTCTATGGTGTCAGCAGCACAAGCAGTCAACGCGACGATGGTCAGGATCAGGCAAAGTATTAAACGAAGTTTCATAAAATTCAGCTATCCGGGTGAAGAGTGGGTGTCAACCTGCCTCGAATCATAAGCAAAGCGAGAGCCCCTTGCAGCCGTTTCAGCCGTCCTGCAGTAATTTGCCCAGATCGATGATGGCAGCGTTGGCGCGCGCAATGTAGTTGGCCATGATCAGCGAATGGTTGGCGAACAGGCCAAACTGGCTGCCATTCAGTACCATGGGTGCCTCCAGCGGCGACAGCGCAATTTCCAGCTCGCGGATGATCTGGCGGAAACTGATCAATGCGTTTTTCTTACGCAGCACGTCCTCGAAATCAACTTCCATGGCCCGCAGGAACTGCACCAGGGCCCAGGCGGTACCACGGGTTTCGTAAAACACGTCGTCGATTTCGGTCCAGGGTGTTTTGACCTGCACAACGTCGGGTGCAACGGTGGACTGCCGGGCATTCGGGTCACCCGCCAGGTCCGTGTTCAAGCGCGCCTGGCCAATGCTGGCACTGAGCCGCTGCGATAAAGAGCCCAGGCGTTTTTCAACGATCGCCAGCCAGTCGGTCAGATTATCGGCGCGGGCATAGAACTGTGCATCATGACTGGTCGGCGAAGACAGGCGCGTGAGGTAGGATTCCAGGTGTTCCACGGCTTTGCGATAGCGGCCTTCAGTGTCTGGCGGAATCCAGCGTGCGTTGTCGTAGTTCAACAAGGGTTCCGCTTCTGCCAGGTCAGGATCTTCCGTGGACTGGGTCTGCGAACGGCTCAGGTCATTGCGCATGGCGCGGGCCAGGTCACGACACTGGACCAGTACGCCGAACTCCCAGTTGGGTTGATTGTCCAGCAACACCCAGGGTGGCAAGATGTCGTTGGACATATAGCCGCCGCGTTTGTCCAGCAGGGTTTGGAGAACTTCAATCAGTGTGGCCGTAGTGGTGTAACCCACCACGACCTTGTGGCCATCCCGCTCGGCGTGCTCCAGGCTGCTTTGTTGGGTATCAAATTGTTTGGGCTCGTGGTTGAACCAGAACATCAGGAAGAGATTCAGTAATACCACCACAACGGCCACGCTCAGCCATAACCAGCGTCGACGGCTGGGTTTGGGTAGTGGGCTGGCTTTAATTTCCGGGCTTTTCATGGGCTTCAAGATAGCAGATTCACAGGCAGCCCGGACATGCCATGGGTCATGTTGTTAGAGGGTGAACGGACTTGCCTTGGCCAGTGGTCGGCCTCAGGCACCGCTTGAAAGCCGCGCTATTCCATCCTGTACAGCCAAGCCCAGGGCCGGATTCAATTGCCCGGGATGGCCGATAATGGCCGCCGAGATATCCCGTCCCGGTAAATTGATCAGGTCGGCCGCCATGTCATTGAAGGCGAAATGCTGACCTTCCTGCACCACCAGGTCAGGCATGAAGATCACGGTTACCAGCCCCTGCGGACTGTCCAGTACCAGGTGTATACCCTTGCCTTCCGGAGTAGGGCAATACTTGACATACCGCACCTGGCTGGCCAACTCGGGGGTTATCTGCAGGCCATAATTCGCCAGCATGGTAGATAATTCATCCACACTTGGGGTAGTGGCTTTTTCCAGCAGGTCGTAGCCATCCAGGTCGAAATGATGGGCTACGTAAGCCTCCACCGAATCCTGCGATGGGCTGAGCTGTTGCGTCAGCAGGGTGGCTGATATGGCCAGAACCACGGTAGCGGCCAGGGCATAGCGGAAGCGGTAAAGCGGTGAAGGCCGCTCTTCCAGCGGAGCCGATAATGCCAGTGCCTTCAGGTTTTCGCTCAGGCCCGCAGGTGTGGGTAATTGGCTGGCTCGTGCCAGGCGCCGCTCGAACGTGTCGGATGCGGCGGCCGCCAGAATAAAGTCCGGGTCTGAACGGCGCGCTGCCTGGTACTCCGGATCCTGGCTGCCAGGATCCGAATTCAACAGTCGCTTGAATTCAGAAAAGTTCATGGACATTACCGCTTACTCCATCGCTCTGTAAAATTTGGGTCAATTGTTCCCGGGCTCGGAACAGTTGGGTCATTACTGCGCTTTTGCTGACTTCCAGCTCTTGCGCAATTTCCTCGCAGCTATAGCC
>JBBKVS010000316.1:0-6884 GCA_037968555.1 Lysobacterales bacterium | reverse complement strand
TGAGCTCCGGATCCATATGGTCCGGATGTTTCGGCCCGAGGCTGGAACAAGCGGCCATTTACGGACCGATGGCCAGCAGCCTGCAGGCATTCATGTCTGGCGATGGCAGTTGGACGGGCACGGCAACCGGTAAAGATGGAAGCATCAATGCAGATTTTGTATTTGGCTATCCAGCGGACTGGATTGCTACTGTGGATATCAACTCACCGGAGTGGACCTGGCAAGCAGACAGCTGGTCATTGCCAACGGTTGCCATGGCGCTGGAACGAAAATTCACAGAAATGTACTCGGTCATCAATGCCGGTGTTGCCGATATCACCGATGCCGGTTTTTCGATGAGCCAGGATGTGGCGGGCAGGACCGTGGTGCTGCACGATCCCCGTATCGTGGGGGCGATGTTGCAGATAGGCGGCTACGATCAACCTCAGTTTCTGACTGAGCCCATCCAGTTCCACTACTCGAACCAGGATTATTATTCCCCTCCGGCGTGGAATGAGAACCTGGCCGCGAGCATCAATAGCCGGGGCGGCAGCGCCACTGCTTTTGTTTACCCGCAGAACAATCACTCTTTGCGCATCAGCCGGTACCCCTGGTTCAGCCACGGAGAAGTACGCGAAGGCTTCCCAATGATGCTACGCAGGGACCTGGCCATGTTTCTAAATGGTCCTGCCGCGCACAAGGCTGGCCAAAGTCCTACACATTCGGGATCGGAGTTACATACTACGGAAGACCAGCTATCAATCTTAGCATTAAGGGAATATGCGGCCGAACTCAGTAATGAGTTTGAAGTTGTCAGTGAACTGGAAGCACTTGATGGTATGCCCAGCCGGGAGTTGGGTTTTACTACGGATGGTTTGCAGCAGTTTGCACTGTTGATTCAGCCGGCCGGTAAAATGCCGCCGGGCGGCTGGCCGGTACTGCTGATGAATCATGGCTATCACCCTGACCCTCTGCAGTATGGCCGTATTGCGGATGGGACCACAGACCGTCCGGGTGATTACTACCGTGGGGTTCCTCCCTTGTTTGCACAACAGGGTTTCCTGGTCGTAGTTCCTGACTACCGTGGTCACAATGATTCCAGGGGTGGTGAGTACGCCGCGGGAACGTTGGCGCCCTATTGGTACGCCCGGGATGTGGTGTCGGCATTCCGCTCCCTGGCTTCAATTCCTGAAGCGAACGCGAGCCAGGTTTTCATGTGGGGTCATTCCATGGGCGGGCCCATAACGCTTCGTGCCCTGTTGGCTTTGGGTGATGAGGTGAGGGCCGCAACGATCTGGTCCAGTGGATCCGCCTGGCTGCAGAGCCGGAACCCGCAGGATGAGGTGGATTGGCAACAAGACTTGCAGCTGGAGTTGGATAAATTGTCGTTCAGCCTCAGCCCGGATCTTGCCGATCCGGGACCGTCGTTGGCTGAACTGCGGGTTCCCATTCAGGTCCACCATGCAAAGGATGACGGGTCTACCTCATCAGAGAATTCCATCGTGATTACAAATGCACTGGAAGCAGCCGGGCGGCCAAATGAACTCTTCACCTACCAAGGTGCGGATCATCTGTTCGTTACTGAAAATCTTCAGCAGGCAGTGGAACGGGATGTGCATTTTTTCCGCCGCCAGATGGATCACCTCACCGTTAAGGAAACAGCTGAACCCTGATTTTGAGGCGGTCAGGTAAGTAAAGCCCCAAAAAACCGCTTCAAGACCTACCGTAAAACCACCTAACAGTCTGATATTAAATCCATAAGTGAATAAATATTGCTCCTTGGTAAGGGCGCATAGTCTCGAATTGCATTCGAAGTACTTTTTTCGTATGATCCAAATAGCTATCGGGGCCCCAAAGTTTTTCCCGATTAGCGACTTTGCTGTGCAATTGGATGCTTCCTTCACCGAGGAAGCATCCTTTTTTTCTACTCGATTCCAAACGCAGGAGACAAGAATGAGTGAATTGGACGCCAAGACGGTCGTTACCAGGATGGTTGAAGCTCTCAATCAACATGTGATTGACGGGCAGGAGGCCTATTGGCGCAAAGATGCGATCTGGAACGGCCCGGCGGGGGCCGGAGTAAAGGGAAGTCTCAAGCATTTTCAGGAAGGCTGGCAAAGGCCGTTTCTCAATGCGTTTCAAGACAAGCACACGGTGGATGAAATCGTCATTGGCGAAGGCCAGTACGCGGCGGCCATGGGTTCGGTGACCGCTACGCACTCTGGAGAATTCATGGGTGCAGAAGCCAGCGGGAAAACCATCAACCTGAAGTACATGGATTTCTGGAAGGTCGAAGACGGTAAGATCGTGGAAAACTGGGTGCTGATTGATGTGGTGGACTTCTTTCGCCAGATTGGCATAGACCTGTTGGATGGCAAAGGATGGGATGACCGCGGTCGTGAACTCTCCGAATGATGATTCATTTGTAACCAGACTGAGCCAAGCCAGTCGCTTGCACCAGGCTGGTCAACTGGGTGAGGCCGGGAAGATTTACAGTGAATTACGCGCAGTGGCCCCCGAAGATCCAGACCTGAATAACCTGTCAGGTTTGCTTTTTATCCAGAATCGGCAACCAGCTAAAGCCGAGTTGTTCATTCGAAAGGCGCTCAAAGCGCAACCCGGTAATGCCCAATCCCTGTTCAACCTTGGTGTTGCCTGCAAGGATCAACAACATTGGCCTGCGGCATCTCATGCTTTCGCACAATGTGTCGAAGCGGACCCGCACAACATTGATGCCATCAACAGCCTGGCCAATAGCCTTCGCCTTGAAGGCAAGCTGCAGGAAGCCTTGCCGCTGTTTGAACGCGTGCTGGAATTGCAACCCGGTCACACAGCGACGCTGTTCAACATGGGCTTGTTGCTGAACCAGTTGGGCCGGTCAGCTGATGCCGCATCAAGCCTGGAGAGGGTGGTCGCGGCGGCCCCGGCCAACCCGGAGGCATGGAATGATCTCGGCGTGGCTCGCAACAAACTGGGCAAAACCCAGGAAGCTCTGATTGCGTACCGACAGGCCACTTCCCTGCGTCCTGACTTCGCCCTGGCCTGGCTGAATCAGGGACTGCTGGGCGAGCAAATGGGTCTTCTGCATGAGGCGGCCGACTGCTATAAGGAAGCATTGGAACAGGATGAGTCGCTGGTTGACGCTCATTTCAATCTGGCACATTTGCGCAGCCATACTTCCACCAATGTTGAAATTGACGCCATGGAGAGTCTGCACAAGGCCGGTGGGCTGGCCCCCAAGCAGCTAGTAAGGCTTTCCTTCGGCCTTGGATTTGCCCACGAAAAGGCTGGCAATTTTGACCGTGCATTCAAATTCATGTCCGCGGCTCACGAGATACTGGGGCGTGAGCAGGCATTTAGTTTGACCAAACACCAGGACGTGGTGCTGGAGAATATTGATTCCGTAAGCCGTGATCGCCTGGATTTCTGGTCAGCCAGCGGTTCGAGAAATGCTGGCTTGCTGTTTATCTGTGGCATGCCCCGATCCGGCACCACGCTTACCGAGCAGATTCTGGCCAGCCACCCCATGGTACGGGGTACGGGAGAACAAACTATCCTGGCGAAGTTGGCCGGCGAACTGGCAGCTTCCACCGGGAGCCATTACCCGGGCTGCCTGGAACATTGTTCCAATGAAACTCTGGTTGCTGCCTCTGATCGGTACGCGCACACGGTGCTGAAGCCGGATGACAAGTCTTTAAAAGTCACCGACACAACGCCCATGAATTTCATGTACCTGGCCTTGGCAGCGACACTCTTTCCACATGCCCGGTTCGTGATTTGTAAACGCGACGCCATGGACAACTGCCTTTCCATTTACCGCCAGCCCCTGACAGGGCGGCATGCCTATTCACATGACCTGGCCACACTGGGCGCATTCTACAAGTTGCACGAAATTCTGGTTTCGCACTGGCAGGAGGTCCTGGGCGACCGACTGCACCTCATGGAGTACGAAGCACTGGTATCTGATCCGGAGGTTTCCATTCGTCGCCTGCTGGAATTTTGTGACCTGCCCTTTGAACCGGACTGCCTGGATTTTCATACCACCGAGCGTGTTGTGAGAACGCCCAGCGCCAGCCAGGTGCGACAACCAATTTACAGTACCTCTATCGGAGCATGGCAAAATTACCAAGCGTTTTTGCAGCCCCTTGTAGAGGCCCTCGAAGCACCCATAGGACCCGTAAATGAGCATTGAACTGAATCAGGACAACAAACAATTGGTGTGGGACTTCTGGAAAAAACTGGAGGCCGGTGACATCGAGAGCGTGGTACCACTGCTGGCGCCCGATATGATCTGGCACGGACCTGACCCCATCAATTGTCTAAACGGTCCAGCCGAATTCATGGATGGATACTGGCGCCCTTTGCTGAAATCTTTCCCCGATTTGCGGCGAATTAGCCACATGTTTTTCGGAGGTGCTTCGAATGGCAGAGCCGATGGTACCGGTGATGGCCGGATGTGGGTGGGGGGAACGGGTCTGTTTAATGGCGTCTTTCAGAATGACTGGCTTTCAATCCCAGCCAGCGGTAAGCCAGTCAGCATCCGCTGGGGGGAACTGTGCTGTGTTGAGGACGGGAGAGTCAGCGAGATATTTATCCTGCTGGACATTGTTGACTTGTTACAGCAAGCGGGTTTCGAAGTGTTGCCGCCAGCCCGCGGCAAGGACGGAATTTGGCCGGCGCCAAGTAATGATCAGGCAATATACCTCGATGAACAGGATGAGGCCGAGTCCAGCCATACCCTGGACTTGATTCGGCGCTTTATTTATGAAGGCTTGAACGTATATGACCAGGCAGATCTGGGAAGCATGGGTGTGGCAGATTATTTTCCGCCGGATATCCAATGGTTTGGGCCAGGTGGAATTGGTGCGTGTGATGGCTTGAGTGAGTTTGAAGACTTGCATCAAAAACACTGGTTGCATGCCTTTCCAGACCGCGCTGTGCAAGATCTGGACAACCTGATTGCCGAAGGTGCCTATACCGGCGGCGCTGGTTTCAACGGCGTGCTTGCTACACACAAAGGCCAATATCTGGGCTGTCCGGCGAGTGGTAAACGCATAGCGGTTACAGGTCTGGATTTTTGGCGCCGCGAGGGCGACAAGTTCACAGAAAATTGGGTATTTGTGGATATGCTTTATCTGTTCAGGCAATTTGGTATCGACCTGCTCGCAGGTGTTCGATCGAAGTGATCAACCAAATGAATCAATGGGGTTTATAGGGTAAATAAAAGGTTCATCGCGTATTTGCGGGCGTTTATATTTGTTGGAACGGCTGGGTGGGAAACCACTTACGCGCATGGCTTGCCTCTCACACCTCCCGAGAATCCTCAGCAATTATTTGAGCTGCGCGGTGCCCGATCATGATAGATGGGGCATTCGTGTTCGCAGAAGTCACCTTCGGCATGACAGACGCATCCGCCACCCATAGCCGAGAAACGCCCTTTACCTGCAGGCGAGGTGAGACAGGCGCATTGTCATTTCCCATGCGCAGGGTGCCAACCGGATGGTAGGCCGTACCCAATCGATCGCGAATGTGGCGTTCAATCTCTTCGTCAGTAGAAGCCTTGCCAGCCGGGTAAGCTTCGGGTGCGCGTCTTGATCCAAATGGTGCCGCCGCCAGGATTTGTCGCAGCCTTTTGAATCCCGCCACCAGCGTTGCAAGGTCGTCTGGGTGACTGAGAAGGCCGAGGTCGATCTCAGGTGAAGCGTCAGCGTCGGCCGACACAAGCCGGAGCCTTCCTCGAGACTTGGGTCGGCACACTCCAACATCGGCGAAATAACCAGATCCCGATACTCGGGTCTTACCCCGCCATCCCATCATGTAGGGAATGAAATGAACCTGCACATCCGGTGGGTCGCCATTGCCCCTGGCATTAAAAAATGCCCCTGCCTCGACGATGTTGGACGCAAAAGGCCCTTTGTCGGCCAAAAGGTAGGAAAAAGGTGCAATCGCCCAGGTCGGCAACTGACGTAGCGTAAGCCCATAACCCGAGCGCGGCCCAGCATGGTGCACACCGATGGACGGATGATCGTGAAGGTTCTGGCCCACCTCGGGGGCATCCTTTACGACACTGATTCCTAACGATTTCAAATCCTGCGCGGGACCGATCCCGGAGCGCATCAAGATGGCCGGCGACTCAATGGCTCCTGCCGACAAAACGACCCCCTTGCGCGCGCTGATCTGGCGACCGCTGATCAATTCGACGCCTACGGTCTGCCCGTCTCTAAATAGAATTTTTGCCACCTGTGAATCGGTGATCACAGTAAGGTGACCGGTTTTTTCTGCCGGCCTCAGAAATGCGTCTGCCGGTGACCACCGGCGACTGCCACGCATATTGACCTGGAAAATACCCGCCCCTTCACGTTCAGGCGAGGGTGGTGTTTGTCCGTCACTGTCCAGGGTGTGGGCAAAACGCTCAGCTAATAGATGAGGGTACGGCAGGCGTTGCGGCATCATGCGCAACTCGATTTCTTCGAAAGCAGGTGCCACATCAGTGGAGGACCATCCATCGACGCCCCAATGGTCGAAATCATCCATGCGGCCACGGAACCAGACCATCGAGTTGATTGAACCGGAACCGCCGATCATCCGGCCCCGGGGCACCGCCAAAACCCGGCCGCCCAGCTCTGGTTGCGGTGTCGTCGTGCGCCGCCAGTCGCGCTTGCGGCTGCCCATCATAAATATCAGCGCGAATGGAGTCTTTACCAGTGGTGAATTATCCGAACATCCAGCCTCGAGTGCGCAAACGGTCCCAAGTCTGGCATCAACCAACCCGGCAGCCACGGCACATCCGGCAGATCCGGTACCGACCACAATGAAATCAAAGCTCGTATTTGTCATGAATTCATGCCCTTTAAGGGGTCGGATTGAAGTGGCCCCGGTTCACTTCGACCCCTCACCCCCTCACC
>JBBKVS010000315.1:0-15477 GCA_037968555.1 Lysobacterales bacterium | reverse complement strand
CAGGATGAGCTGCGTCGCCAGATCCGTCTGATGTCCTTGGAGCTGGGCGTGATTGGCTTGATGAATACCCAGTTTGCTATTCGCGGTGATGAAGTATTTGTGCTGGAAGTCAATCCCCGCGCCTCCCGTACGGTACCTTTTGTGTCCAAAGCCACCGGTGTGCCATTGGCTGGCATAGCTGCGCGGGTTATGGCTGGAACATCATTGAAAAAACAAGGATATACGGAAGAAATCATACCTGATTTCTATTCCATTAAAGAAGCCGTATTCCCGTTTATCAAGTTCCCCGGCGTAGACCCGATATTGGGGCCGGAAATGCGTTCAACCGGTGAAGTTATGGGCATAGGCTGGAGTTTTGGCGCCGCGCGAGCCAAATCCATGAAAGCCGCCAGTTACGGCTTACCCAAGCCCGGCAAGGCTTTTCTCAGCGTGCGCGATGGCGACAAAGAGGGCCTGGCCTTTATTGCGCGGGAATTACTGCAGCTGGGTTATGAACTGGTAGCCACCCGCGGTACCAGCCGTTTCCTGAATGAACAATCCATAGTCTGCGAAACCGTCAACAAGGTGATGGAAGGTCGGCCGCACATTGTTGACCTGATCAAGAATCAGGAAATCTGCTTTATCGTCAATACCACCGAAGGGCGGCAGGCCATTTCTGATTCCTTCTCCATACGACGTGAAGCCTTGCAGCGCAAAATCAGCTACTCCACCACCATAGCCGGCGGCAAAGCCACGCTTTGTGCTCTGGACTTCGAAGACGACTTCAGCGTACACAATTTGCAGGAATTACATCAAAGCCTCGCCAACAAAAAGAACAGCAAGAACACTGAGGCAGGAGCTTAAGGAAAAATTATGAGCAGACAACCCCTTACCCTGGAAGGCTCTGAGCGCCTTCGTGAAGAATTGGCCCGATTGAAAAAGGTTGATAGACCAGCCGTAATCCTGGCTATCGCCGAGGCCAGGGCCCATGGCGACCTGAAGGAAAACGCCGAGTACCACGCTGCGCGGGAACAACAGGGCTTTATTGAAGGGCGTATCCAACGGCTGGAGACGGGCCTGTCCACCGCACAGATCATTGATATCAACACACTGAACCCCGGCGACAAAGTGGTGTTCGGTGCCAAGGTGACCATAGCCGAAGAGGAAAGTGGCGAGGAAACCACCTACCAGGTGGTGGGAGATCTGGAAGCCGATATCAAGGAAAACCGTATTGCCGTCAGTTCACCCATAGCCCGTGCGCTGATCGGTCGTAGCGTAGGTGACCAGGTGGTGGTACGCGCGCCGGTTGGTGACCGTTATTACGAGATCACCGGGGTTTCCTACGGCTGATACTGGGCCAGTGTCGCACCGCATTGTCGTATTACTGCCGCGTCTGTCCGGCTGGGGGCCACAGCTCGCCGCCGAGCAGCGCTTTGCCGCGCTGGAGACCTTCTTTGCCAAGGCAGCTGTCAGCCCGGCTCTATCCAGCTCGCTGGATCAGTTGCGGCTGGCCTTATTCGGCCAGCAGGCAGAACAACAGGTGCCGGTTGCAGCACTGAGCCTGTTGGCCAATAACCGCCTGGCGGCGGATGACCCCGCTCACTGTCTGCGGCTGGATCCGGTGATCCTGCAAGCCGATATGAGCAGCGTGATGCTGGTAGGCAGCGGTTTTACCAATTTCCCGATAGCCTACCAGCAGCAGGTCATGCAGCTGGTACAGGAAGTTCTGGCGGCTGAAGATCTGGTTTTGCAGGATAGCTCGGAAGGCTACTGGACCATCGTGCTGCCCGTTGCTCCGCAAGTGACATTTACCGCTTTGGATGATGCGCTGGGAGCGGATGTTACGGATTGCCTGCCAGCGGGCCCTGATGCTCGCCTCTGGAAGAAACTGCACAATGAAATCCAGATGGCTCTGCATGCCTGCGCTGCCAACCAGGAACGGCGGCAACGCAACGAAGCGGTGATCAATGCCATATGGTTCTGGGGTGGTGGAAGTTTGCCCAAGGTGGCCGGTAGTCCTGCCTTTGATGTTGTTTATTCGGATGATCCGGTGAGCAGCGGACTGGCCCAATTGCAGAATATTCCCCGGCAGAAGTTGTCTGGTCTGTTCGAAGCAGGTCATCTGGACGAGTTGAGCAGCGCTGGCTCGGTGTTGGTGGATTGGGCCGTGCCGGCAAGCACAGCGCAGCAAGCAGAGCCGGTTACACCGGAGCGGCTGGAGCAGTTCCTCGATGTGCTTTTGGGTCAACTCAAAGCCAACGGTGGCACCCTCGAGTTGCACAGCCCGGAACAAAGCTGGTGCCTGCGTCGAAGCGATCTGTGGAAATTCTGGAAAAGGCCTCAGCCATTGGCACCGCAATTCAGCGCATTGCAATCCCGGCCATGAAGCCATGAGCCCCGTGCTGATTAAACAACGCCAGGCCCGCGCAGCGGACCAGGATTTACCCGCGGGTTTGCTCCCCGTCATAAAGCGGATTTTGCTGGCACGCGGTGTCGGAACTGCCAGCGAATTGCAGCTGGAATTGCCTCATTTGCTGGCGCCTGACAGCCTGTCCGGCATAGATCTGGCAGCCGCAGAACTGGCCACCGCCATCCGCGAAAACCACAGCATCCTGATAGTCGGCGATTTCGACGCAGATGGCGCCACCGGCACCGCAGTCGCCGTGCTGGGCCTGCAGGCCATGGGCTGTCGTTCAGTCAGCTTCCGGGTTCCGAATCGATTCGAGTTTGGTTATGGCTTGACCGCGCCATTAGTGGAAACCCTGGCAGCAGATCCACCCGATCTTTTGATGACGGTTGATTCGGGGATTGCCTGCCTGGCGGGAGTGGCGCGCGCACGCGAACTGGGCTGCCGCGTGATTGTCACTGATCATCATCTGCCGGGCCTCGAATTGCCGGTAGCACATGCCATCGTCAATCCCAACAGTCCAGGCGACGCCTTCCCCAGTAAAGCCATGGCCGGTGTGGGCGTGATGTTTTACCTGCTCAGCAAGGTGCGCCAGCTACTGCGCGAGCAGGGCTGGTTCAGCCAGCAGGGAGGAGGTCCGCCCAAGGTACCCAACCTGGCCAACCTGCTTGATCTGGTTGCATTGGGCACAGTGGCTGATCTGGTACCGCTGGATCGTAATAACCGGATACTGGTCAACCAGGGCTTGCAGCGCATACGCCATGGGTTGGCCAGGCCCGGATTGCTGGCCCTGCTGCGCGCCGGTAAACGCGACTATCGTTTTACTGCAGCTTCTGACCTGGGCTTTGCCGTGGCTCCGCGGCTGAATGCGGCCGGCAGGCTGGAGGACATGAGCGTGGGTATACGTTGCCTGCTCAGTTCCAATCAGGACGAAGCGGATGCCCTGGCCAGTCAATTGGACGAACTGAATCAGCAACGCAAGGATATGCAGCAGGAAATGCAGACCGGTGCCATGAGTCAGCTGAAGGAGTTGATAGCCAGCCTGGGGTCGGAATTACCCGATGCGGTTTGCCTGTTTGATCCGGACTGGCACCAGGGCATCGTTGGCCTGGTGGCATCCAAGGTCAAGGATGCCGTGCACCGGCCGGTGATTGCCTTTGCCCCGGAGTCATCGGGCTCGCCCATGCTCAAAGGCTCAGCACGATCGGTATCGGGATTGCATATCCGTGATGTGCTGGCGCTGGTGGACAGCCGCAAGCCCGGGCTGATGAGCGCTTTCGGCGGCCATGCCATGGCAGCGGGCATGAGTCTGCCCATGGCCCATCTGGAAGAATTCAAAACACAGTTGCTGGCCGCGGTGCAGACCGTACTCAATGGTGACAGCCTGGCGGCTGAAGTATTGACGGATGGGGAGTTACTGGCCAGCGAAATTGGCTTGCCGCTGGCCAGGCAGCTGGAAGCACTGGGCCCCTGGGGTCAGCGCTTTCCCGAGCCATTGTTTGAAGGCCGCTTTGCCGTGGTCGAGCAACGGGTGGTCGGTGGCTCACATCTGAAGCTCAGTTTACGCCCGCACCAGGCCACCGAAGTGCTGGAAGCCATTGCCTTCAACTGTTCTACCCGGGATCTGGGTAGCGGCACGGATATCCGTGCCTTGTACCGGCTCGATATCAACCGTTGGCGGGGCAATGAAGTGTGCCAGTTGCGGATTGAACGCATTCTGGCCGACTGAAGCGCCTTTTTCAGAATCTGGCTTTAAAGCCTATTCCAATACATAGAGCATCAATGCTTCCGCCAGCAGCGCCGGCTTGCTGCCACCTTCGATTTCAATAGTGACTTCGTTCCTGACCAGCCAGTTGTTGGCACCCCGATGACTGACCTCGAGAATTTTCTGCACGGAGCGAATTCGACTGCCTACCCGCACCGGTGCCAGGAAACGCACTTTGTCAGAGCCGTAGTTGATCACCATCTGCATGCCCTCCGGTGTCAGTGCGTGTTGTGCATTGAGGTGCACCATCAATGACAAAGTCAGAAAGCCATGGGCAATGGTGCCACCAAAAGGCGTGGCCGCGGCGCGTTCTGCATCGAGGTGAATGAACTGGTGATCCAGTGTCGCATCGGCAAACTGGTTGACCCGTTCCTGGGTAATTTCCAGCCAGTCTGAAGGTGGAAGTTCACGGCCCGCGCTGCTCTGGAATTCTTCAAAACTGACCTGGGTGCTCATGGCTTTATCTCCTGCAATTTATTGTTCGGCTATCCATCTTGAGACTGGCAAGGGCTTTAATGCATGCCTTCCAGACCTTGCTCTATACCCGGTGTACGAAAAGCGGTCATGCCACCATCCAGCGGTATGATGGCGCCGCTGATGTAGGCGCCGCCGGCACCACAAAGGCACAGCACCAGGCCGCCCATATCCTCAGGAACGCCCATGCGCCCGAGCGGAACCGATTGCAGCACCGCGGCCGAAGCTTTCGGTACTTCAGTGAAAAACGCCGTCATGTCGCTGGGAAAAGGCCCAGGAGCGATGGCGTTGACTGCAATCTTCTTACTCGCAAGTTCATTGGACAGTATGCGCGTTACATGGTGGATTGCCGCTTTACTGGCTGCATAAGAGTAGGCCGGGAAGCCGTGCGGCATGGTACCCATCACCGAGCCTATGTTGATTACACGGGCCGGGGAGGCATCGTTGCCGGCGGCGGCCAGCAGAGGAACCAGCTGGCGTGTCAGCGTGAATGGCGCTGCCACATTCAGGGTCATGATGTCGTTCCAGGCTTTCCAGGGAAATTCTTTTAGTGGTGCGCCCCAGCTGCGACCTGAGTTGTTCACCAGGATGTCGAGGCTTTCGCAGCGTTCACCGATGGCCTGGGCCAGTTGATTTACGCCTTCTTCGTTCTGTAAATCGGCCTGCAGCGGTATGCATTTGCCCGGCAGGTCCTGCATGGACGCAGCGGCCTCTTCACAGGTTTTGAGTTTGCGCGAAGCGATGTAGACCTCGGCGCCGGCACTGACCAGGGCGCGGCTGATCATCAGTCCTATGCCACTGCCACCGCCGGTGACCAGGGCCTTGCGACCTTGCAGGCCGAACATGGACCCCAGGTATTGGTTAATCTCACTCATGTCTAAAGCTCCTGATCAATAACCGCGCTGCTGCGCGAAACGGTCGAGATGATAATGGCGATCACCCAGCAGGGTTTCGAGTATGCGTGCGCGCTTGTAGAAAAATCCGATTTCAAATTCATCGGTCATGCCGATGCCGCCATGCATCTGTATGCCTTCGGCGGTGGCCAGCATGGCAATTTCGCTGAGCTTGGATTTACACAGGCTGGCGGTTTCGGCCAGATCGGCCTGGCCTTCATCCAGATCCTGTAATGCACTCAGAACCAGTGATTTGCACAACTCCAATTCACTGTAGAGCAGGGCTGCACGGTGTTGCAAAGCCTGGAAGCTGCCTATGGGTACACCAAACTGCTTGCGCTCGCGCAGGTAAACCAGGGTGCGCTCAAATGCTTCGCTGGCCAGGCCAAGCAATTCGGCACACTGGCCTATGCGGGCAATATCCAACAGGCGGTCCAGAGCTTCCAGACTGTATGATTGGCCACCCAGTTGTGCCGCCTTATCCAACGCTACATCCTGCAGTTGCAGCTCTGCCAACACATGGGTGTCCAGTGCACGGCTGGCATTGCGAATTAGCCTTTTGGCGTCTGCTGCAACGATAAACAGCGAAACACCTTCCTGGCCAGCAGTTTGCGTGGCGACCAGGAAGTGGCTGGCACCCATGCCGTCGATCACGCCCAGCTTGTTGCCTGTGAGGTGAAAACCCTGCTCACTGGCCTTTGCTTCGCAATGAATCTGCTGCGGTTGATAGCGTTGCGTTTCATCCCAGGCCAGGCTGAATTTCATCTCACCACTGGCGATAGCGGGCAGGTAGAGCGCTTTCTGTTCCTCATTACCGAACAGTATAAAAGCACTGGCTGCCACCATACCGCTGGAGAATAAGGGACTGGGTGTCAGGCTGCGGCCGGTTTCCTGCAGCACCACGCCCATGCCGGTATAGCCAAAATCCAGGCCACCAAAAATTTCCGGAATGATCATGGCAGGCCAGCCCATGGCCGACATTTCCTGCCAGACTGCTTCGCTGTAGCCGTTCTCACTGCCCTGGTCACGCAAGGTGCGCACGTGGCTGACAGGTGTCTTCTTCTGCAGGAATTCGCGCGCAGATTCCTGCAACATGCTCTGTTCTTCGTTCAATACTAAAGCCATGACTTACCCCGGTAAGCCAAGCAAATGCTTGGCGACAATGTTCAACTGGATTTCCGAGGTACCACCCTCGATGGAATTGCCGCGCGAGCGCAGCCAGGCTTTGGGCAAAATGCCATCGTCGCTGTTGGGTCCCGACCAGTCCAGTGCATGCAAGCCCTGGATGGACATCAATAGCTCCTGGCGGCGTTTGTTCAGCTCGGTGCCTATGTATTTGAACATGGCGGAACTGGCGCCCAGACTGGCACCGGCTCTGGCTTCATCGCGAGCTCGCTCCAAAGTCAGGGCCAGGGCTTTTTCGTCCATTTCCACCCGGGCGATATCACGTCGTAAAACGGTATCGGCCAAGCGGCTGTTTTCCAGCCCTATGGCAGCCACGGCGATATCTCCCAATGCCTGGGTGCCAGCCTGACCGAGGCCGGATTCGCCGATCATTTCGCGCTCATGAGTGAGCAAATACTTGGCCACGGTCCAACCGCCGTTCAGCTCGCCCACTATCTGGTTCTTCTCCACCCGCACATCATCAAAAAAAGTTTCAGTAAAGGGTGAATTGCCGCTGATAAGACGAATGGGGCGGGTGCTGACACCAGCTGTTTGCATATCGAACAGCGCCAGGCTGATACCGCCATGCTTGGGGCCATCCTTGTCACTGCGAACCAGGCAGAACATCCAGTCGCCCTTATCGCCGTAGGAGGTCCAGATTTTGGAACCATTGAGTATGTAATGATCACCGTGATCCACCAGGCCAGCTTGCAGGCTGGCCAGGTCAGAGCCGGCATTGGGCTCGCTGTAACCCTGTGCCCAGTGTATTTCTCCAGCGACTATGGGCGGCAAATGCTGGCGCTTCAACTCTTCGCTGCCGTACTTGAGTATGGCCGGTCCAATCATGAAAAGGCCGAAACTGTAGAGTGGCGCGCGCGCGTTAATACGCTGTAACTCTTCCTGTAAAACCTTGGCCTGGGCGCGGTCCAGACCACCACCGCCGTATTCACTGGGCCAGGTGGGCGCAGTCCAGCCTTTGTCGGCCATGATGCGTAGCCATTGTTCCTGCGCTGCACTCTGGAACACCGCTTTGCGGCCACCCCAGCAGAGATCAGCTTCTGTGGCGAAAGGCTTACGCATTTCCTGCGGACAGTGCTGGTCCAGCCAGCTACGAACATCTTCCCTGAAGGATGCTGATTCATTCACTATTATTACCTCGACAGAATGGGCTTTGGTCTGTACGCCAGAAGCGGGATTCAATTTTCAGGTGGGATTGCGACTATGGTGACTATGATAACGCCTCAGCCCTGAATCTGCCTCCTTTGAATCTACCACGGCAAGACTGTGCGTCAGCCAATCTGACCTGGGTGGCTTACTCGTTAAATTACCCAGTGGATTACTCAGCAAATTTCCCAATAAATTACTCTGCGCCTGCTTTGGTGTAATATGCTGCGCTTTGTTAAAAGGCCCATAGTGGCCGGTGAGTTGTAAGTGGAAACCAATCAATACCTGTACCAGATCGAAGACCTGCAGAGCCGCTCGGAAGGGCTCAGGGGGTACCTTTGACTATGCTGGCAAGTGTGACCGCCTGGAAGAAGTCAATCGCGAATTGGAAAATCCCAAGGTTTGGGATGATCCCGAGCATGCTCAGGAATTAGGCCGCGAACGTTCCCGGCTGGACGCCGTAGTCAGCACGCTGGCAAAAATGCAGCAAGCCCTCAGCGATGCGGCGGAGATGCTGCAGCTGGCCAAGGAAGAATCAGACGAAGAAGTTCTCAGGTCAGTAGTAGTCGACCTGGAACAAATGGAAGCGGAAGTTGCGCAGCTGGAATTCGAGCGCATGTTCTCCGGCGAAATGGACGCGAACCACTGTTACCTCGACATCCAATCCGGATCGGGCGGCACTGAAGCCCAGGACTGGGCGGAAATGCTCCTGCGCATGTACCTGCGCTGGGCCGAACGCAAAGGCTGGGAAGCCGACTTGATTGAAGTCTCGGCCGGCGACGTAGCGGGTATCAAAAGCGCCACCATTCACATCAAAGGCGAGTACGCCTATGGCTGGAGCCGCACCGAAACGGGTGTGCACCGCCTGGTGCGTAAATCTCCGTTCGACTCGGGCAACCGTCGGCATACGTCATTTGCAGCTGTTTTCGTTTCTCCCGAAATTGACGACACGATTGTGATCGAAATCAATCCGGTGGACCTGCGTATCGATATTTATCGATCTTCCGGTGCGGGTGGCCAGCACGTCAATACCACCGATTCCGCCGTGCGCATTACCCACATTCCCAGCGGTATCGTGGTGCAATGCCAGAATGAGCGATCGCAGCACAAGAACAAAGACCAGGCCATGAAGCAGATGCGCGCCAAGCTGTATGAAATGGAGTTACAAAAGCGCAATGAAGCCAACCAGGCATTGGAAGACAGTAAATCCGATATCGGTTGGGGCAGCCAGATTCGTTCCTATGTACTGGATCAGTCACGCATCAAGGATTTGCGCACCAACGTGGAAACCGGCAATACCCAGGCCGTGCTGGATGGCGACCTGGATCAGTTTATCGAAGCTTCATTGAAGCATGGTCTATAAAGCAGCAGGAATACCAAAGCATGAGTGATCCCCAGTCCGAGCAGGCCCAAGCGCATACCGAGGCACTTCCCGAAGTGGATGAAAACAAGCTGATCGCTGAACGGCGGCGCAAGCTGGCGGAGCTGCGCGAGTTGGGGGAAGCCTATCCCAATGACTTCCAGGGCAATACCAGTGCCACTGAACTGGCGGCACGATTCGCTGACGCTTCCACAGAAGAACTGGAACAGGTTGCAGATCGCTTTGCCATTGCCGGCCGCATGATGGCCAAACGCGTGATGGGCAAAATTGCCTTTGTACGTCTGCAGGACCGCGATGGCGATATCCAGCTGGTAATCCAGCGCGATAACCTGCCGGAAGGTGTTTACCAGGCCTTCAAACATTGGGACGTGGGCGATATCATCGCGGGTAGCGGTCGTATATTCCGCACCCAAAAAGGCGAGCTGTCCATCAAACCGGATGAGTTACGTCTGCTGGCCAAGGCGCTGCGCCCTTTGCCAGAAAAATGGCACGGCCTGACCGATACCGAACAACGTTACCGGCAGCGTTACGTCGACCTGATCATGAATGAAGAATCGCGTAAGGTATTTCGCGCCCGTTCCTCCATCATCAGTTATATCCGCGCCTTTATGGAAGCACCCGGACGTGAGTTTCTCGAAGTGGAAACACCCATGATGCACCCCATCCCCGGTGGGGCTGCTGCACGGCCTTTTGAGACTCACCACAATGCGCTGGATTTGCAGATGTTCCTGCGCATTGCACCGGAGCTGTATCTGAAGCGCCTGATTGTCGGTGGCCTGGATCGCGTCTACGAGATCAACCGGAATTTCCGCAATGAAGGGGTTTCCACCCGGCATAACCCTGAATTCACCATGATGG
This sequence comes from Lysobacterales bacterium, assembly GCA_037968555.1. Classification (GTDB taxonomy): domain Bacteria; phylum Pseudomonadota; class Gammaproteobacteria; order Xanthomonadales; family SZUA-36; genus JAWXBM01. Next base: position 5,392 of record JBBKVS010000315.1, on the reverse strand, counting down.
AATTCTATTGGGCTTATGCCGATTATGAAGACCTGATGGATCTGACCGAAGCCTTGTTGCACGGCCTGACTCAGCACGTTACCGGTGGTGCTTCCAGCCTGGTTTACCAGGGGCAGGAAATCAATTTCGCCGGTCCCTATGAGCGTTTGCCGGTAGAAACTGCGGTACGTCGCTATGCTGAAGATTTGCAGGATGCCGACTTGTTTGATGAGCAAGTACTGCGTGAAGCCTGCAAAGCGCGCAGTATCCACATGGAGAAATCCTGGGGGCCGGGCCGCTTGCTGATGGAATTGTTTGACGTGGTAGCCGAAGCGCATTTGCAGGATCCGGTTTTTATCACCGCCTATCCCACCGAGGTTTCACCCTTATCCCGTCGCAATGACGAGAATCCCTTGATCACCGATCGCTTTGAATTGTTTATCGGCGGACGCGAAATTGCCAATGGATTCTCCGAGCTGAATGATCCGGAAGACCAGGCCGAGCGTTTCCGTTTGCAGGTGGAAAGTATGGATGCCGGCGATCTTGAAGCCATGCATTACGATGCCGATTACATACGCGCGCTGGAATACGGCATGCCGCCTACCGCCGGTGAGGGTATAGGCATAGACCGGCTGGTGATGATTTATACCGACTCGCCGTCTATCCGCGATGTGTTGTTATTCCCGCATATGCGGCCGGAGCACTAACTTGAGCAGATCGTCCAATTTGCAGGTTTTGATGGTGCAGGCCCAGCTGAGCTGGAAAGATCCGGCTGCCAACCGCGCACACCTTGGGGAATTGCTGGCCAAAGCCAGAGAATCGGCTGATTTCGATCTGGCCATTTTTCCGGAAACCTTTACCACCGGCTTTCTGGGCGACAGCGACATGCCCGAGGAAGACATGACGGGCCCAACGGTGCAGTGGATGCAGGCCATGGCGCAGCAATACGACGCTGCCATGGCCGGCAGTGCCGTGATCGTGGAGCAGGGCAAGCGTTTTAACCGTCTTGTTTTCGTTACTCCCGAAGGCGATGTGCAGCATTATGACAAACGTCATCTGTTTGCTTTTGGCGGGGAGAACAAGCGTTACGTGGACGGCAAGCAGCGTCTGGTGTGGAACTTGAAAGAATGGCGTATCAATCCACAAATCTGCTACGACCTGCGCTTCCCGGTTTGGTGCCGCAGCCGCAATGATTTTGACCTGCAGATTTTCGTGGCCAACTGGCCGGAAAAACGAGTGGCGCACTGGATGGCATTGTTGCGCGCCCGGGCCATTGAAAATCAGGCTTACGTAATCGGTATCAACCGCGTGGGTGAGGATGGCAATGGTCTGGCCTATCCCGGCCGCAGCCAGGCTTATGATCCACTGGGTAATGAGTTGGCAGATCTGCAAGGTACTGAGCAATCACAAATTGTCAGTCTGAAACTGCAGCAGCTGGACGAGATACGCCAACAGTTTCCGTTCCAGGCTGACGCGGACGACTTCACTCTTTGCCAATCCTGAATGCTTAATGAAGCTCTGAATAATTCATCCATGAATTATCAGAGTACGCCTAACAAAAAGTGTGATTTTTGTTAGGCTTCATTTTCAATGATTTAAAATCATTGAAAATGTTGGCACGTCCATGTGCCAAGGAAACTCTGAATAAACCCGAGTTTCCTTAGTTCTTACGTTGCTCTAACCAGCGGAACAGAGCGCCGCGCGGAACCGATTTGCCGCGAGCATTGGCAATGACTACATCCGGCTCGGTCAAAGTCCAGGCAATTTCTATGCGCGCGGATTCGCGCCCCGCAAACAGCAGCTGGTCGCCTGCATGCAATTCCTGTGTAGCATCCGGCAGGAATATTCGTCCTGCCCCCCGTTGCAGAAGCAGGCAGACACAGGGCAAAGGTGGTGTATTCGCCTTGCGGGAATTAAAGCTGATGTGTTCCAGTCTGACTTTCAGGCCGGTTTTCCTGGCGGTTACCACGCCTTCAGACAGTGAACCACTCAGTTCCTGGGTCCAGATGCTGGGCGCATAACCTTTGAGCGAGGACTGCAGCCTTGAGGCCACATGATGGGCAAAATTTTCGTCTTCCTGCACCAGGTGATGCAGAAAGGTTTGCAGCAAGGGCGTGGTACAGATCGACAGGATGCGGCGCGCTACGATCAGGCTGCGCTTGGCTACCAGGTCGGCATGTGAGGCGGCAAACAATTGGTCGTTTTGCTGGCGTTCCTGCCGGGCAACCAAAAACAGGTTGGGATTCAGCTGCTGTGCCGTCATGAGTATGGACAGGTTGTCAACGTCATCACCCGTGCCCGCCACTATGCCAACGGCGTCTTTTACGCCGGCTTCAAGCAAGGTGCTGGCCTCGGTTCCTCGCCCCAGCACACCGTTGACCAGGCCGGATATCCGATCCGGATGCACATCGACCACGGTGTACGGCTGGGCCGCTTCCTCCAGACGGGCGGCAATGCGCGTGCCGAAGCGGCCGAGGCCACACAGTATCCAATGACCGGATGGTGGTTTCAGAGGTTTACGCAGCTCGCTGCCTGGCACGCTGATGATCCAATCCTGCACCAGGTATTTGATCGGTGAAGTCAAGGCCAGGTAAAAACGTGCAGCGAATATTTCGTAAGGATCGACAATATGATCGGTGCCAAAAGAGGCCATGTTGTCGGAAGCCATGGGCGTTTCACTGCGGGCCATTACCGGCAGGTCGGGGCGCAACAGCTTGCTGGTTATGGCTACTGTGAGGTTGGCGTGGTCATCATTGGTTATGGTTATAACGGCTTTGCACAGGGGACTCATCAGGCCGGCCATTTCCAGCAGTCGTCGGTCGGTTACATCGCCAGCCAGGGCTGGAACATCCGCCACAGCCTCGCGCAGTATCATGCCGTGAATGACGGCATCCTCGCGCTCCAGTACCACGGCCTTGTAACCGCGGTGCAGCAGGGCATCAACGATCATGCTGCCGGTATTGCCAAAGCCACAGACGATAAAAAACTTATGCGGCAGTCGGGCTACCCGCTGTTCAAAACGGGATCGTTGCATGACGCCACGAAACTGCGGATCCAGCAACAGGCCTAAAATGGTGCCGAAAGAATACAGCCATGCTGCCACATTGGGCAGAATGATGAAAAACACATACAGCCGTTGGGCACTGGTGAAATCGTAGGGAATCTCACCGAAACCTATGGTGGTTGCCAGTATGGCTACAAAATAGGACGCGTCCAGGTAGCTCAGCTGAACGGCCTGGCCATTCGCATCCACACCGGGTATCAGTACCATGCCCAAGACGGACAGGAAGTAGACAATGATCATGACGATCAGCGGCACGCGCAGCCGCCTGATGGTCAGCCAGATGATGTCATTCATGCGTTTGCTGGGTCTGCAGGGTTGGCTTCAACAATTTAACCGATCCAGCCTCAGCGCCGGATACTGAGTGATTCGCCCACCAGCAGCGTCACCGATACGAAGTTGGCCAACAGGGCACCACCGGACAGCGACACCACACTGGCAATGACGTTGCTGGTCAGGCCATGGTCCGATACGTTGGCGGCATACATCCAGGCGATGATGGCGGCCAGTAACTGCAAATCAGCAACCAGGCTGGTGGCCAGCATCACATTGCCCAGCTGCGAGCGATCGCCAAATTTCAAAATGGTGGCAATGATGCTGACGATCAGCGCTGCACCCAGCTCGATGGCATGGTGATGATCGGGATTATCCAGGTCGCCGATAAAAAACCCGAAGTTCAGGGTTAAGGCCAGCACTATGAAAAACGCAAAAAAGACTTTTTCCAGGTTCATGCTTGAATTACTCCGGGGTTTTGCCAGGCACTAACCTGGACTATTTGCGACCGGTAAAGCCGGCCAGCAGGTTCAAGGTTGTTGTCACCCATCAAGGGAGTATATTGCCATCGCTGTCCATGCTCTGCACGACTGCGAGTTTCAGCTTTTCCAGGCTCTCGCGGATTTTCGCCGCATCACCGACGATGACCCAGGTCAGCGCCTGCGGATGCAACACGGCATCAGCAGTGGTCTGAATCTGTTCCAGGCTTAAAGACTGGTATTGTCCTGCCAGCCTGGATACATAGTCATCGGCCCGAGCAAAGCGCTGATTGGCCAGCATGGCATTGAGCACAGCTGCATTGGTTTCATATTGCCCCGGCAAGCTGAATACATTGTTCCGTACCACGCGGTTCAGTTCGGCTGCCGTGGCCGGTTGTTCGCGCTGGAATTGCTGCAACACATTGAGTAACTCCTGTACCGCCTCTGCGGTTTTGTCGGTTTGCACCGGGGCATAGATCATCCAGGGCCTTTGGCCGCGCGCATCGGACATGAAAGTGAAGGCGCCATAGGACCATTGCTTTTGCACCCGCAGCTGCTGGTTGACCCGGGCTGAATAAGTGCCGCCAACGATATCATTCAAGGCTTCGATGGCGATATTGTTGGCCGCACCGGTGGGCGGCGCGACATGGCCCGCCAGAATCAGCGATTGAGGTGAGTCGGGTTTGTCGACCAGGAATACCCGCGTACTGCTGGCCAGCGGCACAACGCTGATCTGCTTGGCAGGTGGCCGGTCACCCCGTACTTTCCAGTCGCCGAAAGCGTTTTCCAGCAGCGGCAGTATTTCGTCTATGGTAGTGGCGCCCACCACGAACAAGCTGGCGTTTTCCGGGCGTAACCAATCGTTGTGAAACCGCTCGAGGTCTTCGCGTTCCATCTCGTTGATGGATTCTTCGGTGCCACTGCCGGTGAAAGGAATGCCGTAGGCGTGATCAACACCATAAAGCAGCGGCGGCAAGGTTCGCAATGCCACGCCAATGGGTTGATTTTTCTCCTGCTCCAGCCCGGCCAGCAGGCGCACCCGCATGCGCTCCACTTCCTCGGAGCTGAAGGCTGGGTTGCGCACTACATCGGCAAACAGCGCAATGGATGGTGCGAGATTCTGCTTGAGCGCCGCCAGGTAAACCGTTGAAGTGTCCAGATTGGAGCCGCTGTCGATTTCAGCACCCAGGCGTTCGGACTCAGCATTGATTTCCAGCGCGCTACGATTGCGCGTACTTTCATCCAGCATGTCCAGGGTAAAGCTGGCTGTGCCCAATTTGATGCCCCTATCAGCGGCATATCCGGCATCAAACTGAATGGCCACATCAACGATCGGCAGGGCGGGGCGAACGATCAACTGTACTTCGATACCATTGCGTAGCTGGCCACGTTGTATTTTTGGAAAATTCATTTCCGGCAAACTGCCCACTTGCGGCAAGCCCTTGCTGCGATCCACGCCCTTGTTGGCTGCCTGATATTCCGGAAAAGGCAGCACGTCCAGCTGGTAACGCCCATCGGACAGCCAGTCCCTGGCCACCTGGCGTATTTCTTCGGCACTGGCTTCATTGATCCACTGCAACATGGTTTTAAAGAAGACCGG
>JBBKVS010000314.1:0-3294 GCA_037968555.1 Lysobacterales bacterium | reverse complement strand
AGGTCACGGTCACGTTTATACAGCTCGGTGTAAATATCCTTGTAACGCTGCAACAGCAGTGGGCCTAGTCCGTACAACTTGACCTCGGGCGCATTGTCCTCGCGGGCAATCACGGTTTCCAGGTAGATCTGCATGCGCGTGGCCGGTGAGCGCCAACGAAACAGGGAAAAAGCCTGGTCGGAAAAGCGTGTTTCAGCAATAAAGGAAGGCAGCCCGGCCAGCAACAGTATGAGTACGGCCCAAGGCGAGAAACTGACCAGCAGCACACCATAACTGGTCAGTGACACCAGGTTCTGCGCCAGGCCAAAAGTGCGGTTCACCAACGATAAGGGTCGGCTGGATGCTTCGCGGCGGGCACGGGTGAGCTTGTCGTAAAACTCCGAGTCCTCGAACTGCGCCAGCTCCAGGGTCAGGGCTTTTTCCAGGATCATGACATTGACCCGTTGGCCCAGCTGAGCCCGCAACAAAGACTGGCACAGGGAAATGCCGCGCTGGGCACCGGCCAGTACCACCACAATGGCGGCTTCAAGAGCAACCAGCCAAAGCACCGGCTGGACGATGGGCCACAGCGTGACTGCGCCGTCCCCACTGGCCTGAACATCCGAATAAGTACGCGATGCCGCCACCACGCCATCAATGATCAGGGCACCCACATAGGCCATGGCGGCGGGCATGACGCCCGCCAGTACCGTCAGCACACCCAGGACTATGGTCAGGCTGCGGCTGGTAGTCCACACCAGCTCCAGTGCCCGGCGACTGTAGCGGAATACACCCAGGAAACTACGGCGCTGGCCGTCCGGGGTTTGCTGATCTGGTTTGAAGTCTTTCATGAGCGATTAAGATGGAGGCAATCGTGCGCGGTGGCAAGTGAGGTAAGTCTTTTCCCGTATTGGCATACCCGTACCGTCATGGCCCAGGCCAGGACACACTTTAAATTACGCCGTCATCCCTGAATCAAAGCGGCGGTAATTTTAAAGCCTTGCGCGACAGGTTGACCAGGTAGCGTGCTGCGTTCACGTTCGGGCGATCTTCCAGGTAAACAATATCGATCTGCTCGCCCAGATCGTGTTCGCTGAATATCTTTTCGGAAACGGCAATGCGATTGGTTAACTGTTGGCCGTCGGGGGCGACAAAGCGGTATTTGATAAAACCCGCAGTCTGATGACCCGAGCTGCTTCTGCGGCGGGTTTTCTGAATCACTTCAGCTGTTCCGACAACACCGGCATTCGCCAGCGCTTTCATCTGCAGGCCACGGCGAACCAGGACCACGATGATGGCCAATACAAGTGCCGCGGCGATCCAGAATCCCATGCGGGCAATCCTCCAGCGTTGGTGACTTTATTCTAATCGAAAAATCGGGATTTTTTGAGACAGCTTGACGTTTTGTTGAACAGGCATCAGCCAAGCGATATTTCTGTTTCGATCAATGGTGAGGCCGGCTGGAATCAAAGGGGTCAGATCAGCTTGAAAGTTCACTGATTCCAGATAATGCAAACGACATCGGTTAACTATTGACGCCTCATTCAATCATGCTGATCTGACCCCCTTCTATTTTATCAAGTTGATCTGGACTAACCCTGGTTTTCGAAGAAAATACAAACCCCACCAGCGACAGCGCGTCGGGCGACGGTCTTTTCACCACCATGTTGTGGCTTGACCTATAAAAAAATACAGCCCTGCCAGGACCATAATGACACCACTCAAACGGGTAGAACGTAGCACTGCTGGCAGCAGTTTTTCGACGCACACAAACAAGCTGATGACCAGTATCCAGAGCAGGTTCATCACTCCGCCAACAAACAATAAACCCATCAATACCCAGCAGCAACCCAGGCAGTAGCCACCATGTTTGATGCCTAACAGGAACGCCTGTACTTGTCCCGGACGGTAGTTATGCGCCAAATACACGATGGGTGATTGGCAATGCTTGAGGCAGGCGTCTTTTAACGGCGTAAGCTGGTAAATGCCGGCAGCAATCAGCAGCGCAGCGCCGAGACTAGCACTTGTGCTTACCATCATTGGCGATAACAGCGCAGCCCGCTCCAACCCCCACTGCAAGCCAGTTGCCGCCAGGCTGAACAAGGCCCAGCTAGCAATATAACCACTGACAAACAGGTAAACCGGCGCAATGACGGATTTTTCGTGCTGCCCCCGTTTGGCGATTGCGGCATAAATTAACACCGCGCGCATGGCCGAAGGCACCATCATGGCTACCATCATAATCGCCCACATCAGGAACATCATAACGAAGTCGATTGCCAGCCACGGGCGAAGCCCGGCATGCATGCCGATCATATGGGTATTTAGATAAAACAGGTACGCCCACGCCAGTAGTATCAGCGCAAGCAGTGACGCGACAATTAAAATCTGGTCCCATCGTTGCAGCCGGCCTGGCGGCAGCTGCGTCAAGCCGCTCTTACCAAACCTTGCTGATTGTAATGAATGCTGCAGAACTGGCCGTAGCTGGCATCCAGTTGCATTTCCATAGCACCGCTGACGGTCGCAGTTCCCAGGCCCAGCTCCGCATAGGTGTATTCAAAACTGCCGCTGGGCCTGGCGATGGCAATATGGAAGGGTTCGCCATTGAAGGCATTTATCGCCGGCACACCGCTAGCCTCAATGACATCGGGAACCCTGATTAAAGCCTTGCGCGCAGCGATATCTACCGCTATTTCAATGGGACTATAAAGTGGTTCCAGTACTTCGCTGCACATGCTGTTAAATACTGAAAAGTGATTTGAACCTGGCTCACCTGCTGCGCCGGAAACAATTTTCAACAGCGCACCTCTTTGGTCTTTATTGGCGCTGGCGTCGATGATGGAAAGTCGCCTGCCATGACCTTCAGCTATTTCGCCGGGAAAGGCAAAGATGCTGGCATAGTTCAGGCCGCTCAACTTAATGCCGTTGAACGAGCCCTCTTCGATATGGCCACCCATAATAAAATTACAGAAGCCATGACTGGTCGGTACGTTGAATTGGCAACCGCAATTAATCAGGCAATTGCAATTGGAGAAGGTGCTAGCGCGCATCATCCACTGGTCGGACATGTTGAAGCTCCTATAGGGTGTAATTGGCGTAACTACCATAGCAGATTCTGTTGGGAGGAATATTTGGGGTCAGAGTGAGCTAACCCGAAGAATATTTGGGGTCAGACCCCTTTGATTCCTTTGATTCTGCTTCACTTCTGACTTAGCCTGAGTTCAACTCGGCCATCGTCGGAAATTCAGTTGACCACTTCGAGATTCTCTTTATTGTTCCTGATGCTGTTCGGTACGGTGTATCAGCAGCCAGGAT
>JBBKVS010000313.1:0-10908 GCA_037968555.1 Lysobacterales bacterium | reverse complement strand
CGTTATGCTATTAGTCACAGACTGCGATTAGGCGGTTTACTTACGTCTTTCAGCGGAGAATGCCGACAGACGATCGGTGAGAACCTTGCTAAAAAGGTTGGGTGAAAGTCCGGGCCCTCATCAAACAACTCCACAAAGATGGCTGGGAACAAGTTCGACTGAAAGGCAGCCACCGGCAATTTCATCACCCACACAAACCAGGCAGTCACTGTCGCTGGCAAACTAAACCTTGACGTGCCGGTTGGAACGTTGAAAAACATCCTGAAACAAGCCAGTTTGGAGTAAGATTTACCAATGAAATACGCGGTTGTAATTGAAGAAGGTCCAAAGAGTTTTGGTGCTTATGTGCCAGACCTTCCAGGTTGCGTGGCAGTTGGTGAAACACGAAAGGAAGTAGTGCAACTCATCCAAGAAGCCATTGAGATGCATCTTCAAGGCCTCCTGGAACAAGGCGAAAACATTCCGTCTCCTTCTTCGTCAATCGAGTTTGTCAACGTCGCCGCATAACAAATCGTTTAAGTCCATGCGGCCTCCACCGGACGCGTGCTGCGCACGCGCCGCTTAACTAAAACGATGGGCATCGGCGGAGGTTTATCAGGCATGACCGACTTGTCACTGTTTAGGCTCTATCTCCTTAGAGCCATGTACCTGCTTATTGCGGTGGGGCTCGCCACGACAGTCTGGCCCTACATCCTCTTCCCATCGGACCTAGCGGCTGGCCCGAAGTCCGTAATTCGAGCTCTATTGGGCGCGCTGGCCGTCATGTGCCTGTTGGGCCTGCGGTATCCGCTACAGATGATTCCGCTCCTTCTCTTCGAATTGCTCTGGAAGGTCATCTGGATTGTAGCATCGGGCATACCCATGTGGCTCGGGCCCGGGCTAGACGAGTACGCATCCGAAACGCTATTTGCCACCCTTATGGGCGTCGTATTGGTTCCCATCGTGATTCCGTGGGGTTATGTCCTCACCCACTACGTGAGAGCGCCGGGTGATCGTTGGCGGCGAGCCGACGCCCAACCAACGGTTCAAGCGGACGCGGCTGCGCCGCGCCGCATAACCTAGGCGTTAGGTGGCTCTTTGAGGTCATGACAAGGATGAAAATCGAACAGATCTTACGACTTACGACGATATCGGCTATGTCGACCATTCTTATCGGGTGCGCCACATTTGTCAGCACGAATACTGCCAAAGAGTTCGCCATTTTTCTGGAACAAGTTGATAACGCGCAGCTGGAACTTCAGCAAGGCAAACCCGACTCTTACAAGGCGCTCTGGTCACATCGGGCAGACGTCACTTTGGCGGGCGGATTCGGTGGAACAATTGAACAGGGCTGGGAGCACGTGGCCAAACGCCTGGATTGGGCAAGCTCGCAATTCGTCAAGGGGCGCAACGAGATTCATAGAATTGGTTTCGCTTCGAGCGGGAATATCGGTTATCTGATTCAAACCGAGCACTTGGTGTTCAATACGCCAGACCGGGCGGCAGTTGCGGAGCGCACTTACCGCGTAACAATGTTGTTTCGGCGAGAGGAGCGTGCTTGGCGAATCATTCACCGTCACGCTGATTCTCAGACAGTCAAGGAACAGCCACGGTGATGCCGCCTAACAATTCATTCAAGCCGAAGCCGCTTCGCGGCTCGGCTTAATTCAGGCGTTATGCCTATGGAGAAGCACATAAATATAGACAACATTAAAATTCTCATGCGCTGTGTGGCTGTGTTCATGACGGTGCTGGCTCTTGGCGGATGCCAAGTGAGTGACGATCCGCAAACAGTGCTGGAGGCGGCCAATCTGGAGAAAGCGCTGTATTGCATGGACATACTCGAAAACCGACCTGATCTTGAGCCGGTGCAACGAGTGGACATTTTACGCAATGAGTGCTTTGCCGAAACCTATATTCAGCATTCACCGCACGTAGAGGATGGCCGGGATACGTTATTAAGCTTGTTCGAAAACCGATACAGGAATTTTCCGGATACTTCAATTTCTATTAAACGGACCGCTTCTGAGGGTGATCTCGTTTGGATCCACCAACACGTCAAACGAACGCCAGAAGAATTGGGTCGAGCGGTTGTCAACATTTTCCGAATGGAAGACGGAAAATTTGCCGAACACTGGAACGTTGTACAAGCAGTTCCAGAGGAATCCAAAAATAACAACACGATGTTTTAAGATGCGTACAAATCGGCGTTACAAATCGTTCAGGTTCCTACGCTTCGTTCACCGGGCGATTTCGGCGTCGCTTAACTAAAACCATACCTGCTCATAGTCAGGCTTCAGAAATTCCTACCGAAAATCTATTCGGCCCCTTTTATCGAATTTTATCTATCCACCCTTTGGCAGTTCGATGAAGCTGAAGCTTTCCGGTTTCCAACTGTTGGTGCGAAAGTAGCAATCCGCGCCCAACTCGGGGATCAGGTACGTTTCGCCTGCCCTGAGACGGATATACTGGAAGCGGTCTCCACAACGCAGCTGCGTATCCTCCAGGCTGTGTCCAGGTCGCCTTCAGCGAACGCCCGGCTTATTCCACGCGCACGTCTGAAGAAGGCCTCTGATACCGAGTCGCGCTTATCTTTAAAGTAAAAGGTCTGGCGTATTTCATGGGTCGCTTCGACGGGCCTGCCATTGATGGTCGCGGGTTCGAAGCGCCAGCTGCCAACGGCCTCAAGAGTGGCCTTATTGAACACGTCGGCGATGCTGGTTTCGATTATGCGTGGACTATGGGCGGTGCCATCAACTGCTACCGTGAACTCCACATCAACCCAGCCTTCGAGATCTTGAATCCAAATGGCGCCAGGCAATTTGGGTCGCTCACTATTGATCAGAACGGGCTGTGTGGAGCTCTCCCAATCCTGCAAAATGACTTCTTCAGACAGTACTTCGCTGCTGACCAAAACCAAGGATATCCCTGCCAGAAAACGAACCAGTTTCACCTTAACTGCCCCTTCAACAATACTGGCGCTAAGCTATTCTCTATTGGCTAAAACGTCAATCCTCAAGGGCAATGCAGCCAAAAGGAGCACGACTTTCAAGACGATGATGCTTCCGGCTCTGGGGTAAAGCTGATTTCACGGGTCTGGTTGTTGAAGCCGGCTAATGGCAGAGACCAGGAAATGCCCGGCCACTGCAGTTCCAGCAGACTTTCAATCGGGCTATACACCGCGGTGTACAAAGTGCCGAAGCCCCGGTCAAAATGGGGCGAATACAAGGGCGGGCGCCCGAATGCGGCAACCAGGGTCTTGGCAGAGTGGGTTCGCCGATTCAGCCGCTCAAGCAGAAAGGCTTCACGCTCTACCGACGAAGTGGCGCGTGCGTGTTCGCTCCATTCCACCTCGCCCTGGTGATTGGTGGCTGCAGCGGCATCGGTGACGATCGCTGGACGATCGGGCCCAACAAACACCGTCCGGAACGAACCTGTACTGTCCAGTACCGTTACGTTATAGGCCATATGGCAGGGTACCCGTTGCAAAACCTCGGTGGCCTGATTAACGGTGGAGCAGGTTTCCAGGATGTAGCGAAGCACAATGGGAATGCCAAAACCCGGGCCCACAACCCGCCGCCCGCCAAAAGTAAGTGAAACAGCCAGCCCGTCTTCATTGATTCCATCCAGCAAACCGATCATGCAGTCCGACATACCCAATACGGTTTTTTCCAGCCATCGACTGCGCAGCACGACGGCATCAAATGCCGAAGGGCTGTAATCGTAATTACGCACCAGCAAGGGCTTATTGCCGGACCAGACGGCCTGCGAGCAGCCGGACAGGTAAGGAGGTGGACGGTACAGGGAAAGGAAGCGCGCCGCACGGTCGCCACCACCCGCAAGTTCTGTCAGGTTTTCGTACACCGGCACCAGCTCTGGCATGTGTTGCTTCAGGGCTCTCAGGCATTCCAGATAGCTTGGACGTTGAAGCTCGCCTTGCGAGAGCCACCACTGCCGATAAGCGGGCCAAAGCCGTTCAAATCGACTGGCCCATTGCGGTCCGGCGCGTTCTTCATCCAAGGCGGTAAAAGTCAGTTTCATGCGCTTTAACCCGGCCTAGCCGGGATTTTCACAAGCTGCATACCTCAGTCACTGATTCAAAGGATCTTGAATTGAGGATCTGATATTACTGGTGCGGCCGCCGCCGCAACGAGTTTGGCTTGGTAGTGCCCACGAATTCCGGCTATCCACCTTTTGGCCTGTGGCGTCAGGTTGAATTTGTCATCCATCAGTCTGCCACGGGTTACCAGTATGCCCAGATCGGCACCTTCATAACGATAGTCACCCGGCTTAAGAATGCGCAGGAAAAACGCTTCCTGTTCGCTTTCCACCGCTCTTCGATGGTAGTCAAAGCGGTCGTATTCGATGCTGCCATCAGGTTGCATACGCAAGATGCCGCTGTCCGGGGCCTCGGTGAGAATATCAATGCTGTCTTCGGTGTGTTTGATCACCAGTTGGGACCAGCTGTCGATGTTTTCAGGCGCAGCCCAACGGGCGTTAAGTTCCGCTATGTCGAGATCGAACGGTACGCCGGAAAACTCCAGCAGGTGAAACAGGAACAAGGGCGCATCGGCGTGCGCAAACGCGGCGTGATTGGTCATGGAACTGGCACCGGTGATGCGGGGGTTTAATTCGCCGAGATAGATTTCCGAAGATTTCTGATCGATCAGAAAATCCAGTTCGAAATAACCGCGGTAGCCCTCTTTCACCAGTTGGCGCCCGAACTTGGCGGTATATTCACCCGCCTGCTCGCGCACTTTCCTGGAAAACGCACCGGCAAAAATTTCATTGCCGCACCAGCCGCCGCGATAGGGTGTGAGTTCCGGAAAGCCAACCAGTTCGGTCATCATGGGGCCGACGATGGTGCCTTTGCGGGTGGCACAGGCTTCGATCGCTGCGCCGCGGCAGTTGATCCGCTTCATCACCTTGATCTCGCCGTGACCGATGATGTCGTCCTGGTGTTTTTCGAATTCCTTGCGGTTCTTGATAAAAAACGTGGTGTGGCCGGAATCACCATAGGCCGATTGCAGCACCAGGTCCTTGCCCAGGCCGCTATCGCTGGCTATTTCTGTCAACTCATCGTAGCTGCCGATTTCCGCCAGGGTATTGGGTACGCTGGGTACGCCGGCCTTATTGCCGATGCGAACGGTTTCAATTTTATTATCAACCCGATTGCGCAGCTCCGCCTTCGGAAACCACACTTCCCCGCCAATTTCCTCCACCAGTTTCTCGGTCTTTTCATCAAACATCAGAAAAACAAACTTGGCATCGCCTTCCCTGGAGCGGATGCGGTCTATGACTTCCTTGTGCTGCAACAGGTAGTTGTTGATGTCTTCTATGGATTCGAATTCCGGGTGGGACTGCTCGGTGGGCACCAGCACGTTGGGGTGTTGGCCATCGAAACAATCAATGTAATTGATGTACTTGAAATTCCGCACCCATTCGTCAAGCCCCAGCAGGTTAAAGTTGGTCGCACTGACAAAGTAAATGGGTGTTTCATTGCGGTGAAAGTACCGGCGGATTTCCGAAATGTTTTTGAGTTTCTTGCGTCTTTGAGCCATGTGTTGGGTCCTGTTTGATGGTGTGACTATGGGTTCAGGCCGTTGTGGAGCTGGCGGTTTGCGCCGAAATAGTGTCCTCGGTAAACACCCTGAGTCCGAGCTCTGCCCGGTAGCCGTGGATTTCGGTAACGTCCAGCTTGCGCATGAAATCCAGAATTTCACTGGAAATCACCTGGCCCGGCACCAGGATGGGAAAGCCCGGCGGGTAAGGAATGATAAAGCCCGATGAAACCACTTCACGGCCGCTGGCCATGACCTGGTCAATGGCCGGATCGTGCAGCTTGAAATACTCACACTTGCTTTCGTCGTAGGCCAGGAAAAACGCGCTGCGAAGATCGCCTGCCGGGGTGCTGTCTCCGTGAGGGCGGAAGGCATCATGAAAGCGCGAAAAATCCGGTAAGGCAGGCAGCTCTTCAGTGAGCGCGTGACGCCGGGCGGCAAAAGCCTTTTGCTCCATGCCGCTGGAGTCTTCGGTTTCAGCATCGATATCCCGGGCAATTTTGACCAGTACTTCTATCAGGTATGCAATGGATGAGCGGGTGGTGCCGATATTGGTCATGAACAGCACCGTGTTGCGTGAGGTCTTGTTAACCTGGATGCCGTATCGATCCATCAGGTAGCGATTCTTGAAGGTACTGCCATCGACACCGCTACGGCCGATGCTGAGTGTTACACGGGTTGGGTCCAGGGCGAACTCATCTTCGGTCCAGGCATCCCACAACTGGCTCCAGCCGTGTTGATCATCCCAATACACGTCAATGCCGCTGGTGCGGAAGTCCTGTGGAATCATGTCGCCAATGGCGAGTACGTCAAAGTACTTCTTCAGCAGGGGATGGGTGGAAACGGCGCGGCGCAACACCATGGCGGCTTCGATCTGCTTCTGAACGAATTCGAAGCCTTCCAGCTCTACCTGCCGCCGACCTACATCCAGCGAAGCGATGATCTGGTAATTGGGCGAGGTGGAAGTATGGGTCATATAGGCTTCACGAAAAGCCTGCTCGACCTCTCCTTTGAAGTCCTGGTCGTGCACGTGAATCATCGAGCCCTGGCGCAGCGAGGTCAGTGTTTTATGGGTGGATTGGGTGGCGTACACCCGGATTCTGACCTGCTCGGGGTCCGGCATGGAGCGGCCGTCCTTGCCTCCTTCGGACTGCCATTGGGCATATTCCTCGCGGTATTCTTCGGAGCGGTACTTTGCACGCAGTTTTTCCGCACAATGCATGGCAGTACGTTGCCGGTAGGTTGGCGAGAAACGGGCAAAGGCAAACCAGGCTTCATCCCACAGAAAGATCAGGTCAGGCTTGATTGCCAGGCATTCTTCCATCACTCGCTCAACGTTGTAGACGATGCCGTCAAAGGTGCAGTTGGTTAGTAACAGCATTCGAACCTGGTCGAGTTTTCCCTCTTTCTTCAGGTCCAGGAGTTGCTGCTTGATGTCGCGCAATGGAACGGCGCCGTACATGGACCATGGGTGCAGTGGGTAGCTTTCCAGGTAGATTACCTGTGCTCCACACAATACCAGGCCATAGTGATGGGATTTATGGCAGTCACGGTCGACTAAAACGATGTCGCCTGGCTGTACCAGGGCCTGGACAACAATCTTGTTGCAAGTCGAGGTACCATTGGTTGCGAAGTAGGTGTGCTTGGCGCCAAACGCCCGAGCCGCCAATTCCTGGGCCCGTTTGATGGGACCTTGAGGCTCCAGCAGGGAGTCCAGGCCACCCGAAGTGGTCGAGGTTTCCGCCAGGAAAATGTTCGGCCCGTAAAATTCACCCATGTCCTGAATCCAGTGCGAACGGGTGATGGATTTTCCGCGGCTTATGGGCAGTGCATGGAACACCCCGGTAGGTTGTTGTGAATAATGTTTCAGGGCCGTGAAAAACGGTGTTTCGTAGCGTGCTGAAACGCCTCTCATAATGTTCAGATGCAGTTCGTTAAAATCTTCAGTGTTGTAGAACACCCGCTTGCAGTTTCCCAGGTCGCGGCCAGCGACCTCCTCTACTCCGCGGTCGGTTACCAGGTACACGTCCAGTTCCGGGCGGATCTTGCGTAACAGCCGGCACAGCTCCGGGCCGTAATCCAGGGGCTCCAACTCCTCCAGGTCTTCGTTACCAATCCGGCTGAGATACTGGGTCA
Source organism: Lysobacterales bacterium (assembly GCA_037968555.1). Lineage (GTDB taxonomy): Bacteria > Pseudomonadota > Gammaproteobacteria > Xanthomonadales > SZUA-36 > JAWXBM01. The sequence goes on along the minus strand of JBBKVS010000313.1, from coordinate 3,232 downwards.
GAATCGCCATGCGGGTCTTGCTGCGCAGATCGAACCCAAAACGCACCACCACCGCCTGGATGTTGTGATTGACCATGACGGCTATCAGTGCGTCTTCCAGGCTTTGAACAACTACCGGTTCATAGGTGAAAGGGTCTTCCCTGCGGCGCATCTGATGGAGACTGTTGCGCAAAGAACGTTCCTGCGAGGTATTCAGTACGTCAACGAACAGGGTTTCAAAGTAGGGCCGTGCAAAGGTGCGCGCTTCGGCGCTTTCTTCTTCATCATCATCAAGATCATTGTGATTGCTGGTTTCGACGTCCACCGGAATGGTTCTGCGTCTATAGGTACCGCTGGATGTTGCCCGCACGATGCGGCGTACCTTGGTAGCCAGTTCGTCAAAATTTTCATCTTTCAGGAGTTGCTTCAGGTGTGCCATGGCGAAGCGGCCGGGAAACGCCCAGAACTGTTCAATGGGCTCCAGGGTTGCGAGCAGTTCGGCAGCCTGTTCTGACAGCCGCATTATCCCTTTACCACCGTGCAGAGCCCGTGCAATGCGTTGACAGATTTCCTGCAATGCACTCCATCGGTCGGCGCGCAGTTGGCCGGCACTGTAGTGACCGTCTGCGCCAAGGTTTTCGTCTTGTGTGTGTTTTGCTTTGCTGGCCACTGCCTTCATTGAATCTCCGTGTTTATTGAGGTTTCAGGTGGGTAAATCCGGGCTGAAGAACTCCGATTCCTGCGGTGGAGCCTTTTTGCGGCAGGCTCAGTGAACCCAACTCTGAAAGATACGATGCCTGTTTTTGGCCAGGTTGGTAAATCGGGAAATTCAGAGAGCTGTCGCGGAAACTCTTGAGAGGTTGTCCCAGGCCGCGCAAACCGGTTTCCCGCTGCCGCCGGACCTGTTCGAGGTCGATCTCCACAGGAATGAGTTCTTCACCGCCACCCGCCTGATACAGTAACACACCGGCCGGATCCACCACCGCAGACCGGCCCACGCCCCCGGCACCCAAGCCATTGATGTCAAAAACATAACACTGAAATTGTGCGGCTGTTGCCCGGGCAATAGCAAGTTCGATTTCACGATCGACCGTGCCTGTGAGTACCGGATGCAGCAGAACTTCAGCGCCCATGGAAGTGAGCGTGCGGGTGGTTTCCGGGAACCAGATGTCGTAGCAGATGGATACACCGAAGCGGCCGATTCCTGGGATATCGAAAACGCAGAATTCCGAACCTGCTGTGACGTTCACTTCATAGGGAAGGAAAGGGAACAGCTTTCTGCAGCGCGCCACGACCTCGCCTTCCGGGTTGATTACCGGAGTGCTGTTATAGATGTTCCCATCAATGTCCTGCTCGTAAATGGAGCCGGGTAACAGCCAAACCCCGTATTTGAGCGCAGCTTCCCGGTAGGCATTTTCTGCCGGCCCATCGGGTGGCTGGGCATGCTGCGTTAGCGGCCCAAAAGAAGCGAGTTCGCTCATGACCACCATCTGAACCCAGGGGAAGCGTTCTACGGTTAGTGCCAACTTGTGCAACATCGAGGGAACGTTGCTGTGCAGAGCGGCCACGTGGGTCTGAATACCCGCAATGGAAAAAGGGATCAAGGTGCGTGCTCCTCAGCCATCGGCTGTGAGGTGTGTGAAACGAAGAACTGGATCAGCTTGAAATACATAAGAACTGGGTATTGTCTCATACACTTGATCGCGCAAGTTGAGTACGCCATAGTCTTGCCGCTTATTCAACATAGTGGAGACTGAACATGAAAATGACCAAGGTACGTTTCACGCTTTCTGGTGCATTGTTATTTTCTCTCGGACTTGCCAGCGGACTCACTGCGCAAACCCTCACCGATTCCCCGCAGCGTATGGAGCAAAAACGTACCGATTTGACCGGCGCCCCCAATATGGAAGTGATCGCTTCGATTGTCGAGATAAAGCCAGGCGATAGCAGCAACCTTCACGTTCATCATGGAGTTGAAGCCTTCCATGTTCTCCAGGGCGCCCCCGTTCAAATGTCGGGGCAAGAACCTTCCGAACTACCTACTGGCTTGACTTCGCTGAACTTGAGAGATGTAAAGCATGGTGAATTCAAGGTACTTGGAGACGCCCCGCTTAAGCTCCTGACGATTCATGTAGTAGACAAGGACAAGCCACTCTACGATTATGTCAGATAGCGGGTCTGACTTAGTCAAAGTCATCGTATTTTCACTGCGGCATTGGGTAAGGTATATCCGTTGAACATGACAGTCCGCGCAATCAGTTCAATCAAGCCGGGTATTTTTTCCGGTACAGGAGCAATATGTTGAAAACCTATCCGCACATCCTTCGCAGGGTCGACATTGTGTCGCAAAAATCCAGCTTCCCGCACCCCAGGAATCCGCTGTCTGAAATCATGGTTACCAAATCAATCCTTGTTGGTAATTTGTTTTTAGTACTTATTATGCTTGGCCTCGTTAGCAGCCTCGCGTTTGCAGGATCACCCGATACGGACATGGCGCTGGTACACACTGCAGATAGCCAGGCGCTTGAGTGGGGGCCATGCCCGCCTTTCATGCCGGAAGGCTGTGCCATCGCGGTACTGCACGGCGATCCAGCCAAGGAAAATCTGGATGTCTTCTTCAAGGTGCCAGGGAATTCTGATATTCCTTCGCACACGCACACCTCGCCAGAGCGCATGGTGCTGGTCTCGGGCGTGCTGCATGTCACTTATGAAGGGCAGGACGAATCTGTGTTGACGGTTGGAGCCTATGCCTATGGCCCGTCGCAACGCCCCCACCATGGCCGTTGTGTCAGCAATGAGCCCTGCATTCTGTTTATCGCTTTTGAGGCACCATTGGATGCAGTGCCATTCATTGCTCCTGCGGATTAGCCATGATGACGCCCTGTCGGGCCGCTGATGGTTACTGATTGGCGGCACCGACAGCTCGGCATTCCCTTGGAGTCATAGCTTATCAAGGCGCAGTGATCAGATTCCGCTCCATGCGGAAGGTAGGCCGGAGACCAACAAACGGATACATGATGGGAGGGATTTGAAATGAGCAATTCGGTGACAGTCGATTTCGGGCTGGCTTGAATCGGTCAGATTCCTGTGCCAGTCAGCAATATTGACCCCAAATTTAACCCCAAATTCAGGGATTGGCTGAGTACACCACTTTACCGCCCAGTATGGTCAGCTCAACTTTGGCCTCGTTGATTTCTGTAGCGGGCACTTCGAACAGGTTACGATCGAGCACAATCAGGTCGGCTTTCTTGCC
>JBBKVS010000312.1:0-11889 GCA_037968555.1 Lysobacterales bacterium | reverse complement strand
AGGGTGGAAGTGGATATTCGCCTGGCCCGGGGCGATTTCACCATCGCGCAAGCAGGTGAGTACCTGGAGAAAACAGTACCCATGGACAAACAGACTGCGTTTGATGAAGCAGTCTTTTTTGCCTTCTATCCCAGCCAGGCGATTGGCTATCAAGTTGGCAAGCTGCAGATTGAAAAATTCCTCGCAGATGCGCGGATGGCGGATCCGGAAAATTTTTCCTTGCGTGATTTTCATGATGCGCTGATGCGCAATGGCAATGTGCCCATAGCCCTGCAGCGTTGGGAAGTTCTGGGTCTGGATGATGAAATTCTGCGTTTGGAAACGATGGGCATTAAGCCCCCCACCGTGCCTTATTGATGTGCCTCAGCCGAGTTTGAGGCAAAAAAACCCGGCTGCGGTAAAACCGAAGCCGGGTGATCTGCATCTGGAGCGGGAAACGAGACTCGAACTCGCGACCTCAACCTTGGCAAGGTTGCGCTCTACCAACTGAGCTATTCCCGCAGTGAGGGAGCGTATTGTAAGGAAAAGCCGGTGCGTGTCAACTCCACATTATGCTTCGGCGCTGGCCAAATCGGTCCGCAAACACCCTTGTCATTAAGCACTACCAGCATCTCCGGGCTTTCGATCTGGCAGCGAGGGTGGCACAATAGCCGCTCTTTTATTCTGGACAGGGGCTTATGGCCAAAGAAGACGTCATTGAAATGGACGGCAAGGTATTGGAAACCTTACCAAATACCATGTTTCGGGTAGAGCTGGAAAACGGCCACGTGGTTACGGCACATATTTCCGGCCGCATGCGCAAACACTATATCCGCATTCTCACCGGCGATAAGGTCAAGGTTGAACTCACACCTTATGACCTCAGCAAAGGCCGCATTACCTACCGTTCAAAATAGAACTTCCAGCGCCACGATTGATCAATCGGTGGCGGCAGGCAGCGTTTTTTGCTCCTGACCCTTGGCAATCCTCTTGATTTGAAGCTTATCGCCTTTGCCGCGAGGTGCCGTTACGCGTACCTCGCCACCTTCGACCAAATCGCCAAATAACAGGTCATCGGCCAGTGGTCGCTTGATCTGCTCCTGGATCACGCGTTTCATGGGGCGGGCTCCCATTTTCGGATCAAAACCTTTCTCAGCCAGCCACTCACGGGCAGTACGCGTAACCGAAATGCTGACATTCTTCAATGCCAATTGTTCTTCCAGCTCGAGGATGAACTTGTCCACCACTCGCAGGATGATGGGCAGATCCAGTGCGCGGAAGTTGATAATGGAATCCAGCCGGTTACGGAATTCAGGCGCGAATGTTTTGCGGATGATTTCCATGGCATCGGTAGAATTGTCCTGCTCGGTAAAGCCGATTGAACGCCGGGCACTTTCATGCGCGCCGGCATTGGTGGTCATCACCAGAATCACGTTGCGGAAATCTGCTTCACGACCATTGGCATCAGTCAGCTTGCCGTGATCCATTACCTGCAAGAGAATATTGAAGATATCCGGATGGGCTTTTTCCACTTCGTCCAGCAACAGCACGGCGTGGGGTGTTTTGGTAACTGCTTCGGTGAGCAATCCGCCGCGATCAAAACCAATATAGCCAGGAGGTGCCCCCACCAGGCGCGAAACGGAATGAGCTTCCATGTATTCCGACATGTCAAAGCGGATCAACTCGATGCCCATGGTCATAGCCAGCTGGCGGGTAACTTCGGTTTTGCCCACGCCAGTCGGCCCGGCAAACAGGAAAGAACCAATCGGTTTTTCGGCATCACCCAAGCCGGATCTGGCCATCTTGATGGCCGCCGATAAAGCATCGATGGCATCGTCCTGGCCAAATACCACCAGTTTCAAATCGCGATCCAGATTGCGCAGTGCATCGCGATCTGAACGCGAAACCTGCTTGGCCGGAATGCGCGCCATGTGGGCGATGATGTCTTCGATATCGTGTTCGTCCAGATCAACCTTGCGGGTTTTTTCAGGTTGCAGACGTTGACGGGCGCCGGCTTCATCAATCACATCGATGGCTTTGTCAGGCAAGTGCCGGTCATTGATATGTCGGGCTGACAACTCAGCGGCCGCCACCAGTGCTGCGTCACTGTATTTCACATTGTGGTGTTCTTCGAAACGGGTTTTGAGCCCTCGCAATATTTCTATGGTTTCGGGCACGCTGGGCTCGTCTATATCAATTTTCTGGAAGCGCCGCGCCAAGGCGCGATCTTTTTCAAATACCCCGCGAAATTCCTGGAAAGTCGTTGAGCCCATGCAGCGTAACTCACCAGATGCGAGTACCGGTTTGATCAGGTTGGAGGCATCCATTACCCCGCCTGAAGCAGCACCAGCACCGATGATGGTATGGATTTCATCAATAAACAGGATTGCGCCAATATCACTTTTTAGCTCGGCAAGAACCGCCTTCAGGCGTTTTTCAAAATCACCGCGATACTTGGTACCTGCCAGCAATGAACCCAAGTCCAAGGCATAAATCGTGGCATTGGCCAACACCTCAGGCACTTCCTTGTTGACGATGCGCAGGGCCAGGCCTTCCGCCAGGGCGGTCTTACCTACACCGGCTTCGCCAACCAGCAAGGGATTGTTCTTGCGCCGGCGACACAATACTTGAATGGTGCGCTCAACTTCCCTGGCGCGGCCGATCAGCGGATCAATTTCATCCTTGCGGGCGCGTTCATTCAAATTGGACGTATAGCGTTCCAGGGCGCTGACTTTGCGTTCACCCTCCTCGTCACCGCCAGTTTCCAGCACCCCGGGATTGGATTCCTTTTCTTCACCATTTTCCAATTTGCTGACGCCATGTGAAATGTAATTGACCACATCCAGCCGATTCACGTCGTGGCGGTGCAGCAGATAGCAAGCGTAAGAATCTTTCTCGCTGAATATGGCAACCAGCACATTCGAGCCCAGCACTTCTTCCTTGCCGGCGGATTGCACGTGATACAGAGCGCGTTGCAGTACGCGCTGAAAGCCAATGGTAGGTTGGGTGTCGCGCACATCGTCGTCACGCAGTAGTGGGACGGTGTCATCCAGCACTTTGCGCAGTTCTTTTTCCAGCTGTTTGATTTCAGCCCCGCAGGCACTGAGTATGGCCAGCGCGGAACCGTTGTCCAGTAAGGCCAGCAGCATGTGCTCTACGGTCAGAAATTCATGCCGGCTTTCACGGGCCTCCTGGTAAGCCCTGCTGATCGAAAGTTCCAAATCCTTGCTAAACATGTTCCCCAATCTCCTGGGCCAGATTCCTGGCCTCATCGGTGGGCCTGGCTGTTGCCGAATGCCCTACCCTGAACATGTAGACCCGATTACTCAGTTCAAGGTTTCAGACTTTTTCCATGGTGCATTTTAATGGGTGCTCATTCTGGCGGGCATATTCACTGACCTGCACCACCTTGGTTTCGGCAATTTCGAAGGTAAACACGCCGCAAACCCCTTTGCCACGCGTATGCACGTGCAGCATTACCTGGGTTGCCCGGTCGTGGCTCATGGTGAAAAAGGTTTTAAGGATTTCGATGACAAAGTCCATGGGTGTGTAGTCATCATTCAACAGAATGACGCGGTACATTGGAGGCAACATGACCTCTGGCTGCGCTTCTTCCAGAGCGACGCCATGTTCCTTTCTTGATTCCAGATCCTGACCCATGAGCTGATTTTAACGTAGCAGACCGGGTCGAGTCGATGCCTAAGCGCTACCCCAGTCCATAACGGAGTCATTTCAATGCAAATGCTGAGGCTGGGCTTTAGCTTTTGCACCAACGCCCCCATTTGCAGAAACATGTCCAGCAAACCCAAACAAAACGAACTGACCATGGTTGCCATGTCAGGTGGTGTCGATTCATCGGTAGCTGCTTTGCTTATGCAACAGCAGGGCAAAGCCATTGCTGGCATGTTTATGAAAAATTGGGAAGAGGATGACCGTAACGGTGAATGCCCAGCTGAACGGGATGCAGCTGATGCCTTGGGTGTAGCACAATCATTGGGCATAGACCTGCACACCCGAAATTTTTCTGCAGAGTACTGGGATGGTGTTTTCGAAAATTTCATTGCCGAATACCAGGCCGGCCGCACGCCCAATCCCGACATACTGTGCAATCGCGAAATCAAGTTCAAAACTTTCCTGCAACATGCCCAGGACCTGGGCGCCGAACGCATCGCCACGGGCCATTACGTGCGTTCCGATGAGCTTGATGGTCTGCACCGATTATTGCGTGGCCTGGACCACAACAAGGACCAGAGTTATTTCCTCTACACACTGGGCCAGAAGCAATTGGCCCGGGTTGATTTCCCGGTGGGTGAATTAGCCAAGCCAGCGGTACGCGAGATGGCGAATGCTGCCGGCTTCAAAGTGCACGACAAGAAAGACAGCACGGGCATCTGTTTTATTGGCGAGCGTGACTTCCGCACTTTCCTGTCCAGCTACGTTGACAGCGAGCCCGGTGAAATGCGTACGGTTGATGGTCAGCTGATTGGTCAACACCAGGGCCTGGCATTCCACACTCTGGGACAGCGCCAGGGCCTGGGCATAGGTGGCGTGCGCGGCTTTCCGGACGCAGCATGGTATGTATTGCATAAAGACATGCAGTCCAATGTGCTGTTTGTCGGCCAGCAACACGACCATCCGTGGCTATTATCCAGTCGGGTGTTGGCCAAGGAATTGAGCTGGATTTCCGGACAGGCACCCGAGGCAGGTACCCAACTGCAGGCGCAAGTGCGCTATCGCCAGGCAGCGCAAGCCTGCCACGTAGTCGAGGTGCTTGCAGACAAACTCACGGTGGAGTTTAAGCAGCCGCAATGGGCCATTACACCCGGGCAATCCATCGTGCTCTATGATGAAGATGTTTGCCTGGGTGGTGGAATTATCCAGTACTCCAATACACCCCCGGCAGAGCGTTCCGACTTAGCAGAGGACAGTAATTTGATGAAGGCTGACAAGCCATGAGCAATAACCGCAAAGACCGCACGCTGGCACTGGCCGGAGTACTGCAGGCCACTGAACTCGTACGCCAGGCCGCCTGGCATGGCACCTGGTCGGGTTATGCAGCGACTGCCAGCCTGGACTCGCTATTCCGCCTGGAAGCTGAGTCAGTTGATTCCGTCTACGGCGATCGCAAGCGCATGCGACTGGGCCTGGAGACGCTGATCTCTGTGCTGCAGGGCGATCAAAGCAGCAATGATGCATTACGTTATGCCTTGGCATTGCTACAGATCGAGCGTCGCTTCCAGGCCAACAAAACCCTGCAAAGCAAGATTGGAAATTGTCTTGAAGGCATAGCACAAGACTCACAGGAGCTGTCAGAAGAACACATTGAAGATTTCAAAGCCGAACGGGTTGCTGCTCTGTATACCGACACCATCAGCCAATTGTCGCCCCGTATCGTGGTGAATGGCAGGCCACAATACCTCAAGGTCGAGAGAGTGGTGAACTGGGTCCGCAGTCTGCTGTTGGCGGGTTTGCGCTCTGCTGTGTTGTGGGACCAATTGGGTGGTGGTCGGCTGGAACTGATGTTCGGCCGACGTAAACTTTTGGAGCAAGCGCAGAAGTTGTTACATGGCAAGTGACCTGTAACCGCCAAATCAGTAGCGCCTGGCTCGGTTTGGCGGCGCCTGGCTTGGTCTTCATTCAGCCGATAGCTATGGCTATCGGCCTCACTCCAGACCGGTACCAGACACCACCACTCCTGCGCCATGCTACTACCGCTTTGACGGTTACAGGTCACCAGGCCTGTTAACACATTTAAGTATGGGCGATAATGCTCGTTTACTTCACTGCAAATGCCACGAAAAGTCTTCAGGGGCGACTTGCGTGGTGACCTGCAGAAATATTTGATCAGCTTTTAATTCGGAGAACGCAATGGGTGACTCTTTTTCCACCAGCAGTACGCTAAACGTCAACGGCAAGGACTATAAATATTTCAGCCTGACCAAACTGGATGAGACCATGCCCGTCAAGCGTCTGCCATTCAGTTTAAAAATCCTGTTGGAAAACCTGTTGCGCCATGAAAACGGCGTTGATGTCACGCACAGTGATATTGAAGCTTTGTGCAATTGGGACGCCAAGGCCGAACCCGAAACTGAAATCGCATTTACTCCGGCACGCGTTGTTTTGCAGGACTTCACCGGCGTGCCGGCGGTCGTTGACCTGGCAGCCATGCGCGATGCCATGGTGGCATTGGGCGGATCGCCCGGCAAAATTAATCCATTGTCACCAGCTGAGCTGGTTATCGACCACTCCGTACAGGTAGACAGCTACGGCGCAGCCGACTCTCTGGATATCAACAACCGCATTGAATTCCAGCGCAACAATGAGCGCTACAGCTTTCTGCGCTGGGGCCAGAGTGCCTTGAGCAATTTCCGCGTGGTACCACCCAATACCGGCATTGTGCACCAGGTCAACCTGGAGCACCTGGCGCGAGTGGTATTTGATACCGATGGTGTGGCATATCCGGATACGGTGGTTGGCACCGATTCGCATACCACCATGATCAACGGTATTGGCGTGCTGGGCTGGGGCGTGGGTGGTATTGAAGCTGAAGCCGCCATGTTAGGCCAGGCCATCACCATGTTGATCCCCCAGGTAGTGGGCTTCAAATTGACCGGCAACCTGCCCGAAGGGGCCACAGCAACCGACCTGGTACTGACCGTTACACAAATGTTGCGTGAGCATGGTGTGGTAGGAAAATTTGTTGAGTTCTTCGGCCCGGGACTGGATCACTTGCCCCTGGCTGACCGCGCCACGATTGCCAATATGGCGCCGGAATATGGCGCAACCTGCGGCATATTCCCCATTGATGAGGAAACCTTGCGTTATATGCGCCTGTCAGGACGCAGTGACGAACGGGTTGCACTGGTTGAAGCCTATGCCAAGGCTCAGGGCATTTTCCGTACTCCGGATCAACCTGAAGCCGAATACAGCGCCCTGCTGAAACTGGACATGGCAGCTGTACTGCCCAGCCTGGCGGGCCCCAAACGTCCGCAGGATCGAGTGTTACTCAGTGAGGCTGCCGAGAACTACCAGAGCAACGTGGCCAAAATCACCAGCGGGCGTTTACCCAGCAATGGAGCGGAAGCCAGGCTTGAAAATGAAGGTGGTGGCACTGCCGTTGGCAACGACGAGATATTGCATTCACCCATGGCCAAAGTTGAATACAAAGACCAGCAATTTGATTTGCGTGATGGCGCAATCGTCATCGCCGCCATTACCTCCTGTACTAACACCTCCAACCCACAGGTCATGTTGGGTGCCGGATTGCTGGCGCGCAATGCAGTGAAGCTGGGCATGAAGGTCAAGCCCTGGGTTAAAACCTCAATGGGGCCAGGTTCGCGCGTGGTCACGGATTACCTGGAAAAAGCCGGCTTACTGGATGATCTTGAAGCACTGGGCTTCAATGTGGTGGGTTACGGCTGTACCACCTGTATTGGCAATTCAGGCCCCCTGTCGGAGCCGATTTCGAATGCCATACGTGAGCACGACCTGGCAGCTGTTTCAGTGCTTTCAGGCAATCGAAATTTCGAAGGCCGCATACATGCCGATGTAAAAATGAACTACCTGGCTTCACCGCCGCTGGTCGTAGCCTATGCGCTGGCCGGGCACATGGATGTGAATCTGACCACCGAGCCACTGGGAGAAGACAGGGAAGGCAAGCCGGTATTCCTCAAGGATATCTGGCCCAGCAGCCATGAAATCCAGCAAGTGGTCGCGGACAACGTGACTGCGGCCATGTTCGAGAAGAGCTACTCGAGTGTGTTCAAGGGCGATGAGCGCTGGAACAGCATTGAGTCTCCGAAAGGCGAGATATTTGACTGGCAGGATGATTCGACCTATATCCAGAATCCGCCTTATTTCGAGGGCATCACAAAGCAACCGCCTGACATTCCCACCATCAAGGGTGCGCGCTGCCTGGCCAAGTTGGGTGACTCCATCACTACCGATCATATTTCACCCGCAGGCTCCATCAAGGAAGATTCACCGGCCGGCGACTATCTGAAAAGCAAAGGCGTTTTGAAAGCCGATTTCAATTCTTATGGTTCACGTCGCGGTAATCACCAGGTCATGATGCGCGGTACCTTCGCCAATGTTCGTCTGCGCAATCAGCTGGCGCCAGGTACCGAAGGCGGCTGGACCACATTCCAGCCCGGCGATGCCCTGATGCCCATTTTCGATGCTGCCATGCAGTACCAGCAAGCAGGCACGCCGCTGGTGATTCTGGCGGGCAAGGAATACGGCACCGGTTCTTCACGCGACTGGGCAGCCAAAGGTACTAATCTGTTGGGTGTTAAGGCAGTAATCGCCGAAAGTTTCGAACGAATTCACCGTTCTAACCTGGTTGGTATGGGCGTATTGCCACTGACCTTCCTGGAAGGACAATCCGCTGGATCCTTGGAATTGACGGGTAAAGAGACTTTTGATATTCAAGAACTTACACCCAATAATTCAAGTAATATCACTGTTAGAGCGACGGACGACGAAGGCAATATTACGGAGTTCGAAACCAAGCTGCGTATTGATACACCGAAGGAGTGGGAGTACTACCAGCACGGCGGTATTCTGCATTACGTACTGCGCCAGCTTGCTGCCTGATTACAGGTAAAAGGCAGGTTTTAAAGAGTAAAAAGAAAGGGCTGTCGGAATTTACCCGACAGCCCTTTTTTCAGATCAATGGACTAAACCAATCCAGGTTTTAACTGAGTTTTGCAAGGATCAGGCTTTACCTTTCACCAGGATTTCTACCCGTCTGTTCTGCGAACGTCCCTGTGCGGTGCTGTTATCTGCCACCGGGTAACCTTCGCCATAGCCGATGGCGTTTATCCTTGAGTGATCTACCTGCCGCAGGGTCAGGTGACTCATCACCGATTGTGCCCGGCGCTCGGACAAAGCCTGGTTATGCGCCTCGCTGCCGGTGGAGTCAGTATGGCCCTGAACCAGAATACCGGTCTTCGGATAGTCCATCATCACCTGTGCAAACTCATCCAGCGAGCGTTTGGAGTCAGCTGATAAAACCGCTGAATCAACTGCAAACAAAATGTCACTGTCAAAACTGATGCGCAGGGTTTCTGCATCAATGCGTTCCACTTCCGCGTTTTCAATCTCTTCCAGCTTCTGTTGTTGTTTGTCCATGTAGACACCGATGCCGGCGCCTAGTCCAGCACCTACTGCCGCACCACCCAGCACTTCGTCCAACTCGCCATCACCCACAAACAGGCCGGCAACTGCCCCGGCTGCTGCGCCTATCATGGCGCCCTTTTTGGTTTTGGCGTATGGATCATTGGGATTACTGCCGGGAGTCGCACAGGCTGCCAGCAACAGGCTGACAAGCGGCACAGTAATAATTTTTATCAGTCCTCTTTTGAAGTTTTGGTTTTTGGTTTTCATATCCGGTTCCTCGAGTTGTTGTCTGCAAATTGAAATTCGTGAGAAAAAAATAAAATTTGGATTGACGGTATTGCCGGGGATTATGTCGACATCATGTGAACTTCAGCTGAATTCAACCATAACCGTAAATCAGGTTACATGCTGGTGCAGAACCCGCACTGGTGAAAGCTGCAAACGCAATTGTTCCGCATTGAGCCGGGTGTTGGTATCCAGTATTTCCACTAATTCACCCTGCAAACGCGCAATGGGCAAACCGTTCTGCAACAGGATTCTGTGGCCATTGATGGCGGGAGTTTTGGCTCCCGGAGTGATGATGCCACCGAGATTAAGCGGGTCGCTGGCTGCAATCACCCGCATTTGCTGACTGGCAGGCTGCCTGGCCAGGTTTCGCAGCAAACCCACTGCTTCGGCCAGCGCAAACTGCTCCCCCGAAAAACCGTCCACAAAGCGTCCACCCAGCACTTCGCCCCGGTCTTCCATGCGACGGAAATAACGCAGCAGGTCCCGCCACGGTGGCAACAGGCTTTCGCGCTCCAGCACGGCCCTGAAAACCACACCATAACGCCTTAATAAGGCCAGGCAGATTTGCGCGATGTCATTCTGGTCCAACCTGGAGCTCACATCCTGTTTTGCTGCAAACACGCTCCAACGGCCTAGCATGATGGCGGCTGAACCATGGGCAGAGCCACCGCCCCGCCCTGCCCGGGCCGCGCGCAGTTGTCGCCGTTTTTGCTGTTCCGGTCGTACCAGCCAGCGCAACGGTGAAAATGCATCGGCGGTAATCAGCCCGCGTGCGACCAACAATGCCAAAGTCTGCTCCAGTTGCGGTTGCAATTGGCCGCAGACAGCCAGCAGGTCATCCGTAAACATGGCGCCGCGTTGTTGCAGCTGTTGCAGTACAGCTGCGGCACTCTCCGGCATATCTTCACTGGCCACGGTGTCACCGTTTAACCAAACCGACAGAACCTGCCTGGGCACCATGGCTATGGGTGTGGCTGATATCAGTTGTTGTCGATCGCTTACACCCTGCGCCGGCCGGAACCAGGCCAATTGGCCACTTAAAAACATTTGGTCCAGACCCTGGGCCGAGTAGTTCCGACAACGTGCCTGCAATAATTCCGGCTCCCAGGCTGACAAGGGTGCCGACCAGCCCTCCAACAAAGCCAGGGCCGACTGCAGATCAGCAGCCGGCTGATCCAGCCCATGCCAGGAAAGCAGAAAACGCATGAAGTTGGCTGGCGCCACCACCTGCCCTGAGTTGCGGCGTTTCTCCCGGCTGTAACGGTGTATGCGCGCCAGCAATCGACGCTCACACCAGATAAGGCCTCCAGCCTGTTTGAGAGGAAGCGTCAATTCAGAGACCAATTCAGGGTCAGAAGCTGCCAGCTCGATGGAATGACTATCCATGGACATGGCATAGCCTTCATTCTGCAGCGCCAGCAAGCCCTGCTCCAGCCGACTGGTCGGCAAGCTGAAATCCTGCGCCAGCTGATTGGAATTGACTGGACCCAGGCCAGACAGACGGCTGCGCAACATTTCAGCCAGAGCCCGGTCGGTTTCAGGGCGATTCTTTTCAGTCCAGTTCTTGCCCGGATCAGGCTTGGGCGTACGTCCGGGTTCCATGGCCAGAAATTCCGCCAGACGCTCGGTGGCTACCCACCAGCGACAGCCATCTGCTGAGCTGACGCAACTGGCCCGCAAATCATCGGCCAATGCCTGGAACCAACGACCCCAGAGTCGAGCATCGCCACTGGCGCCGGTGGTGGAGTTACCATTGCTGAACTCCTGCTGGGTGAGGAATCCCAGTTGCAACAAGCCATCATGCAGCTCATCCGGATTGCGCGGAGCAATCCAGCACTCCGCTTGCACCTGCTCTATAGCGGGGCGACTGATGATGCTCAGCATGGCCGCATCGACCAGATCATTGCCGCGCTGGGAGATAGCGCGGGTACGGCGGTTTTCTGCGTCACCATCGTCGAGGAAGGCATAAGGCCGGGCATTGATGATTTCTGCCGCCAATGGCGATGGCGCCACCAGATCCACGCTGCGTATTTCTATCTCGCCTTTCTCCCGGCTGAGCAATACCTGCTCCAGGCCGTCTATATCCATGGTTTCGTGCAGGCAGTCTGAAATGGTTTGTGTGACCAAGGGATGATCCGGAATTTCCCGCTCGCCACGAATGTTCTCCAGGCAAGCCAATTGATCGGGGAATACCACTGCGACCAGATCTTCAGCCTGGTTGCGCTGCCATTGTGGTGGTAATTTTTTACCATTGCGCATGCGCTGCACGGCCAGGGCTATGGTGGCATTCCAACGCCAGCGCACACCGAACATGGGCGCATCCAGCAAAGCCTGCACCAGCACTTCGCGCACAGTGGCCGAATTCAGAAATGCCGGAACTGCATCGCGATCAAAGCTGTGTGTTTCACCCAATGACAGGATCAGGCAGTCTTCCAGTGCCGCGGCCTGCAATTCAAAATTGAAGTGCCGGCAAAAACGTTTACGCAGGGCCAGACCCCAGGC
>JBBKVS010000311.1:0-5249 GCA_037968555.1 Lysobacterales bacterium | reverse complement strand
CATCGCCACACCGAAACCTGGATGAAGCGTCATGTAGCCGATGATCAGCACGTTTTTATTACCGACGTCACTTCCAGCTACGGCCAACTGAATATTCAAGGTCCGCGTTCGCGTGAGCTGCTGCAATCCATCACCCATACCGATATGTCGAATGAGGCCTTTCCCTTCCGCGCTGTGCAGGAAATCGATATCGGCCTGGCACGGGTGATGTGTGTACGCATTACTTATGCAGGTGAACTCGGATATGAGCTGAACATTCCCTCCGAACAGGCCATCCATGTGTATGACCGTATAGTTGAGGCTGGGAAAAATTTTGGCCTGCGCCATGCCGGCTTGAAATCACTGGCCAGCTTGCGCATGGAAAAAGGCTATCGTGATTACGGCCACGATATCGACAATATGGACGACCCTTATTCCGTCGGCCTGGGCTTCGCAGTGCGACTGGATAAAGCCAGTGACTTTATCGGTAAACAGGCTTGCATCAAGCGTAAAGCCGAAAGCCAATATCCGGAGCGCCTGGTACAAATATTACTGAAGGATCCCGAACCGCAGATGATCCACCACGAAATCGTGCTGCGCGATGGCAAGCCGGTGGGCAATGTGCGCTCGGCGGCTTACGGTCATACGCTTGGCGGTTCAGTGGGCCTGGCCATGATCAGTGTCAACGACAATGCTGAAAGTGTCGATGCTGATTATCTGAAAGAAGGAAAATGGGAAGTGGATATTGCTGGCAGGATTTATCCTGCCGAAGTTTCACTCCGACCCATGTATGATCCGGAAATGGAACGAATCAAAGCCTGATAAACCGAACAGAATGAATATCGACTTATGACTAAAAGCAGATTGTCAAAGCACCTCTTCTGCCTGGTTATTCATGGATAAGCAGAACAAAGCCATCACTATCTGCTTATGTTTCCTGCTAGGAACGGCTAACGGTGCTGTAAGCGACGACGCTGATGACGGCTGGGAGTACTACGGCGGAAACCAGGCCGGCATCAGGTATTCATCTGCGGACCAGGTTACGCGCGAGAACGTTTCAGAACTGGAAGTTGCCTGGACCTACCATACCGGCGAGCTTGAACGGCGCGGTCCGGATCTCATCACCAACAGCTCGACCCATTACACCCCCATCCTGGTGGCCGGATCACTGATTATCTGTACCTCATTCAACCGGCTTATCGCCCTGGATCCCAGCAGTGGAAAAGAGCGGTGGGTATTCGATGCGCAGATTGATCTGAGCCACCCACTGCCCTTTCAGTACAACTGCCGTGGTGTCACTGGCTGGGAAAATCCGAATGCAGACCAGGTCGATGATTGCAGATACAGAATCTTCATGGGCACCAATGACGAGCGTTTGTTTGCGATCGATGCAAAGACGGGGCAAAGATGTAAAGACTTTGGGTCCAATGGAGAAATCTCCGTCACACAGAGCAGACCTCAAAAGTTTGCCGGTGAACGCAAACTCGTTTCAGCGCCCGTGGTTTTAAACGGAGTGGTCGCACTCGGTTCCTTCGTGATGGATAACCTGCGGACCGATGCGCCATTAGGGACGGTGTTTGCTTTCGATGCACTCACCGGAAAAAGTCTCTGGAGTTTCGATCCGATACCTCGTGACCCGGACGATCCTGCCTACACGAGTTGGCAGGACGACAGTGCACAGACAACAGGTGCAGCCAATGTTTGGTCAACCATGGTTGCAGATCCTGAGCGAAACCTCATCTTTGCACCGGTTGGTTCAGCCTCACCTGATTTCTGGGGTGGAGAGCGCAAGGGCGACAACCTCTATTCGAGTTCTCTCGTTGCCTTGAATGCGACTACCGGAAAAGTGGCCTGGCACTTTCAGCATATTCATCACGATATCTGGGATTACGATACGCCCTCGCCGCCAATGCTGATCGACATCGTACACGAGGGCATACAAGTTCCGGCAGTGGTCCAGAACACAAAACAGGGTTTCTCTTTCGTGCTTGATCGGGAAACAGGCGAGCCGGTCTTCGGTGTAGAGGAACGTCCCGTGCCGCAAGGCGCCCTGGCGGGCGAGTGGCTATCACCAACCCAGCCGTTTCCCGTTTTACCACCCCCTCTGGTTCCAATGAAATTGACACCGGAAGACGCCTGGGGATTTACTTATTTCGATCGCAAGTCCTGCCGTGAGAAGATTGAAAGTCTGCGCTCCGATGGCATTTTCACGCCACCGACCACAGCACCGGGTTCTGTCATTTACCCCGGAACGGCTGGTGGCATGAACTGGGGGGGGCCGGCTTTCGATCCTGAGCGCAAGTGGATGATCGTCAATACAATGAATGTCCCACAGGTAGTCATCCTCGTACCCAGGGAGCAAATAGTGGGTGTCGAGGGCATCAATCTGGAAGCAGGAATTGATGTTGCAGCCGCGCTGGGAACGCCGTACGGCGTACGCAGGGAGTGGCTGCTATCTCCATTGGGTGCGCCTTGCGTGAAACCACCCTGGGGCGAGTTGGTCGCGGTGGATATGGAAAACGGCAGTATCAAATGGCGGGTACCGCTGGGCTCTATCGAAAAGATGCTGCCGCTGTCCTTCGAATGGAATCTGGGCACGCCAAATATCGGTGGCCCCATCGTGACTGCCGGGGGGTTGATCTTTATCGGGGCTACCATGGATGGCTATCTGCGCGCCTTTGATATCAATTCCGGAGAGGAATTGTGGAAGGACGAGATACCCGGTGGTACGCAAACCACGCCCATGACTTACTCAGCCGCAGGGAAACAATACGTCGTCATGGTCAGCGGTCATCATTTGTGGTTCGGCAGCCCGGCCAGTGATGCGGTCGTGGCCTATAGCTTGCCGAATCAGGACAAGTAAACAAACACTCCAGAATTATTTTCCGTCTTGAGTGGGGCTATTGGTCCCGACTATGAGTAGTCAAGCACTGTGCGTACCGCCGTTTCTATTTGATCAACCGTAGGAATATAGAGTTGTTCCAGGGATGGCGTTGCCGGCACGGGTGTATGCGGTGGCGTAACCTTCACTACCGGCGCTTTAAGAAAATCAAAGGCCTCGCACGCAGCCAGGCTGGCAATTTCTGAAGCCATGCTGCAGTAGGGATTGGATTCATCCACCACTACCAGGCGCCCGGTCTTTTCCAGGCTGTCAAGAATGCCATCTTCGTCCAGCGGTGATGTTGTCCTTGGATCTATGACTTCGACGGAAACACCTTGTGCTGCCAGCCTGTCAGCAACCTGGTTGGCCAATTGCACCATTCGCGACAAGGCCACAATAGTTACCTGGTCACCCTGGCGCGTGACATTCGCCTGGCCAAATGGAATCAGGTAAGGCTCATCGGGAACCTCACACTCATCCGTGTACATCATCTTATGCTCAAACACGATGACCGGGTCATCATCCCGAATCGCCTGTGCCAGCAAACCCTTGGCGTCATAAGGATTTGAAGGCACTACGCATTTCAGGCCGGGTACTGAAGTAAACATTGAGTACAAGGTCTGGGAGTGCTGGGGGCCTGCTCCGAAGCCCGCACCAATCGTGGTGCGAATGACGAGTGGTGTCTTGGCCGTGCCACCAAACATATAACGGAATTTTGCGATCTGGTTCAGTATCTGGTCATAGCATACGCCGACAAAATCCACGAACATCAGTTCAGCAACGGGCCGCAATCCGGTCAAAGCCGCACCGGCAGCTGCACCCATAATGGCGGACTCGGTAATCGGGGTATCAATGACGCGTTCACGACCAAACTCCTGGACCAGGCCGGAATGGACACCAAACGCCCCACCGCTGGCCTCAACGGCACCCGAAGTTCCCCCCAGACCACCAACCACATCTTCACCAATCACAATGACCCGGGGATCACGCCGCATTTCCTGCCTGAGTGTTTCGTTAATTGCCTCACGCATCGTTTTTCTGGACATGGAAATTGCCTCAATAGTTAATATAGACGTCAGTGTAGAGCGCTTCTGCTGGCGGAATACTTGCCGCTTTTGCTTCCGCAACCTTCTCATCGATCAGGGCCAGGATTTCCACATCTATGGCAGAAATCTCTTCCTTGCTAAGCTCCATCGATTCGGTGACCCGTTGGATGAATTTGTCGATAGGGTCTGATTGAGCCTTTAGTGCCTTGGCTTCATCCTTGGCACGATAGAGTTGCGGATCACCTTCGAAATGTCCGTAATAACGCATGGCACTGGCTTCAATCGCGCTCGGTCCTTCGCCATTCCTGGCTCGCTTAACCGCTTCACCCACCGCCTCGTAAACTGCAAAAAAGTCTGTTCCATCCACTTTTTCGCCCGGCATCCCAAAGCTCTTGGCCCGCTCCAGGATATCGGCACCTCCGAGGTGATAATCGGCACCGGTAAACTCGGCGTAGTTGTTGTTCTCATACATGAATATCATTGGGAGTTTGAGGACCACGGCGAGATTCAGCGCTTCGAATACGGTACCCTGATTTGAGGCTCCGTCACCGATGAACGCCATCGCCACACCACCGGTTTTCAAGGTCTTGGCAGTGAGAGCGGCGCCCGCTGCGATGGGAGGTGTAGCACCTACAATGGCATTTGCTCCCAACATACCTCTGCTAAGGTCGGCGATATGCATTGAGCCACCCTTGCCATTACACAATCCACCCTGTTTGCAGAAAATCTCAAGTAACATGCCGCCTATGTCACAGCCCTTGGCAATGCAATGACCGTGACCGCGGTGATTGCTGCCGATGTAATCCTTGTCTTCCAGCTGCATGCACGCCCCGACTGCAATTGCTTCCTGCCCACAATAAAGATGTATGAAGCCAGGCACCTGGCCGGCTTCATTTTCTGAGCGCATTCGCATTTCAAACTCGCGGATGGTTTTCATCAAGCGATAAGCTTCAAGCAATGTACCTTTGTCCAGGCTCACATCAAGTCTCCGAATTCAGTTGACGTAGTTAATGAAGAATTTCTGGGGATCCAAAACCATGGTATGGACAGCTTCCAAACCGGCTTGAAACTTCTTTCAGGTAGCGATGGTAGGCCTCCTGTCCTGAAACATTGAGCGAATAGCGCTCATCACTGAAATCTGCTGCATACCTGGCCTTGTCGTAATAACGATGACAGTTGAGGAACATCACCTGGTTGCTTTGATCGGTTGCCAGAAATGCCTGCATTTGGGAATTTGAAGGATCTATCATCTTCGCTCCAGCAACATCGGCCAACAAAAGTGAAATTCTGCATGTTTGCTAAACAAGAAGGTTTTTTTCTTTTATGTGGAATCATTATGAACA
>JBBKVS010000310.1:0-4244 GCA_037968555.1 Lysobacterales bacterium | reverse complement strand
GCACCTTGTTGTCGGCAGCGAAGCGCCATTTCCGCAGCACATTACGTGCTTCCCTGCCCGGCAATCCGGACGGCTCGGACTGGACAACTTCCAGATCCTGCGGAATGCCTGCACTATCTACCGTGAACGAAAACCGGGCGCAACCTGATGTCTCCGAGCGCGCCATGGAATCCGGATACTGCGGCATTTCTACATGGATAGGCATCGGGTCGACCGGAGATGAGTCTGGATCCTGTTGTGCAAGCCGTGCGTGAAAGCGCTGCTCCAGCCCCGGCCACGCGATGGATTCGGAAGGGAACACCAGTAACCACTCTCCATCGTGCTGAACAATCGGCAGTACATCCACTTCCGCCAGCCCGGCATCCAGAGCAATGGTCAATTGAAGGAATGAATCGGCTGGCACCGGGTAAACATCCAGTTGCTGGTCCTTGTACAGGCCGGGAATGCCACTGTCGTAGTTTTTCATTTCGCTGGAAGGGATGACAGCAGCTGCATATGCGGCCACGTCCGGATAGCGTTTTCGAACCCCATTCATGATGACCACATACTGGCTCAGATAAGCAGTCAGGTTGGGAGATCGGCTTGCCGGGTGAACCAGTTTACGCAATGCACGTTCATCCGTA
Source organism: Lysobacterales bacterium (assembly GCA_037968555.1). Classification (GTDB taxonomy): domain Bacteria; phylum Pseudomonadota; class Gammaproteobacteria; order Xanthomonadales; family SZUA-36; genus JAWXBM01. The sequence goes on along the minus strand of JBBKVS010000310.1, from coordinate 3,621 downwards.
TCGTCAATGGCGGCCCAGAATGGCCGGGACAACTCCGTCGCGACTTCGTCTGCGGCAGACTGAAAAGGCAGAAGCGCCATGATCAGGACCAGTAAAACTTGGCATCTAAGGCACATTGGTACAACTATCCACGGGTGGTTCCACACACCCAAAGTATAGCTGCAGTATCGACGTAATACCTGCCAGGGCGGTGCAAACTGGGTCTCTCCGGACCACAATTCCGCTTGAGGGTTCGCGGCCAAATACATTGACCGCGGGACTTGGCATGTCAATTCGACACAGCAGTCACCGCCGTGGGTAAAGAACAGAGTTGCAGGAAAGAGGCAAAGAAAAACCCGCCTTGTGGTCTTCCGAAATTCAGGGCGTTACAGACTCAAATCCGTCAATATGCACAATTTCTGCCACAGCACTGGTGGTGAAATGCCACCAGGTATTGCTGTCGGCTAAAGTGGTTCCACCTGAATTGATCGCTCTGACCTGCCAGTAGTAAGTGGTCAACACCACCAGGTCTTTCGGTGCCGCACTGGTGTTTACACCGTTGGAGGTCCAACTGGCATCACAGCTGTTGTTGTCAGACGTGTCCATACAGTATTCATAGCTGCTGGCCCCGTTGCTGGACGACCACATCAGGGTAGCCGCAGTCGACTGGTCAGTTGCCGAATTGGCCGGACTGGATTTGCCAAAAGCGCCTGGCGGCAATGGAATAGTGGTGAACTGCCACCAGGTGCCGCTGTTTGCTTCGGTGTTACCCGCCGCATTGACGGCCCTTGATTGCCATTGATAGGTGGTGCCGTTGACCAGCCCCACGAGGCTGGCATTCGCATTGACCCCGGTGCTGATCCAGGTGGCATTGCAGCTACTGTTCACAGAGGTGTCAATGCAGTATTCATAACTGTCTGAACCGGCGCTGGTCGCCCAGTTCAGGCTGGGGCTGGTGGATTGGCTGGTAGCCAAATCGGCCGGGCTGGTCTTGGAGAACCCGGCCGGCAGCGCGGGCGTGGTGGTGAATTGCCACCAGGTGTTGCTGTTAGCCAAAGTGGTGCCGTTGCTATTGACCGCCCTCACCTGCCACTGGTGCGTGACACCGCTGGCCAGCGAGCCCAGGTTAACGCTGGTTTGCGTACCGGTGCTGATCCAGGACGCATTGCAGCTACTGTTCACTGAGGTGTCAATGCAGTATTCATAACTGGCTGCATTCGAACTGCCAGCCCATGACAGAGTGGGAGAATTCGATTGATTGGTGGCGTTATTTGCCGGGTTGGATTTGCTGAAACTACCGGGCAAAGTGGCGCGAACGTAAATCACGCCATTCATGGTTCCGTTGTGAATATTACAGAAATACGGGTAATCGCCCACTGTGTTCAGTACTACCGAACCCCCAGCCGCCTGCGCTGCACTGATGGGATTGGAGTTATCCGTTTGCGGGGAAACGCCGCCGCGCAAGGGATGGGAAGTAAAATCGCCATTCCAGGTAATGGTGGTACCTGGGCTGACCAGGATGCAGCGGTTGTGGGGATTGGTCCAGGTCAGGATAACCACCGCGTCGTTGAGGCGATTTTCCGCGGTTGCCAGTGTGCAATCATGCACCTGGGCATGAACGGGATAGGTAAACAGCAACATCACATGCAGCAGGCCGATGAAGCCTGCAATGGACTTGATCTGAGCAAACGACATGCGGAAATTAATCCTCGGTTCTACGGTTGATTACACAGAACGGCTTTTCCGCATTATTCTTTCAGAAAAAGTTCACTCACACTCCTGAAATTCTCATTTTGCCGCAGGCAGATTCAGTTGACCGCGCCGCCGCATGCGCCACAGATTCAAATGTCCATAACTTTCGAATCCGGTGTGATGTTAGAATTTGTACGCGTTCAGATTTGAAATACCTTTGCCGTTCACGTCGTGAGAGGGGAATTGAAATGAACAAATTCTGTGTCGCTCTTCTTTCATTATTTCTCGCGCTGCTTTTGTCTGCATGTTCCGCACTTTTCTACAACGACTACCGCTCAGGAAGTTCCAGTAGCCTGGTCGAGTTTCTGTATCCCGGTGGCGAAATTCCACCGCCGATCAAAGAACAAATTCCTGAAATCAAGGTGCCAGCGCGGGTTGGCCTGGCATTTGTACCTTCACGCCAGGGTATGCAATTGGGCGAAGGGCAGCAGGCACAACTGCTGATGAAAGTTCGCGATGCTTTCGTGGGCCGTGACTATGTCGAGAGGATCGAGATTATACCTTCAACCTACCTGACCGGGGTGAAAGGTTTTGATGCCCTGGAGCAGGTCGGGCGGCTCTACAATGTTGATTTGATGGCCCTGGTTTCCCACGACCAGGTGCTTTCGACTGGTGATACCGCATCTTCGTTTCTGTATTGGACCATTGTGGGCGCCTACGTGATCAAGGGCAGCAGCAATGATGTGACCACCTTTGTGGACACTGCGGTGTTTGACCTGAACACCCGCCGGATGCTGTTTCGCGCCCCCGGTCTGGACGAAGGTACCAAACGGTCCACAGCTGTGGGTGTTGGAGAAGTGAAACAGGAGTTGTCAGAGGTCAGCTTTGCCGCCGCGGTGGACAAGATGACAGTCAATCTGGATTCTGAACTGGAACGTTTTCGTGAACGGATCAAGCAAGACCAGAGCGTGCGCATCGTAAACCGCAATGATTCCGGTGGACAGGGCTCTGCAGACCTGCTTTTCCTGTGTTTCTGTTTGTTGGCATGCCTGGTAATGGGTCGAAGCGGGTTGAAATAGCGTGCCCTGGAGTCGCCGTTCCGGTGGGTATTGGCTTTATACGATTCTATTGATTCTTATGGTTGTCGGAAATATTCCCGTGCTTGAGCAGTGGATGCCGCTGGAAAGCACGCAAGTAAAAAACGGGCAATGGTGGCGATTGATCACCGCCCATTTTACGCATTTTGGTATGGCCCATGCGGCGATCAATTTCGCAGTCCTTGTGCCGCTTGTCATTTGGGCCAGGAAATTGGATGTGTTTTATTCCGCTGCGTTGCTTTTACTGGTCAGTACCTTGTTTTTAAGTCTGGCACTTCTGTTCCTGGGATTTGACTGGTATGCCGGCCTGTCCGGAGTTCTGCACGGCCTGGTGATTTACCTGTTACTCCAGTCTCCCAATCGGGTCAAATTCATCGGTTTGGCGTTGTTCGCAGCCAAACTGATCTGGCAATACCAGTCAGGCTATCCAGTCGCGGCAAGCTCCCAGATTCCGGTGTTGCAAGAGGCGCATTGGCTGGGCGCCGCAATTGGCGCGATTTATTACCTGATGATCCATTTCGCCAACTCACTCAAACGCGTGCAACTTACCATCTGAATATTTGAGGTCAGAGTCAGGTGCCAGAGTCGACTGAATCGGTAAGTAAAACCTGGCGGGTAAAAAGAGCTTTGAGTCAGGTCGAGAATATTTGTCTCGGGGCCAGCCAACGCTGGCCCCTTTTTTTGGCTTTGGCCACTATCTAATTTCAGATTGGGCCGAGATAAAAGACACCCATGATTTGGATCAAAGGGGTCAGGCCTTTTGCACCCAAAGCAGGCACCAGCCATTCGGGCTGATCTTGCCTTGCACCAACTTGCAGCTACCCGACTCGGCGATGAAATGGGTGCATTCGCT
>JBBKVS010000309.1:0-6624 GCA_037968555.1 Lysobacterales bacterium | reverse complement strand
GATAAGGAGGGGATTTATGTCATTCGCCTCAAGATTCCTCCCGGAATGACGTTCCCTCCCCACCATCATGATCAAGACCGACACGTAACCGTGATATCCGGTGTTTGGGCATTTGGTACGGGCCACTCCGGCAAATGCGAGGATACGATGCCAATGACAAGTGGCGCCTACGTCATGCACCCCAAAGGTGCGGTCCACTTCGATGGCGCCTGTGGTGAAGAGTCAGTCGAAGTCCAGATTATCGGACAAGGGCCAGTCAAAACTATATGGGTTGAAGGGGCGGAATAGCCGCACACAGTCACCAAAGAGAGAATGCGGCTACTCGAAAACGTTCATCAATACATCAGCAACAATTTCAGTGCCCGCTTGCACCAGTAGCAGGCCAGAACAATGTTGGGGTCAGAGTAAAGTGCCAGAGTAAAACTTTGAGCAGTAACATAGTGTTTACTCTGGCCCCAAATATTAACGCCGGGTTATCATGCCCAGTAATGTCCGGATCAGTATCGTTCAATAAGTTAATTGAATTACGTTCATTTGACTATTGACGCTAAAACCTTCAGTTAAAAATGGAGAATAGTCACTTTCTCAAGAGTTAACCAAGTGAAAATATAATATGGTGTCCCAGCTCTGCCAGCGCTCGCACCCTCTTCCTCTTACATTTCGCCCAGCCCCTATTTAAGCAAAATTCTGAGCGTTAACTATAGTTAATAGTACTGGGGAAAACATTCTTTGATGTTTCTCAGCGTTGACTCTTGTTAACGAAATACAAAATTACTATCTTGGGAGAGTGCTAATGAGCAATTATAAGAATACCTTTGCGACCATCATCTTGGTTGCTTAGATGGGGCTGGCCGGGCCAGTTCAGGCGGAGCTTTTGGTCAACGAATGGTTACCATTTGAATTTGTAATACCACAGAATCCTGAGGACCCCTGTGCTGATGACCCGGCTTTTTTAGCTCAGGGGATGCAGCACTTAAAGGCTTCAAGCTTACGAAACGGTGGTGCGGCCGTAAACTTCAATGCCTTGGGAACCCTCACAGGTCTTGTCACTGGTGAGGAGTGGCACTGGCGTCACAACTTCGCTGACGTGTTGCCGATGGACGGGGAAAACACGGTATACAATTATCAAGAAACCCTTAAAATTATAGGTCAAAGCGGCGCACCTAGCTTATTCATCAAGGCCAAGTTCCATATCACTATGATTGGCGGCGAGGTGAAATCGTATATCGACATAGAAGAGATTACATGCAAATAGCAGCCAAGTTGTTGCCCATGGCTGATAGTGATAGATGATGATATATGGGCCCGCCATCGTGCGGGCCTTTTTTTCCTGGTGACTTCCGCTACTGGCCGGACTGAGAACTAAACTCTTCGACGATTTACATTCAGGGGAGCGCTGTGATGTGCTCGATAGCAGAATCAACTTTACTTGGCTTATTAGCGACCGCTAAAAAACCAACTCGGAATTGCATGTGATCTTTGCCTGATAAATGAATCTGTTGCTTAGCCGCAATCCCCGACAGTTTCCTGTTAAGCCATGAAAGCGGCTACTCAAAAACATTCATCAATACATCAGCAATAATTTCAGTGCCAACTTGCACCAATAACAAGTCAGTGCCTGCGTTGCGCCATTCGTAGCCAGCGTGCCTGGGCAGTTGGTTCAAAAAGCCATCCGGCATCCGGGTTTTCTGGATACCCGGAGGCATCGGCTTGCCGCGTGCCAGATTTTTTTGAATCCCGGGTGGGAGAGGCTTGTAACCCGTTGTGCCTGCGCCTCTGGCCAGACTCCTCGCATCACTAGCCGAAATCAACGACAAGGCTAAACCAAAGTCGTCCTGTGCATCATGCCCGTCTTTTCGCTCATGCTGTTTTTCATTGGTTGCTTTACCCGGCCTGTTTGGCTTCTGGTCTGGCGGATTTGCAAACGTATGTGTTGCGAAAAGGATGAGAATCAACGACAGCCCATATGCGAATATCTTCATTCAGGTATTTCCTTTCCGTGATCAGAACCAACCATAAGACCACATGCACGCCAATCTAATCAAACTGGAAGAATTGTGTGCAGAGAAATGTTGGAAGTTGATCAGGACATCCACAAGCCCGAAAGTTGATTCCTATTTGGGCAGCGTTACTTCGAATTCGATGGCATCCAACTGCGCTGGGGATTTGCCGATGGACTGCAGGAACGGCAGCCAACGGGGGTCATCATGGATAGTGGCAAATTCAATCTGGGTAGGTATTTCTGCCAGGCCGGGATCCTTGTACTCAACCGCCTTGGCCAGCCACTCGAAGGCACGGTCAGCTTCACCTCGGTAGGCCAGAGCATAGGCGATATTGTAAGACGCATCCTGCTCGTATTTATCGATCAATTCGGCCAGTGTGGCATCGGACTCGTTTTCCTGTCCCAGCGCGTGGTAGGCCATAACCAGACCGATCAGCCTGAAGGCTTCAAACGGTTCCTTCTTCATCGCCAACAAAGCAGCTTCAGGCTCATTCTTGAACAACAGTGCAGAACCAATGGTGGTTTGCGTGCCGATATTACCGGGGTTCAAACGAAGCGCAGTTCGTAATGGCGGCAAAGCCTCATCCGGAAGGCCTGATGACCAATAAGCCAGGCCGATATTGCTCAGGACGCGGGTGTTTACCGGGTCCCTTGCAAGTATGTATTGCTGTATGGAAATGCCTTGCTCCAGCCGGCCGAGATTCTGCAACAAGGTAGCGGCCTGGCTGAGGCTATCGAGATTGCCAGGCTCCAGCGCCAACGCGCGCCCCAGGTGCCTGGCTGCCGCTGCCAGGTCGTTTTCGAAATACATGGCCAGCCTGCCGAGCAAAGCGTAAGCCGGTGCGTGATCCGAATCAATGTCCAGTGCCTTGTTCACTGCGTCCTGGGCCAGTTGTAAGCCTTCAGCTAAAGGCCGCAGTGCTTTGCCCGCCTGTTCATTGTAAATCTCGCTCAGCCCAACCCAGGCCGCCACATAATCCGGGGCAATTTTCAGTGCTTGCTGATACAAAGGGATAGCATCATCCAGGGATTCAGGGCGTCCTTGAAGCCACAGATGTCGGGCCTGCAAGTACAGCGCGTAGGCCACCGGGTCGGTCGTTTCGACGGTTGGCACTGCCCCCAGTAAGGTCACTTTCAATTCGGCAACCACCGCTTCGGCAATCTCATCCTGGATGACGAAGATATTGTCCAGCGAGCGGTCATAGGTTTCGGACCACAGGTGTGAACTGTCTTTGGCCCGGATCAACTGCGCCGTAATACGCACCTGATTGCCGGCCTTGCGCACCGAACCTTCCAGCACGTGTTCCACGTTCAGTTCACGGGCCACTTCGGCAATGGATGTGTCTTTTCCCTTGTAGGCAAACGAAGAAGTCCTGGCGATGACGCGCAGTTCCGGTATCTTGGCCAGCAGATTGAGCAGTTCCTCGGAAAGGCCATCTGAAAAGTACTCCTGCTCTTTATCAGAACTCATATTCACAAACGGCAGTACGGCAATGGACTTGCCCATTTGAGCGGGTATTTCTTCTGTAACTATCTGTTCAGAGATGGCTTGTGTGGTGGCCTCAACCAGGGCTGCGTCGCGCCCCTCTGAAAGGACAAACTTGTCATAGACAAAATAGGCGAGTGCCAAAGCCATCAATGCAAAAATCAGGTAATTGAGCTTTTTGCCGGTTTGTGGGGTGATGGACTGGGTACGATCGACTTCCGATTCACGTTTCAACCCTTCGGGTGTGATCTCAAATGCCCAGGCAAAGAAGATGGCAAAAGCCAAACCAGCGGCCATCAGCACCAGCACGGTTTTCATGACCCATTCCGGTGCGCCGAAACTTTCAAGTATCAGTTGCAATACCTGTGCAATCAGCCAGGCAATAACGATGTAGGCAATCGTTACCTTGAATACGTTGCGACGCTTGAGTTCATTGAATAATGACAATGGCGGGCTACTCATATGTCAGTTGCTGCCATTATGCATAATTGCATCAAGAACAAATACGAAAAAATTAATGGGGCCGCGTGGTTTACGGATTAGTTGAAACACCCGTAACCCGAGGGCATTTCCTGCCCTGCAAAGAGCCGAAGTTTTCTGATTGCTGACGAATGATGCGGAGAATAGATGGACTAATCTCCGCATAAAAGGCGGAGAATATGCTTTACTCTGCGGAGAATGACGATCATAATCTCCGCATAAAATGCGGAGATTAATGCATGTATATCTGGCAACAAGACGGCTGGCCGGGACTGCTGTGGAACGATGAGAAACTGCTTCGCTTGCTGGCGCGAGTTTCCCGCGAACAGGGCCGATTGCTCGGCAAGATGGAAGGACTGGGCTTTGAGTTGCGCAGTGAAGCGCATCTGCAAACCCTGACCGAAGATGTCGTTAAATCAAGTGAAATCGAGGGTGAAAAACTCGATAGCGAGCAGGTGCGATCCAGCATCGCACGACGGCTTGGCATGGATGTCGGCGGGCTGGTCCCGGCAGATCGCAATGTCGAAGGCGTGGTCGAGATGATGCTCGACGCCACCGCCAAATACTCACAATTGCTTGATGCAGAGAGGCTGTTTGGCTGGCACACCGCCTTATTCCCAACCGGACGAAGCGGCATGCGCAAGATTATCGTCGGGAACTGGCGTGATGACAGGGAAGGGCCGATGCAGGTTGTGTCCGGCGCAATCAGCAAGGAGAAAGTCCATTTTGAAGCACCACCAGCAAAGCAGTTGCCTGATGAAATGGACAAGTTCCTGGCCTGGTTTGCTGCACCCGGCGAACTCGATCCTCTGCTGATCGCGGGTCTTGCGCATTTGTGGTTTATCACTATCCATCCGTTTGATGACGGCAACGGGCGTATTGCCCGCGCCATAGCCGACATGGCGCTGGCGCGCTCTGAAAAATCAGGGCAACGCTTTTACAGCATGTCGGCGCAGATAAGGCGCGAGCGCAATGACTACTACACCGCGCTTGAACGCACGCAAAAAGGTGCACTAGATGTGACTTCCTGGCAGGACTGGTTCTTAAGTTGCCTGGGGCGCGCCATAGAAGGCGCGGACGACACCCTCGGCGCTGTCATGAACACGGCCCGTTTCTGGCAGCGCTTTGCAGTCGAATCCTTCAATGAACGGCAGATCAAAGTCCTCAACAAAATGATGGGCGGATTTGAGGGCAACTTGACCTCGTCCAAATGGGCCAGAATCAACAAGTGCTCGCAGGACACAGCTTATCGCGACATTCTTGACCTGGTCGAACGCGGTGCACTGCAAAAAAACCCAGGCGGCGGGCGAAGCACGAGCTATTCGCTGACGGGGTATGGCGCGGGTTAGCCCACCCTGACCCCAATTGTTGTTGTTTCTGCTAGTGCTGCTGGAACCAGGCTTGCCGTTGCCGGGCCGATAAAAAGCTCCATGCCAGCAAGAAAACAAAAGGGGACGGGGCGAATTAATCTGGACCGCCCGTCCCCTTTAATTCTTTAATTACGCAACCAAGAGTCATCGGTAGATGACGAATTTTTTGTACTTCCGGACGGTTTGATTCCGTTGTTGGTTTTAAGGCTCTGGCGGATCCTCAAATCCATCTCTATGAATGATTCCTTCCCGTATGTGCGATTTCAAGGTGTGACCTTTAACTGCGAACAACTGGCAGTGCCGCAATGAGCCACTTTTAGCATGCGTGATTCGTTGTCAAAATAGCTGATCACCGGCAGGCCACCCTCTCCTATTACCATTGAGATGTACCCCGTTGATACGGGATCAAGCAGGCTGGTAATCTCATCATTGCCTGTACAGGCGGTGTCGTTGCACTTGATCACTTTCAATGCGAATTGATTGCCGTTGCCCGTGTATGCGATCACCGGCAATCCATCATCGCCGATTGCGATCGCTGTCCAACCCGCAGCCTGTGCGTCCACAACAGAGCGGATTTCGCCCCCATCCGCGCAGGCCGCGTCATCGCACTTCACCACCCTGAGTTCGTTATCATAGAAATTGGAATAGCTGATGATGGGAAAGCCGTCCGCACCAATCGCCAGCGAAGTATACTGGCCGGCATTTTCTGTGCTGTCATCCAGCACCACAATGCTTGTACCTCCCCCAGAGCATGCGAGGTTATTGCACTTGGCCAGCTTGAGGATGCCGGGATCGGCCTGTTGATAACTGATGACAGGATAGCCGTCAACTCCGATCGCAAGCGAAGACCACGCACCTGACCCACCTGGTGATCCATCCACGATGCTTATCGTCTCATCCCCTCCGGTGCAGGACGGGTCATTGCATTTGGCCACACGTAAAACTTCCTGGTCGAAATAACTGATAACCGGGTGGCCATCGGCGCCGTTCTTCATTGAGCTATGAGAGCCAAGGTCGTTAGCCGGACCATCTACTGACGAAATTGATTCGTTTCCATCGACACAACTGGAGTCATTGCATTTGACGACGTTTAAATAGGACCCCAGCTCATCATACTTTTGATAACTGATGACCGGTAAATCGTCTTTACGCAATGCTATTGATGTTTCGCCGTTAGTAAAATCATCCAGGATCGAGAAAATTTCATCGTGACCGGCGCAGGCTGCGTCATTGCACTTGATGAACTTCACCGTACCCTCAATCAGGTCGTAGTAGGAAATGACCGG
>JBBKVS010000308.1:0-4014 GCA_037968555.1 Lysobacterales bacterium | reverse complement strand
CAGGAAGTTTCCTTGAAATGTGTGGTCGGATCGCACCAGTGGCCTCGGCTGATTCGCCCCACCAGTTGGTCCAGTAATGAAAGCTTTTATGCTGATAGCAGCGAGTTTATGGATATCCCGGATATCGATGCTGGTGCTTACAGCATCAGGACCTGGGCCCTTGAACCCGGTGATGCCATCGTGTTCAATTTCAAAACAGTACACGGTGCCAATGCAAACTTTTTGCCCAGCCTTAACCAGACGCTGTCCTTCCGGCTGGTGGGCGACGATGTGCGTTTTTTCCAACGCCCGGGACGTACTTCACCGGACTTTCCAGGTATCAATCAGAAGAACGGTCAACGATTGCGCGAAGACTGGTTTCCTGTTCTGGTTTGCGGGAGCCTGGCGGCAACTGAAACAGGAGACCCTGCAAACAACTTGAACTAAAGGTGAAGAAAGGAAGTGTTTGATCAGTGCTCCGCGATGAAGAGATTTGCGTAGTCTAATTTCAAGATTGGATGGCATAATTCAAATTCAATGTCTGTTTCCATCATTAGTGCAGAGACGATTGCGCCACAAGCCTGGCGAAATGGGGGCGGCCATACCCGTGAACTTTTGGCCTGGCCCTCAAGCGATAACTGGAGCCTGCGGATCAGTCGCGCAGATATAGAAAAAGATGGACCATTCTCAGCCTTTCCCGGGGTAAATCGCTGGTTTGCAGTTCTCCAGGGTGGTGGCGTGGTTTTAACCTTCGCTGAAAAGCGGTACACCCTGTGCATGGATGGAGAGCCATTTAATTTCGATGGGGCTCAATCTCCAGCCTGCCATTTAATCGATGGTCCAATCCAGGACCTTAATCTGATGTCTATGGGCGGGCATTCGATGATGCAGAGAGTTGATCCGCAACAAAAATGGCAAGGGCCATTCCAGATACGCGGCTTGTACAGCGCGGTGGCAGGGTGCTGGTATGGCGAGGATGAACAACGGGTCCTTAAACCTCACGACTTTTTGTTGGCCGTGAATGAGAGCGATCAGGCCTGGAGTTTTGTGCCGGAATTGCCAAAACTCAATCCTGCTGCATGGTGGCTGGGCCACAGCCCGGAGAGCGGATTCTTGTAGCGGGGTAAATCAGAGATTATTCAAAATCACTGTCAGATGGGGACTAGTGTTCACGGATGACGGGCTTCACGATACAAACGCCTGCCACGGTGCGCAATTGCATCACCGTGGCAGGGTTTTCAAACTGGCTTCATGCTTTTGCAAATAGCAAACAGCCGGCCTTAGTCGTGGCGTTCTGCCATCACCAGGGTTGCATCGCGTTCGGCGGTTGCATTGGCCTCATCAAGTGCAAGCTTTGCATCAGCAGCGCTTACGCAGGCTTTCTTGTCGACATCTGTGAGCGCGCCACATTTCTCGACGGCGATTTTATGACGACCTTTTGCTTCTGTCTTGGCCACATCGAAGCTCGTATTGGCCTTGACAACCATGGCTTTGGACTCAGCTTCGGTTAGTTTTTCATTAGCCGCTGCACTCGTGTCAGAATAGTCGTGCCGTGCTGCGGCCACTTTCTCATCGGCCTTGACTTCCTTCTTGTTGGCGGCCTCACGGGCTGCACTTGCGTCCTGGCTGGCGTCCACTTTTGCTTTCTGAACATCCTTGGAAGTTTCTGAAGGCGTTTCGGTGCAGCCGGCGAGCAACAAAGCTGCAAGCGCCAGAACGGGCATCATTGGTATCAGTCGATTCATGGTAAGTCATACTCCTGTTTGGGTCTGAAATCTCAGCAGAAATGCTGAGAGCGTTTCTGTCCGTCCTGTTTGGTCCAGCACGAAATTACTGCGTGCATCCGTCTGCGTGGCCTTGGGAGAGGTGCTGAAAACTGCACTGGCGGTACATGGCAGCGGATTCATGGTCCGCGGTAGATGTTACGGCTCGCCAAGCGAAAGGTCTGTGCGCTACCGATCATAAGAGCATTGCCTATCGCCAACCGCTCACTCCGATTCTGGCCTTTCTTGTGAACTGAATATCCGTAAGCAAAGGATAATAAACAAGCGACCAAAGTGACTGTGGAAGATTCACCCTTTCACTGTGCGCCAGCGCACTGAGCAAATAGGCGAATCGGGTTAAATTCTTTAGTCCTTTCTTAATTGGCGTACTGTGATGTCTTTTTGGATCTATATAGTTGGATACTGCATTTTCATTGGTGGTGCGGCCTTTGGCGCGAGCATTCTTAATGTTCCACCGAACTGGATTATTGTTGGGGTTCTTTGCCTGGTTGGGGTCGCCATTGTCCATGGCGTTACCGCCACTCGACAAAAGGATCCACCTACCTGATAAGTGGGCCAAGCCCGGAAATTACCGTGGCCGGTTTACGGCCACGGCAGCAGATAGACCCATCAACTGGATCAGATGGTGCTTTTCAAAGTCTTACGACGGATGGTTAAACCCAGACCACCCAACAGTGACATCAATCCACCCAATGCGAACAGGGGAAGTGGGCCGGCGGTACTTGGCAGGCTCGTGGCAGTCTCATTTGAGCGAGTGTCGGCTTGTGCCATTTGAACCGGGGCTTCATCTTCGACGTAAACCGGGTTTTCCGTGGTTTTGACGACTTTCACTACCCGTGAGCTGGACTTCGGTTCCACGGCGAAACCTATTGCTCCTTCAGGAACATAGAAACTCAGGACTTGATTGCGATCCAGATCAGAAAAGCGAACTTCTTCGCCACTGATATGAGCACGTTGTCCGGCTTCCGGCATCAAGGTGACTCTTCCCAGGTTTTTGTCCGTGCGACTGACGAACTGGGTATCGAAGGAACCATCCCGATTGCTACCCAGGTATTTGCCTTCAAACCTGGCCCAGTTCTCGCCATTCACGACCATGACGGCATGGCAGGCTTCAGAAGCCCAGGGGTAGGTGCCCACAAAGTCCTCATGCCAGACCATTGCATCGCAGCTTGCGGCATTGTCTGCGGGTCGGTTCATATCTGTGACAGCCTTGTTCTCCTGGGCCAGGGCGCCAGCTGACCATACCAGGCCGGTCAGCGCCAGGGTTGTTCCAGCTCTTATCAATTTTTTGGATTTGGTAATCATTAATGCAACTCCTTAAACGTCAAATTGTGGGATTCCATCTTTGAAGATCTCATCCCGTGCTTTTGGTCAGGCCCATTCCGGGCAGACCTCTCTTTACAACATGGCCACGGCGCGCACGATGTATCTTTGGGGTGCATGGCCAACAAAATAGAATGGATAGCAAGTCACCAATGTGACTGCGGAGGTATCTGTTGCGTATAGCGGCGAAATATCTTCAGGCTCGACGATGGAAAGTGTGACTACCCGGTAAAGTTGCTGGCTTGAGATGCTTTGGAGCTCCAGGATATCGCCGACGGCGACCTCCTCCAGGACCCGAAAATAGCCGTCACGATGTGCCGCAATGGCCATGTTACCGCCCTCGTCGGGTGCAGCAGTTCCTGCCACCCAGCCCGCGCCGCGGTTCAGATTGCGTTCACTGGTGTCACCGAAAATCGGCACTTCCAGGCCAATCCGGTCAATGCGTAAGAGCGCAATGGGCAGCGAATCCGAACTTGAGATCAATGGGGTTGGTTCTATTACAGAATCAGCTTTTACAGAACCGGGCAGTGTCAGCGGCAGCGGAGACTCTCCAGGCTCGACCACTGTCGAGCTGTTGTCCTGCCTCGAGCCTGAGTTGGACGTAGTATCGTCCGGGTAGTAAATAATGGGAGTCCGTGCCTGATTAAAGGCTGAAATCGCCTGTTGCCGACCCATTTCTCCATCAGCACGGGCGCCAAAGTAGATGGCAAGCAAAACCACGCCAACCGCCCAAAGGACAATTTCGGATGTAGATTCTGGAAGTAGCATGCTCACGGCCGTGACAAGCCTGTGAAGTTGGCCGGGAAACGGTAAATCAGAACTGAACGATGCATTGCTATGGACACCGAGATGTCAGGTTAAGGACCTGAACATTAAGCCTGGATGACCGTATCGGTCTGTACGCCAGCGAACGCTCAAACGTCTCCAA
>JBBKVS010000307.1:0-9088 GCA_037968555.1 Lysobacterales bacterium | reverse complement strand
TCAGCTTTCAATTCATCCATGCACTACCGCAGCGTGATGATTTTTGGCATAGCCCACACCGTAACGGAACTTGACCAGAAAGAACGCGGACTGCAGCTGCTGACAGAGCATCTGTTACCCGGTCGCATGGCGGACATACGTGCCTCAACCCGCAAGGAAATCAATGCCACCATGCTGTTGTCCTTGCCGCTGGAAACCTTCACGGTGAAAGTCAGCAAGGCGCCGCCGGATGATCCTGCCAAAGATCTGGAATCAACTGCGTGGGCAGGAGTTGTGCCCTTGCAGCTATTAGCAGGCAAGCCTGTGGCTGCGCCCGACCTGGCAAATGGGATTGCAATACCCGCCTATGTGCACAAGCTGCGTTAAGGCGCTTGCTGAATCAACTCGGTGCTGCTGGTCCTGAAATTCTTTCCAGGTGGCCCAGCAGTTGCTTTACCACTGCCTGCGGCGCTTCCAATTGCGGATAGTGGCCTGCATCCGGCAAGGCACACAGCTGCGCATGCGAATTATTGGCCATGATGCGATCTGCGATGGCCGGCACAGCTACCGGATCTTTCAGCCCCCAGATCAGACTGCAGGGCCGGTCCAGGCTGTGTAAGGGTCCCGTCCAGCGCTCACCCATGCGTACCCGCTCTTTCATATAGCTGGCAATTCGCGATAAAACACGTCGACCCTGATTGTGCAGCATTAAAGACCACTGCTCCTGATAGTGCAGCTCATCGAATTGCTCCGGATGAGCGTAGACTTTTGGGTACTGCAAACGAAACACCCGCCAACTGCTCAGTCGTGCGGTAATCGGCCCGAGTATGGGCGTACGTAACAATCGTTGCGTCAACAGGGGCTGGTGCAAATCCATGTACACGCCACCATTGAGCAGCACCAGCGAATTCAGTTCAAAAGGATAGTTACCCTGCTCCCGTCGGAACAACAGCTCACAAGCCACGCTGTTGCCCATGTCGTGCGCCAGCAAATCGAATCTGCTGATTTGAAGATAACGCAACAGCGCTTCAGCTACATCCAACTGCTTCAGTAACGAATAGTCGCGGTTGGCGGGTTTGTCAGATAAGCCATAGCCGGGAAAATCAAACAGCAGCACCCGCCAATGATTTTCCAATAAGGGCAATAACAAATGCCAATCCCAACTGCTGGTTGGAAAACCATGGAAGCACAGCAGCCAGGGCAAATCAGCCTTATCCGCATTTCGGGTCTGGAAATATATTCGCAGACCATCAGTTTCAAAAAAATCACCAGCACGTCTCCAGGCTTGCACACTGGCAGGCAGCTCATTCAAGGCCATCTGCATCCGCTTGGGCTGCTGGTCGATACTTACTGGCCTCCTGGCTGGAGGTGAGGATGCCGCGCAGGATATTGACTTCGTTCTGATCGGGTCGCGCGCGATTGAACAATCGCCGCAGACGTATCATCAGTTTCTTTGGCTGGGCAGGATTGAGAAAGCGGATATCCAGCAGTGTCTGCTCCAGGTGTTGGTAAAAACGCTCCATTTGCAAACCGTCTACCGGCTCGCGGTCGGATAAATCCAGTGCAATGGCAGGATCAATATTCTGCTCACTGATGGCTGCCATGCGTAATTCATAGCTGAGCACTTGTACCGCCTGCGCCAGATTCAGCGAAGCATAATCAGGATTGGCATCGATATGTACCAGACAATTGCAGCGCTGCATTTCTTCGTTGGTCAGGCCATAGCGTTCGCGACCAAACAAGAGTGCAACCTCATGCTTGGGCAGTTCTGCTACAGCCTGCAGCGCTGCAGCACGTGCATCCAGCTGCGGCATGGCAATGCTGCGCAACCGGGCGCTGGTGCCCAGCACCAGTCCACAATTTTCCAATGCACTGTCCAGTGATTCATGAACCTGTGCATGCTGCAGCAAATCATCCGCGCCCGATGCCAGGGCGGTTGCTTCAGCATCGGGAAACTTCTTGGGCGTGACCAGATGCAGCTTGCTCAAGCCCATCACTTTCATGGCACGGGCAGTTGCCCCTATGTTTCCGGGATGGGTGGTGTTGATCAAAACCACCCTGACCCGACTCAGCAAGTCACTGCTTTTCTGCGGCAAGCCATCACCGCTTCTGGTATTCTCTGCCGTCCTTTTCATCATCATTCAGCCATCATGACTCATTCGGTAGTTAACGTTGCCATCAGCGCCGCTCAGGCCGCTGGCGAAATCATGCGCCGCCACTTCCAGAAAGTGGAAGCCATTCCTGTGACGCGCAAAGCACGGCACGATTATGTCACTGAAGTGGACCATGCTTGTGAAGCCGAGATTGTACGGGAAATCAAACGCTACTTCCCTGACCAGGCCTTCCTGTGCGAAGAAAGCGGTGAATCCGGCAGTGGCGATATTGTTTGGGTGATTGACCCATTGGATGGCACCAGCAACTACCTGCGTGGCTTGCCACATTTCGCCGTATCGATTGCCCAACAGGTCAAGGGCCGCACCGAACATGCTGTGGTCTACGATCCCATGCGTGATGAACTCTTCACCGCCAGCCGCGGTGGTGGAGCCTATCTGAACAATCGGCGTATTCGCGTTTCTCCACGTATCGAACTGGATGGCGCCGTGTTGGCCACAGCTTTTCCATTCCGACAGAGAAACAAGATGCAGGCTTATGGTCGTGTGTTCCAGGCCGTGTTCGAAAAGGTCGAGGATTTTCGTCGCGCTGGAACGGCAAGCCTGGATTTAACCTGGGTTGCTGCCGGAAGACTGGATGGATTTTTTGAAATCGGTTTAATGCCGTGGGATGTTGCAGCAGGTGCATTGATCGTTCGTGAAGCCGGTGGCGTTGTGCTCGACTTCAAAGGAAACGATGATGTGGAGAATTCTTCAAGCCTGATCGCAGCACCTTATAAACTGATGACACCCTTGCGACAAATCATCGACAAACACTGGCGTTGATCATTCGACAGCCGACTCAAAAACACACTGCAGTACAAATCGTGATCTTCAAATTCTAGTTTTCTTACAAACTAATTTAGTTTTTATTTTTATTTTGAAAAAATTTATTTTCAAAAATATGTCATGAAATGTTGCGCGAATCATAGCGAAGTTTATAATCACGCTGTGGTCCAAGCTCCAAACGAAAATTCAGGTCAAACGTTATGGTAGTTCATGACCAGAAAAAGTTGGGAGTAAGACTACAAAGACCAGGGATCGCAAATGACCAATAGGGAATCGAAACTGGTCTCCACAACTACCCGACCGGAGAAGGAGTGAAACATGGCTACGAAGAAAGCATCTGGAAAGAAAGCAGCCGCAAAGAAAGCGCCTGCGAAGAAGAAGGTTGCAGCTAAGAAAGCACCAGCCAAGAAAGCTGCCGCTAAAAAAGCTCCAGCTAAAAGAGCTGCTGCTAAAAAAGCTCCAGCCAAGAAAGCTGCTGTTAAGAAAGCACCAGCCAAGAAAGCTGCCAAGAAGGCTCCAGCCAAGCGTGCTGCTGCCAAGAAAGCACCAGCCAAAAAGGCTCCGGTGAAGAGAGCTGCTGCTAAGAAAGCTCCAGCCAAGAAAGCTGCTGCTAAGAAAGCTCCAGCCAAGAAAGCTGCTGCTAAGAAAGCTCCAGCCAAGAAAGCTGCTGCTAAAAAAGCTCCAGCCAAGAAAGCTGCTGCTAAGAAAGCTCCAGCCAAGAAAGCAGCTAAAAAGAAATAGTTGTTCTTAAGCCATTTCTCCGCGCGGCTATCGCCGCGCGGGGCATGTCAGAAAAGCCACTTCATTACTCAGCCCACCGCACAGATTTCTCGCAGGTCAATTCCACTTTTCTTGCTTTCCGATAGTAGCTATTGTGAATACAACAGCGTCAATTCAATTCTGTCGTTGATAGCCCAGCGCTGTGAGTTCAGCTTCAGTTGCCTCAAGTTCTTCCAACACATTGAGAATTTCAGTTTCGTTCTTACGCCACTTGTCCATAGTCGGATTCGTCTGCGTATAGCGGGACAACGGTAAGGGTCCACTGAGTCGATTGCGCAAGTGATCGTCTATGCCAAAATCTGCGAAACTGCATAAGCGTTCAACCGTGCATATCTGGTCTTGTAAAAGATTTTCGTAGCTCACCGTGATCCAGCGATCTCTGCTCAAATTTCTCAAATCAGCCAGGATGGTTCTGTTCGCAGACTGCCACTGGAATGCGCAAATCTCGGCAATGGTCTTGCCATTCATCGCAGACCAACCCGGAGGCAACAACAGGGACCAGGGTGGGCCGTGCCAATCTTTCAGCCTGGGATAGGTTTTCCAGTTAGCGGAACGCCAGGCTTCCATCATGCTGCTGAGGTTGGCGCGCACATCGCGAAATAAAAAGATGAATAACGCATCGGGAAAGATGCTATTCAGAAAAGGAACGCGTAAAGCATTTTTTGGGGTTTTTTCCAGAAAGCGCAGAGGGCCCAATTGCTGATGATTGAAAAACTCCCGGCCATCCCGGTCACGCAGCAAACGTGCAAAGCGTCGGCGCATGAGACCGACAATCCGCTCCGTTGCATGTTCGGCAGTCAACCGGTTGGAGGCTATCATCCCACTACCGGGATTGAGCGCCGGCAGGCTTTCAATCACCTGGTGACTTTCTCCGCCTATGGTCCACACATCGACGCATTCTGCCAGGGTCTCAAACAATAAGGTGCTGCCGGAACGGGGAGCCGCGAGGATGATCACAGGCCGATCAAACAGGCGATTGAAATCCGGCAGGGTGGCAGCGCCAAAACGCTGACCAGAATTTTGACCGGGACGATCAGCCGGCATACTGGATTTCGTTCATGCCCGTTATGGGCTTATGAACACAGGCGACCAACACCCTGGACAACATCACTTTCTGGGCTACGCGTTCATTGCTGGCAATCATCAAGGGCTTGCGTATGGCCAGCAGTTGTTGCATCAGTTCATCGCGTTTTTGCTGATAGTGATCCCAGGCCGACTGTTCATCCCCATACATTGCCCATAAACCTTTCCAATCCTGGCAAAAAGCCCGCACGACCGCGATGAATCGTTCTACCAGCTCAAGCGGATTGCGCTCGCCGCTGGCCAGCAAATCAGCAATCAAATCTTCACTCAACAATTCCACTTCGGATGGGTGCATCACATCCGGGGTATTGAATTTCTCCAGCAAAAGTTGCGGTTGGTGATTTGCAGCGTATTCAATCAGTCTGGGTTCGCTCACCGGTTCAGCCAGTGCTTGCGCGGTCATATGCCAGAAAGCAGCAGAGCCCAGGGTGTCGGCCACCAGGTGCACCCGTAACTCAGTCGTTGGGTTAATCACATGATGTAATTTCCAGTTATCGAACAACCAGGCTTCACCTGCACCCATGTGAACCACCTGGTCGTGGCAATGAAAACTGACTTCAGGAAAAGTGATGATGGGTACATGAATGCGCACCCTTTGGAACCAGTGATAATTGATATCGCTGTGGCGTGGCACTTGCTGCCCGCCAGCCAAGCCCATCAGTCGGGAACGGCCAAATACAACCTGAAATTGTGCCAATACCTGGCGCAAATAGGGTGACTGTTGTAACCAGCGTGATTCGCCCATGGGACCGGCAAAAAAATCGTTGGCTTCGCCATTTACTGATATCAGAGGAACTGCAGAATTGCCTGCATAGCTCAAGGGGTGTGCCTGCCAGGCATCTGCCGGCATGGCGACAACTTCATCAGCCATGCGCTGTGCGTCGAACAATAAGGGCAGACGTATGAACTCGCGGGGAAGTTTCATGATAGAAAACTCGTCTATGCTTTCATGGCGTAACTAATGCTACGCCATTGTAACCGAGCTTTACTGTCGTGACTTGAAACAGCCCTCAGGGCCGTGCGTCCACTTCCCCGGCGCCTTCTTTTTCAACCTGCAACAGGTCGTATTTACTTACACCGAGATACAGCAGACCGGTACTGGCCACATAAATGGAGGAATAAGTACCCACTACCACGCCCGAAATCAGCGTGAAGGCGAAAGCATGAATGATCTGCCCGCCAAAAATGAACAAGGCCAGCAGTACCAACAAGGTGGTGAGCGACATCATCAAGGTCCGCGCCAACACCTGGTTGACCGAGGTGTTGATGACTTCTTTGGGCAATGATTTACGCAAACGTGGGAAATTTTCACGAATGCGGTCGAACAATACGATGGTGTCGTTCAAGGAGTAACCGATAACGGCCAGTATGGCCGCGACCACCGTCAGGTCGAATTCAACCCCGAACATTGAGATCAGGCCCATACAGATGATCACGTCGTGCACCAGAGCTACAACGGCGCCAACTGAAAAACGCCATTGGAATCGGAACATCACGTAAATGAAGATACCGATCAGCGAGTACACCACGGCCAGAATGCCCTGCTCGGTGAGGTCCTCACCCACTTGTGGGCCGACGAACTCCACGCGGCGCATTTCAACTTCGCCTTCCACGCCCTGCTGCAAAGCCTGTAGTACTTCAGTGGACAACTCGGCATCGCTGCCTTCCGAATCCCGGGGCGGAATCCTGACGACCAGATCATTGGCCGCGCCAAAGGTTTGAACTACGGCATCGGCATGACCCGCGCTTGCCAGATTATCGCGAACATCTGAAATTCGCGGTGCAGAGGGGTAACTGACTTCGATCAGCGTACCGCCGGTAAAGTCGAGACCAAAGTTCAGCCCGCGTATTGCCAGGCTGGCGATGCTGGCGATGATCAATACAACCGAGAACACGACAGCCGCATTGCCCAGCCGCATGAAGTCTATATTGGTTTTCTGTTTCAGAAATCTCATGACAAACCTCAGATCAGCAGTTTGGAGACGCGTTTGCGTCGGCCATAAATCAGATTGACCACCGCACGGGTGCCCATGATCGCGGTGAACATGGAAGTAACAATACCCAGTGACAGAGTGACCGCAAAGCCTTTGATCGGGCCAGTACCAAACAGGAACAGTACAAAGGCTGCAATCAGGGTGGTTATATTGGCATCGGCAATGGTTGAGAAGGCCTTGTCATAGCCGGCACGGATACTGGCCTGGGGCGTATTGCCATTACGCAACTCCTCACGGATACGTTCGAATATCAGCACATTGGCGTCAACCGCCATACCCACAGTCAACACGATACCGGCGATACCGGGCATGGTCAGCGTTGCACCCAGCAATGAAAGCAGGGAGACCAGCATCACAATGTTGGTGAACAGGGCCAGGTTGGCTACCAGGCCAAATACACGGTAGTAAGCGGCCATCAGGATCAATACCAACACAAAACCGATCAGCACCGATTTGAAGCCCTGGGCTACGTTGTCAGCACCCAGGCTGGGGCCAACGGTGCGTTCTTCAACAATTTCCATGGGTGCTGCCAGCGCACCCGCGCGCAGCAACAGGGCCAGTTGGCTGGCTTCCGACATGGAACCCAGGCCGGTGGTCTGGAAGCGCTTGCCGAAGGGTTCGCGTACCACGGCCACACTGATTACTTCTTCAATTTTCTTGCCGCCGGGCTTCTGCTCGATGTAAACAACCGCCATGCGGTTGCCCACGTTTTCACGGGTGAAGTCCAGCATGCGTTTAGCGCCGACACCGTCCAGCGTGACCGATACCTGCGGCTCACCACTTTGCTGGTCAAAGCCGGAGGAAGCGCCAATCAGCTGGTCACCGGAAACAATCAAACGCTTTTTCAGCAATACAGGCTGTTGGTTGTTATCAGTGTAAAGACGTGATTCGGGTGGGATTCGACCTGTTTGGGCGGCAGTGAAAGAATCGTTCTGCTCATCAACTGCGCGATATTCCAGTGTGGCAGTGGCGCCGATGATTTTTTTCGCCTGAACGGTATCCTGCACACCGGGTAGCTGCACCACCACGCGATCAGCACCCTGCTGCTGGATGATGGGTTCCGCCACACCAATTTCATTAACCCGGTTGCGCAAGGTGTTGATGTTCTGTTTCAAAGCAGTTTGCTGCAATTCAATCAGTTGTTGATCCTGCACCATGGCTGACAGGCCAAAGTTCTCCCCAACCCGGGTTTCACTGATCGTCAAACCCTGCAGACTCTGGTCAGCATTGATGATGCTTTCGGTGCGGCTGCGATCTTCTTCGCTGCGCAGCAGCATCAGCAGACCTTTACCTTCGCGACGTATGGAAACGTAACGAACGCCTTCTTCGCGCAGAGCAGCACGAATATCGTCAACGTAACGGTCCTGTTGCTGCCCTCGCGCGGTATCCATGTCCACCTGCAACAGGAAATGCACGCCGCCCTGCAAGTCCAGACCCAGGGTCATGGGCTTGCCACCGAGACTACGCAACCAGTCAGGAGTCGCTGGAGCGAGGTTCAATGCAACCACAAAACCGTCTCCCAGTGCTTTCTTGACGGCATCGGCTGCCAGCAACTGGTCTTCTGCAGAGTTGAATCGATACAACAAACGATTGCCAATCTGATCGCTGCTTTTAAAGGCGATTTTCTCTACAACCAGCGCATCTTCAATGGCTGCAGGCAGCCCCAATGGCAAGTCGAGACCACGGGTAGAAGAAATCTGCAATGCAGGATCTTCACCATAAAGATTGGGCAGGGCATAGAGGACGCCTACTGCCAGCACGGCCAGGATGAGCGCGTACTTCCAGCCAGGATATTGATTCATTATTATTCGGCCTCGGGGAGCTGAAACTTAAATGGGTGCGGGAAAAACCGCAGTCAGGCAGTTTTCATGGTGCCTTTAGGCACAACGCTGGCTACCGCATGTTTTTGTAACTTGATTTTGACGTTTTCAGCCAATTCAACGGTTACGAAAGACTCGCCGACATGGGTAATGCGACCCAGCACGCCACCGTTGGTTACCACTTCATCACCAACAGCGATTTTTTCGACCAACTGTTTATGTTCTTTGGCACGCTTGGTCTGTGGGCGAATCAACAGGAAATAGAAAACGATAAAAATTACGATCAGTGGCAGAAAAGACAGCAAACCACCTTGTGGTGCTGCATCCTGGGCATATGCACTGGCGATAAAAAAGTCCATGAAAAGGCCTCGTATTTAGCGTTGTACAGCGGATATGGGGCCCGGAGTGGCTAATTCAAACACAGCCGGGCAATCCACTTTTTTGCAGCCGGGAATTATAAATGAATAAGGGCCGGGCCGCCTCATTCTGCCGA
>JBBKVS010000306.1:0-3255 GCA_037968555.1 Lysobacterales bacterium | reverse complement strand
CTACTGCATCGGCTGGATTGCGTGCAGCGATCAACGCCACGCCTTGCAAGGTCAATAAATTCAGATCCTGAGGGGAACTGAGCAGGCGCGCACGACATATTTCTGCGGCTTTCTCCGGCGCATCAGCATGCAATTGCTGCATGGCCAAATCAAAAACTGCCTTATTTTGTGCCTGGTTCATACACGCCACTGGAATTGGGAATGCTGCATGGGATCACAAAATAAGGCTGCGGGCAAACTCTGCCCGCAGCGACTCTGAACTATTTTGCCGCTCAGTACTTCAAATTTTCAGAAGTAAATTCAACTTCCGGCTTTTTCCCTAATATGCGACGCAGGACATGATTCATGGTCAGCGGGTCATTATCAAATCCGCCGTGCGAGGTGCTGGCGGAAACCCGTGCACCGGGCACAGGGCCATCGGAATAGTGAATGTTCAGGCGCGGCAGTTTGCGCCTGCCTACGGTTTCGCTGTACTTGGCCATGCCCAGTATCTTTTCCGGTAGTTGCTCTTCAAATGCACGGGAAACCAGGTAGAGCAGGGACTTGTTATAAACCCTGCCGACGTTATCGTCTTTTTCCAGTTTGTGGTTGAGGTTATAGATGGTCATTTCTGAAATACGGAAATCCGGATGCGGTGCTTTCAGGAAGGGTTGAATTTTATCGGTGAACAAATCCACTGTGCCTGCAGGAGCCAACAGGCTGACCGTATGAATTTGCAGTTGCGGTGCCTTCTGACTCAAACGTTGTAGCAGCCAGGTCAGTAAAATCATGCCAGTGCTATGGCCACACAAATGGATTTGTTTGGGTTTGTCGCTGGCAGATAAAGCGTTCAAAAAGGTGCGCAAAACCTGGCTGCCGGCGTATTCAGCAGCGACTGCAGCAAGTGGATCGGCGAAAGGCAGTTCAGCCCCGGACTTCATTTCACGCCACAAGGCGCGTCCGGGTACCCGGGTGACTTTTTCGAGTATCTTGTCGATCCAGTCCGGTACACCTCCGGCACGTTGTTTCGCACTGCGCTCACGGCCCAATACCACGTCTTTGAGCTCCTCCAGCAGGCCGGTGTCATACATCCAGTGATAAGCATAAACACCGTTTTCCTTGAATGTGTTTTTCATCGCTGCGACACGGCAAGCCGAAACTTCCGGGCTGTTCAGGCCGCCGTGGGCATAGAACAGCAGGTGCTGATAATCAGAAGACTCAGCCAGCAAGTTGGCTGTCAGTTCCACATCCTCCAGATTGCTCCAATAACGACCCTTGTCGTCGAATTTTCCATCGTCAATGTGGACAAAATGCCCGGCGATTTCGGTGCGCGTGGGTTTGGGGTAGTTTGCCGCAGCTGCTTCACTGGCAATAGAGCGTGCTGGTAGGTGCCAGATTTTGGGTGTGGGCAGGGCCATCTGGAACACCCAGGCATCCTGTATATGCAAATGCCAGTCTTCATAAGTCCACAGCGCGGTACCGCCTTTACCCCAGTCGCTACCCCAGGAATTCTGTATCCAGAAGCCATCCTGGTCATAGCCCACTATGGCAAAGGCGTGGCCACCCAGGGATTTGCGCTGAAAATTGATCTGCCCGGTGTCAGGATCAGGTTCGTCCCAGCCTTTGTGTACCAGGGCCGAGCAATATATAGCTCCCACTTCGTTCAGGGCAGCGTGATAGTCGGATATGCGCGTACCCATGCGGAAATATGCACCTATGGTGTGGTTGCGTGCATCCTTCGCTGCATCAACCGTCCAGGCGGGTTTCGGACCGGTTGAATAAGGATAGAGAGTTTCCTGGCAGACACCCATGTTGTACCAGCCCTTGATGGCGCCGCGACAACTGGAGCCTGCATCGTCCTCGTCGCCCCATTCGTCATAACGCAGGGCCATTTCGTACAGCATCAGCGAACTGACGCCGGCTTGTTGGCCAGCTTTGCGGTGTTTGGCGACGGTCATCAGGCGGTCTATTACAGCCGCCAGGCCAAAGCCGGTACAAGCCGGTTTATCACCCTGGTGGCGGATATTCAGCTGGGCCGGGACGGCCAGTTTGGGTTTGAGTGCAATCAGGGCGGGCTGGTAAATAAAATCGCGGAAATCCGGTGCGTCAGTTCGTGCGGTGAGTTTGAATTGGCCGAGTTTGGGTGCTTTCGTTTTTGTCATAGCCGGGTCCTTGGTGCGCGGTGAGGCAAGGCAGGACAAATAGCGGCAGGTGAGCGCCGGTATTAGTCCGGGTTAAGCCCACTATAGTCGACAAGAACAGGTCCTGCAGGGAACGGCTTTTTACTGGCGACAGGCCATGGCTGACTCAGCGCTGGCGTAATCCATCCGATAGCTCCATGCGCGCCACTCGCATACCGCCCACCGCAGCCGCTAACACGGCGGCCAACAGAGTCAGCAGCAAGGCCAGCAGCAAGTGGCCGGGGTGCAGGCGACATACCGATTGCCCGGCACCAATATTGTCCAGGAACAGGGAGTTGAGCGTCAGCTGGATCAGGAAATAAACGCCGCAGGCCAATAGCCAGCCCAAGGCACCGGTCAGCAAGGCCTGGATCAGCGGAAACCAGACTATGCCCTGGGCGCTGAAACCGATCAGTCGCAACAGGCTGAATTCGCGCGCCTTCCGATTCACATTGGCCCACAGGCTGGTGCCAAAGGACAGGCAGAATCCGCCTATGACTATGATGGCAATAATCCAGTAAACGATGCTGAGGTTTCGATCCAGGGCCTTGACCAGGTCGATGTCAGCCGATTTGGTACGCACATCAATCTGTTTTGCCAGCAAGTCTGAGCTGAGGCCGGCTACATCATTGATGCTGCGGGCATAAAGCCGGAAACCGGCAAAATCGCGGCTGGCATCAGGCCGGGCAGCGCCCTTGGCGGCAAAGGCCTGTACGGCGCGGCCGTCGCGGAAATCTTCCACAGCGGTCAGGAAGTCGATTGAAACAAACAGGCCATCGCGATTGAAAGCTCCGGCAGGTGCTACACCAGTGACGGCCATAGGATGAATGACCGTTTGCTGCTCATCATTCAGCTGGCGGCTGAGTATGCCGTCGAGTTGGTCGCCGACGCTTGCACCCAGCTTGCTGGCCGCATTGGCTGAAAGTATGACCTGATCCAGGCCTTGCGGAATGGCCACGCTTTGGTCAAACAAGGGATCGTCTGCCGCAGTAGGAAGCAGCTCGGTATCGATAATTCGACCGACATCACTCTCGGTCAGACGGACTTTAATGGTGGCCGCTATGGAGCGGGTTTTGGGAATGACAAAAGCAACATC
>JBBKVS010000305.1:0-5572 GCA_037968555.1 Lysobacterales bacterium | reverse complement strand
ACCGACTATTTCAAGCACAATATGCAGAACTTTGGGGCCCTCTTCCTGGGCCCTGAAACCAACGTCTCTTATGGCGATAAATGCATTGGCACCAATCACACATTACCCACACTCAAAGCTGCCCGCTATACTGGCGGATTGTGGGTGGGTAAGTTCATCAAGACCTGCACCTTCCAGCAGATTACGGAAGAAGCATCGGTTGTTGTTGGGGAATACTGCTCACGCCTATGCGCCCTCGAGGGGTTTGCAGGACATAAGGAGCAGGCGGACATTCGCTTGAGAAGGTATGCCAACAGATAAAAGCAAGAGCAAGAAACGCATCACATCCTACGATGTGGCGCGCGAAGCAGGGGTTTCACAATCGGCCGTTTCCCGGGCCTTCCGCCCGGGGCTGAGTATCTCCAAGAAAACCCGCGATAAGGTCAACAAGGCAGCTACCAAGCTCGGCTACAAGCCCAACGCCATCGCGCGGATGTTGATCACGCAGCGTTCCGGCATGGTGGCCGTGATTATTTCTTCGATCGCCAATTTTGTTTACCCCGAACTGCTTACTCGATTGAATGAACAACTTTCAGCCAAGGGATTGCGCATCCTGCTGTTTACCCTGGATGAAGCCGAAGGGCTGGACGAGGTTCTGGATCGTATCTGGGCATTTCAGGTCGATGGTGTGATCGCCATGGCCGCTCATTTCGAGTATGAAAGCATTGCCCAATTTGACGAGCACGATATTCCAGTGGTCTTGTATAACCGGCAGGTACCGGATCATCCTGTGAATACGGTTTGCTGTGATCATGAGCAGGGCATTGGGCAGCTGGTGCAATCACTGGTGCGCGCGGGCCACAGGCAATACCTCGTTCTTTCAGGGCCGGAATATTCCGATGTGGCCAACGAACGGCGAATCATCGCCTTGCGGCAGCTCCAGAACCAGGGTTTTAACAATGTGCCGGTGGTTTATGGAAACTATTCTTATGAGTCTGGCAGGGAATGCTTTTCACGCTGGATGTCCAAGAACGCAGCCCCGGATGCGGTAATTTGCAGCAACGATATGATGGCCATCGGTTGCATTGATGAAGCCCGGAAGGTATTCGGCCTGCAAATACCAGAGCAACTATCCGTGGTTGGTTTTGATGGGGTTTATGCTTCAGATTGGGGCGCCTATGAACTTACCACGGTGCGTCAACCGGTTAACCAGATGGCCAAGGCCGCTGTGGACATACTGGTTGACCGAATCGACAATCCCAAGATTCCGCCGGAGAAACGCGTATTGGCTGGCGAGTTCCGCAAGGGAAATTCTGCCCGGGTCTGACCGGTCAAAACCGCGACTTCCATGTATTTTGTTGATGCCCATCATCATTTCTGGGATTTGCAGCAATGCAACTACCCCTGGTTGATGGCACGTGGTGTGCAGCGCTTTTTTGGCGATCCTGCACCCATCCAGAAAAACTACCTGCCTGCCGATTTATTGAGTGAGTCAGCAGACTGGCAGCCGACCAAGAGTGTTCATGTGCAGGTGGGTGCGATTGAGCAGCACAGCCTGCGTGAATCGCAATGGCTGCAGGACCAGGCTGAAAAAGCCAATTCACCCGGTTTACCCAGTGCCATTGTCGCTTTTGCCGACCTGACGGCCGCTGATCTTGACTCGCAGTTGGATCAGCAGTTGAAGATACCGAATGTGCGGGGGGTTCGGCAGATCATCGGTCGACATGCCGATGAGGATCGTGTCACCGGCTCTCATGCACTGATTCGTAATCCGGAATTCCGGGCAGGCCTGGGCCTGTTGGCAGAGAAAGACCTGAGCTTCGACCTGCAGTTGACTGCCGAGCAATACGAGGCAGCTTACGAATTGTTCGCACAATTGCCGAAGTTGCGTGTAGCCATTTGTCACTGTGCTTCGCCGTGGGATCAGTCACCTGCCGGGCTGGCTCACTGGCGCGAAAGCATGCGCCGATTTGCCGAACTGCCTAACTTTTATTGCAAGGTATCCGGGCTGGGCATGTTTCGTCCGCATTGGGAACTGGAAGACATTCGTCCTCTGGTAGAGGGGGTGCTTGAGCTGTTTGGTACTGAGCGTCTTATGTTTAGCTCAAATTTCCCGGTTGATAAGCTGTACATGTCTTACCAGCGGATTTGGTCTGCTTATGATGAGCTGACCACAAACCTGAGTGCGGCACAACGCAAATGTTTGTTTGCTACAAATGCAGAGCGCTTTTACCGAATCTGAAAATTTCTGCACTCAGTCCGATTTTACAAACGCATTCATTCACAAAAAACAACTAAAGATCATCAACCTGTTCGGCCATCAAATCGTTTTCTCAGATCGGCCGCAGCCCGCAGCAGAAATACGTGGTCAGATTCCAGCAAAAACAGCGATGCGCCCCGTTCGATCCAGCTTTGCGCTTCAGCAGCATCTGGCACAAACATACCAATACGCTTGTTGGCAGCTTGAGCGACTTCGCAGATCCGTTCTACCGCACTGACCACGTTTGGGTCGTGTGGTGAGTCAGCACCCAGAGCGACGGTCAGGTCGATGCGTCCGATAAACAGACAATCAATACCGTCAACTGCAGCGATCTCTTCAATATGTTCCAGGGCGGGCAGGTCTTCTATTTGCAAAATCACGGTCGTGCTTGCTGCGCTGTCCGCTAACTGGTTGCGAATGGCCTTGCCGGCGAAGCCTGCTGCACGAGTGGATCCGGCATAACCCCGCCCGCCCACACCGTAATGCGCGGCTTTTACCAGCTCTTCGGCCTGGCGGGCAGATAGCACATGCGGAATGACCACACCGGTTGCTCCGCAATCCAGTGCATTCAGAATGTGTTCCGCAGTGCCACTGGGAATGCGTACCAAAGAGGGCATCCGCGCTGCTCGAAGTGCGTGCAGACAGCCATCGATTTCCATACGGCCAAACGGAGCATGCTCGGCATCCAGGCAGATCACATCCAGCCCGGTTTGCCCCAGAACTTCACACACCAAAGGCGCTGGGGTTTTTACAAAACTGCCCAACAAAATCTCTCCGGCTGCCAGCCTGGATTTGAAGTTTGAACAGTCACTGCTGATTTCTGTGTTCATGATTCCTGCTATCGCTATGGGTGAACGCTTGGGGTGAGTCTAATTCAAATCGAAAGCCGATCCAGCTTCAGGGTCTCAGGCGCCGTCTGGTCTCGATAACCATGCTTTCATTGCATCGCTGACTGCATGCGGTGCTTCGAGGGTGGAAAAGTGCCCACAATGTTCAATAATTTGCAGCTTTGAGCGCGCAATAACGGCCGCCAGCTGTTCGTGCATCCGGTCAGTGCAGAGCCGATCTTCACGACCACAGAGCACCAGGCTTGGGCAGTGAATTGTCCGCAGCGTATCGCTGCTGTCCGGCCGGCTAATCAGCGCATGGCATTGCCGCAGAAACACCTGCGGGCCCAGTGACAGCGCCATATCAACTATTTCCTGCCGCAGTTCCAGATCGTCCTGCCGTGCTTTGCCGAGATAGTTCGGCTTCAGATCTTCCCTCACCACTTCCAGCAGCTTGCCGTCTTCTACTCGCTGCATCTGTTGCAGGCGCAGCGCCCGCTTCTCGGGTGTTTCACCACTGGCGTTGGTGTCCAGCAAGGCCAGTCGCAGTATCCGCTCAGGTGCCTGGCGCCATAACTCCAGGGCAACAATCCCGCCCATGGAAAAACCAGCCAAAGAAAATTGCGCGGGTGCCATTCGCAATACTTCTTTCGCCAACTCAGTGACGGTATCAGCCCGGGAGATATCAGCAACCTGAATGGATGAATAATGGTTTTCCAGCGCTGAGATTTGGTGACGCCACATTCGCTCATCGCACATCATTCCGGGTATCAGCAGCAAGGGCTGGTGCGATGCAGTGAACGGCATAACTTAAGCGGAGAGACGTTTAATCAAGGCAGCCTGATCGAACATGCTGGTGTCCTGAACAATCTTTGCGTCGCGGATTTCCAGGTAACTGATCATGGTTTTACGCACCCGTTGGCGGGGCTTCAATGGGCCATTGCCGGTGTCCATATCGCCCTCCATGTGCCACAAAATACCCAGGCGATTTTTATTGTGTTGATCGAGTAAAACAGATTCCGGCTGGCAGTAACGACGGTGCATTTGCTGAAAGCTACGACTTGCAAAATTAATCAGCTGGTCCCGCGTTTGGTTTTCTTCCCTGCCTGGCAATTGGATCAGGGCATCAATCGAATAGAAGTCATTAACGGCGGCCAGTTGTTCATCCTGCCAGAGCGACCACCAACCATCGACGGCGGCCTTAATCTCAGCAGGAATATCGACCAGACAGGAAGGTGTCACATCGACGCTGAAGGGATGCTGTTGCTGATCGTAGTCCGAAATGAGCAGCGGGTCTGGTTGCGGTAACAGGTCTGCAACTGCATCGATGCTGGTGCCAAGGCACCTCGCCTGCAGGTCCGTGTCTGGAATACAGATCAGGCGCTTGATGAATTCCCGGTTGTGCCAAGTCCACACAGCAATGCGTGTACTGCTGGAAGACGATTTTGACGTTAGCGTCAGCAGGTCCAGGCTTTCACTACCGCTATCCAGTGAAATCGCTGCGCTGCAGTCGCTCAGACCGCAGTTGGCCAGCCAAACCATCCAGCTGGAGGTAATCTGCTCATTACCGAAACTTGTGCGGCCATGCTGCTGCCAGGCAGTGCTATGAAGCAGCAGGGAGCGCAAGGATTGCAAATCACCCTCGGCAAACAGGCTTCGGATCGCAGATTTCAAAACAGGATTGTGGCTCATGATTCTGATTGCCGCCTGAGCAGATTGGCGTACAGTGCGATTTCATCAAACACGGTTGATTCTTCAGTGATCTGGCCATGGTGCAAGCGTAAATGCGAACTGGCAAGAACCAACACCGGAAGATTGCGACAGTGCTGCAGGGCCGGATCAAGCCCCGAGTAGCGACCTGCTAAAGTCCAGCGAATGGCAATGTCCAAAGTGTCCGGACCAAAGACTGTTGCAGCCACGTGATCGCAGCTCGCTGACGTGTCTGCGAACTGGCTCAGCCACTGTATGAAAGTGCCGGCAATACCTCGCAAACCGATCGGATGTCGTCCACCAGGCCACAAAACGCGTGCACTCGGATGGTAAAACGATTCGATGGCACCAAATTCCTTGCGGTTCAGCAAAGTCTGCACCCAGGCTTGCGCGATTGCAGTGGCTTCCGGATCCTCGGGCCAATCAGCGGTGGCGCGCACATTCACTTGGCTGACCCGCTGGTGTTCGCTATTCCACCAGGGCTCAAAGGCGTCATGCGGTGTGTTCTTGGCCCATTGGGCAGCCACGTCCAGTGGCTCCAATCCCAGTTGCAGGGCCAGAAAGCTGTTATCCCGCATCAGCCATTCGTACACGATCTGATTGTTGTAACAAATGCAGTCTGCAATGGTCATCACCCACGCACTTCGACCGGTAGCGGGACCGAATTCGCAAGCGCCGGTGTGGGTCATGGTGCTGGTGATGCGGTGCGAAGAGTAATAGCGGTCGTCGCCATCATTCGACCAGACCACATTTTCACCAATCAAGGACCGGTCGGGGAAAGCAGCCACCATGGCCA
>JBBKVS010000304.1:0-12802 GCA_037968555.1 Lysobacterales bacterium | reverse complement strand
GGTTCGAACTGGGAAACCAAGGAAAAGGAAATTGCTGCAACACTGGTGGAACGATTGGAACCCTACATGTCGGGTCGCAAAGAACCTGCCCTGAAGAATTACTACATCTGGCTGTTCCCAGGTGGCGGCACCATCGGTGCACGCGTACTCGACCAGGACAAAGTGCTGGACTTGCAGCAGGTCATGCGCGAGGAAATCCTCGTTGGCATTCCCGACCTACGGGCCTTTGCAGCGCAGGGTAATTTATTCGGCGGTTTTGGTGGTGGCCGGGATATCGCTGTACACATGCAATCAGTGGATGAAGCGGGTTTGATCGGGGCGGTAAGCGTGGGCCAGGATTTGCTGATGGAGGCCTTTCCCGAAGCCAATGTGCAGGCTTTCCCGCCACCGGAACTGGCTGAACCGGAACTGCGCATTTTGCCTAATGATGTGCGCATTTCGGAAGCAGGCTGGAACCGGAATCACATTGCCAATGCCGTGCGCATACTGGGTAATGGCTTGTGGTTGGGCGAACACTTTGATGGCGACAAGCGCCTCGACATCATACTCAAGTCACGCCATTGGGATATTCCGGAACAGTTGGAAAGCATCCCGGTGATGACACCGGTGGGTGGCGTCGTTCCACTGGGTGAGTTGGTTGATATTGAACGGACTACCGGCCCCGGACAGATACGCCGGGTCAATGGACGCCGCACCGTCACGCTGGCGGTCAGCCCACCGGAAAATGTATCGCTGGAAACTGCGGTTGCGAAAATCCAGCAAGACATTGAACCGAAATTGCGTGCCGCCCTGCCCGCTGATGGCACTATCATTTATGGCGGCAGTGCAGATAGCCTGCAGGATGCCATCATCACCATGAGTCGCAATTTTGGCCTGGCCCTGTTGATCCTGTTTCTGCTGATGGCCGGCCTGTTCCGCTCACTCAAAGACAGCGCCATCGTGGTACTGACCATACCCCTGGCCTGGGTAGGCGGCGTGGTGGCCTTGCGCCTGCTGAACCTGGTCAGTTTCCAGCCCATGGACCTGCTGACCATGATTGGCTTCATCATCCTGCTGGGCCTGGTGGTCAATAATGCCATCCTGCTGGTGGACCAGACGCGCCGCGCCGAACAGGAAGGCATGAGCCGCGATGAAGCCGTTGAATACGCCTTGCAGATCCGCATGCGACCCATCTTCATGAGCACTTTCACCAGCATATTCGGCATGTTGCCATTGGTACTGTTGCCCGGAGCGGGCAGCGTGATCTATCGCGGCCTGGCCACCACCATAGTCGGTGGCATGGCCTGCAGCCTGGTATTCACCCTGTTTATGCTGCCCAGCCTGTTGCGCATGGGTGGCAGGCATTCAAAAGTTGTCAACACGGCTGCTCCCCAAACCGTAGAGCTGGAATCAGCAGCCTGACGAGGACATACCCATGATGAATCGATACCTCCTGACTCTGACATTGTTACTCCCGGGCGTGGCCTGGTCCCAGGCTGCTCCACCCCCGGCCACCGTGACCGTGGATGAAGCGCGACGAGACACTTTTCATGCCACTCTGAACGTTCCTGGCACTGTAATCAGCCGCAATGACGCACGCATTGCGGCGGAAACGGATGGCCGCCTTAACTGGGTCGCGGAAGTGGGTACCCGTATCGCCAAGGGCGAGGCCTTTGCCCGCATTGATGATACTGATCTCAAGCTCAACCTGAGGGACAACCAGGCGCAACTGGCCAGCTTGCAGGCACAACAGCGTTTCCAGGAATCCAATCTGCAGCGCCTGCAAAAACTCGCTCTGAGCAATAACGCAGCAGCCAACCAGATTGATGAAGCACAGTCTCAACTGGAAATGAACGCACAGTCCATCCGCCGTGCCGAAGTCACCATTGCACAAACGCAAAGGCGCATAGACCAGTCGGCCATAGTCGCTCCGTTCCCGGCCATGGTGGTTGATCGGTTGGTGCAGGTAGGTGAATTTGTCAGTCGCGGTGCCCCGGTAGCCCGCCTGGTGGATACCGAAAATCGAGAAATCCGTTTGCAGGCACCATTGGATCTGGCGGCTTATGTTCGCGAAGGCATGGAAGTTTCCATACAGCACAACGGCACTACCTCGCTCAGCCCGGTGGTGCGTGTTATTCCGGTCGGCGATGAACGTTCGCGCATGTTTGAAATGCGCGTCAGCGCCAGTTATCCCTCCCTGGTAATCGGCAGCCCGGTGCAAGTGGCCTTGCCCAGCAGCGATCCACGGCTGCTATTGGCGATACCCAGGGACGCGCTGGTACTGCGCGGCTCCGAGGTGTTTGTACTGCGGGTGAATGAGGGCAACACCGTTGAGCGCGTCAAAGTGGATACGGGTGTCGGTTTCGGCAGCCTGGTGGAAGTCACGGGTGCTTTGGATGACGGTGACCAGGTGGTGGTTCGTGGAGCGGAACGATTGCAGTCTGGCCAGTCCGTCGTGATCAGTGGGGAAGAGCGCAGCTGAGGCTGCTCATTGTTTCCACAGTTTGTAACCATTTGGCATAGAGAGTGCGTCTAAGATTTTATTGAGCTGGTTTTGGTTTACCCGGGTTCGTGTCTGGCAATACCCCTGAACATTGTCTTTCGCACGGATCCGCATTGAACAGCCTGGTGGAAGAGGATTCCACCAGGCTGTTTTTTTAGCGGTGATCCAGCCAATACTCCATGCCTTGGGTGTTGAGTACGATGTCGTCCCAAACAACCGCACTCAGTGCTTCATCAGACAAAGCCACACCATGATCCCGGCAGCGGGCAAATAACCAGGCTTTCTGTTCCTGCTGAATCTTGTTGGTGCGATCACTGGCCGATTCATTGCTCAGGGCAATTTCTTCCAGCGAGTGCACTGCCGCCAGCATCTGCTCGGCCAGGCGCTTGGTGTCAGTCACGCGGCCAAAATGCGTCAGGTACATGCACTGCGGATCGGATTGCATCAGGCGCTGCACCGATTCACGCAGCACCGGTGGATCAAACTGTATGGGCGTAGTGGTGGGAAATACCATCGCTCCTTTGGCGGTATCCAGATCGCGGTAGGAAATCCCAAAAGTATCACCGGTGAACCAACCTTGGGTCTGTTCGTCCCAAACGCAGAAATGATGGCGGGCATGGCCGGGCGTATCAATGAATTTCAGTCGGCGTTCACCCACGCTCAACTCGTCCCCGTCCTGCATGATGATGACGCGGTTTTCATCTATGGGGATCAGCTTGCCGTACATTTTCTCAAAGGCTGCATCGCCATAAACAGCCCGCGTACCGGCTTCGAGTTTGGCCGGATCGATCATGTGGCGTGCCCCGTAGGGATGCACTATCAGCGAGGCATTGGGCAAAACCTGCATTAATTTGCCAGCGCCACCCGCATGATCAAGGTGCACATGCGTGACGATTACATGGCTGACGGCTGAATAGTCCCAACCCCGCCTGCTTAATACTTCCAGGATACGGTCGGCACTGTAATTACTGCCTGCTTCGATTATGGCGACCTTGTCGCCAGCTTCCAGCAGATAACAGGCGGCCATTTCGTTGCGCACCTGGCCACTGTCGATGGCCAAAACACCACCCGGATATTCCCTGACCTTGATGCAGGGTGCAGTACTGACTGGCATTTGATTTTATTCCTTAAGGCTCATGAATGATGTTTTGAAAATATTGCGGCTCAAGGCTCGCGAATCTGCAATAGCTGATTCAGCTGCAGACCGCTATCCAGCTTTTGCACAGCGCCGTTGGGCCAAATCACCTGTACCTGTTGAATAACAGCGGCATCACCCAGGCCGAAATACAGCGGCATCTGGCTTTGTGACAAATATCCTGACTTGCCATCATTGACCTGTACATAACGACCCTGGTCGGTTTGCACTTCAACTCTGGCACCCATGGCAGAACGGTTGGACTGGGTACCCTGCAAGCTGACTTTGAGGAACTTCAGGTCGGGCTTTTTCTCTGCCAGGTTGCTGATCAGCACCATGGGCTCTGAGTTGAATTCATTGGTGATGATATCCAGGTCACCGTCTTCATCCAGGTCGAACAAGGCCGAAGAACGTGAACCCAGGGCACCCCACACTTCAACAATCCCGCTGCGACCCTGGCAAAGACTGTTGGCCTGATCAACGCCCGTGCAATCCAGCCGATACCAGGCTTTGGCGGTCTCGCGGTTTTTGCGTGGTTCTACTCCGAGGATGAACTCGGCATCACGAAACTGTTTGCCCTGGTCATTGAGCAGCAAGGAATTAACGCCATAGCGGAAGGGGTAATTCATGCTCGAAGTGAGGAAAGCGTCCTGGTAGCCATCGGCATTCAGGTCGCCAGTGCTCAAGCCCCAGGGCCAGTAATTCTCCGCGCCGATCTGGCTGGAAACTTCTTCAAATCCGCCTTCGGCTTTTTGCTGGAAAAAACTGTTGCCATAAATGCTCATCCCGCCACTGCGCAAATGCGCCTCATCCCACTGGATATTGGACTTATGGTGCTCCACATCGGGCGATATGTGTTCGCTCATATCAGAGTGCATGTCGGTCACAAAAACATCCATCAGGCCATCGTTGTTCCAGTCAAAAATACGGATTCCCATTGCGCCCCAGGAGGTTTTCGGGAAAACCTCACTGCGCTTGTTGATAAATCGCTCACCCTGCTGATTTTCAAAATACTGGTCGTGACCCTGCATATTGAGCAGATACAAATCCGGCCAGCCATCGCCGTTCAAATCTGCAGCGCTGGCATCGCCTGACCAGGAGCCGTCCTCCAGGCCCATTTTTGCGGTCACATCTTCGAAACGGTTGCCGCCCAGATTACGCAACAGCACGCTGTTCTCGGTGCGCTGCGGGAACAGGTGTCCGCTGAAGGCATCCGTAAGGCCATCGTAGAAGGTGTAGTCCACACCCGCGTTACTGGCCTTGCGCAAAAGTTCGGTGGTGTACTGGCCGACGTTGCAAACGAACATATCCAGTTGGCCATCGCGGTCATAGTCAAAGAAAACCACGCCAGAAGAATGGGCCTTGATGCCGGTTCCAGACGACTCCGTGATATCACGGAAGCGCCCTTTGCCCAGATTTTCAAATAACTGGTTGCCACTGCGCACGGCGGTGATATAGACATCGGGGTCACCATCGTTATCGATGTCGGCAAAGGATGCTGCTACTGAAATACGATCAGCCATGGCGATGCCGGCTTGCTCCGTAATGCTTTCAAATTTGCCCGCACCGAGGTTTCGCCACAACTCATTGCTGCCCGCCTGGTTCACAAACAGCACATCCAGCAGGCCGTCTCCATCCACGTCTGCCACTGCCAAACCATTGCCATGATCATAATGCACCGCCTTGTAAGTCTTGCCGGCATCTTCCACGGCGTGGTGCTGGAAACTGATACCGCTTTCGCGGATGCGGTCGGTGAAAGCAAACTGGTTGAAAACACCGAACTCTTTGGCAGTAGCCAGTTGCGCTTCCGATCGCGGACCCAGGTTGGGTGGATTGAGTATCATGCGTGGCTGGGCGATACGGGTAATACCCTCTTCATCCTGGCCCAACAGGGGTTGCCACAACAGCAGCAGGAAAACCGCTGCAAAACAGCGGCTGAACAGGTTTGGATTGCTCATCATCAAACTCTCCGAATTCTCGCTGCTGACCGCGTACATTCAGCTGCAAGAAACTGTGACACTCTATAATGTGTCGATTACATGGAAACGACCCGAACTATACCGTAATGAACCCCTCCTGCCACGACCCTACTCCCCCACAGCTCTGGATACTGGACATAGACGGTACGCTGATGCCATCCCATGCAGTGGACAATGATTGCTATTGGCAAGCCGTAAACGACTGTTTCGGTGATGTGCCAACCGCATTGGACCTGCGGCAGTTCCGGCATGTCACGGATGGCAGCATATTGAACGAATGGATGGAAAAAACCCATGCTCGCGCCGCTACTGAAGCAGAGATCAGCGGCATCCGCAGGCACTTCCTGGAGTTGCTGGAACAGGCTTTTGCACGCGATGCGCAAGCTTTTACCGCGATGCCAGGCCTGGTTGAATGGCTGGAACTGCAGCTGGAAAGGCACGGTAACTGCATCGCCATAGCAACCGGCGGCTGGGGCCACAGCGCCCGATTCAAGCTGCGGGCTGCCAGACTGGATCGCTTCAACTTTCCGCTGGCCAGCAGCGATGACGGCCACAGCCGCACGGACATCATGCTCAAAGCCCGGGACCACTTGTTCCAGGACGGCACTGCCAACCACAACATCCCTATCTTTTATATCGGCGATGGTGTGTGGGATTACCAGGCCAGCTGCAAACTGGACTGGGATTTTGTGGGAATTGCTGAAGGCCAAAGAGCAAAAGCCCTGCGTGATGCAGGCGCCAAGCAGGTGTATTGCAACTTTAAGGACTGGACAGCATCCAAGCCCACTCTCATCGCAGCCAGGAAGCCATTGCAAGATGCCAGGACCTAGAAAACTGTTAAGGTCCCGATCCATCTGGCTGGGCTTGCTGCTTTACGGGCTTGCAACAGCCAGCTGTCCGGCCGATATATTGAACCTGACGGTCAGCGGTGTACCCGAACCCATGCTGACCAACGTGCAGAATCAGCTGACTGCGCACGCCGTCAATGATAACCAGAAACTCGGCAGCATCGCCCTGCAACGTATCCAGGAAGCAGCCGAGCTGGACGCGGCCAAAGCTTTGCGGCCTTACGGTTACTACCATGCCCAGATCAATAGCGAACTGCAGCAACCAGAAAAAAACAGCTGGCTGTTGAACCTGACCATCAGCCTCGGCCCAGCCTTGCTGGTGGGCACTGCAGAGATTTTGGTTTCGGGGCCTGGCGCAGAGCTGGATGTACTGCAAGACTGGCAACGCGAATGGCCCCTGCCGGTTGGTCAGCGACTGAATCAGGTGGTCTGGGAAGAACAGAAAAACCAGGCCCTGGAATTGGCTGAAAGACACGGCTACCTGACGGCGCATTTTACCCGCCAGAAGATTCGCGCCGACCTGGATAAAAATACCGCCGAATTGGAGCTGGAGCTGGAAACCGGCCCACAAGCGGTCATGGGAGCGGTCAGTTTTGAGCAGGAAGTGGTGAAGCCGGAAATACTGGCAGGCTTACCCCGCTTCCAGCCAGGCCAAGCTTATGATGCCTTTTTGCTGGATAAATTTCGTTACGATATCTGGCAGACCGGCTACTTCGAAGATGTAGAGGTGCTGGAAGAACGGCGGCTGGAGGAAACTCCTCCGGTAGTCAACCTGATGGTCAAGGTATCACCCAGAAAGCCCAACACTTACCAGGGCACTTTGGGCTTCGGCACCGACACCGGCATACGGGCCCAGCTTTTATGGACCCGTCGCTTGCTTTCCAGCCGGGGCGATACCCTGGACCTGGGCCTGGGTTGGCAGGAAACCAACAATGAATTTTCCTTTCGCAGCAGCTACAAACTGCCGCGGCGGCACGCTGCCAGGCAATTCTGGACCGGCGATTTCGCCATTCGGAAAACCAACCAGGACCTGGAAATCAAGATCAATCAGTCTGACCAGGAATTTTTCACGCTGGCCAATGGCGACGTGACCAGCTACTCCATGAAAGGCGGCTTACTGGTACTGCGCGACCTGGAAGGCGGTTACCAGCAAGTGTATGAAAACTGGTACGGCCAGTATGTGTTGGAAAATAAAGACTACGCGCCGCTTGAGCAGCTTACACCCGAACTTTCTAATAGCCTCAGTGAAGAGGATCTGGCCTTACTCAGGGGCACCGGCAGCTCCATGGCACTGGGTGTGAATTGGGACTGGCCCGCAGTGCGCGGCAGCGGCTTTCAAGCTGTTGGCCATCACGAACGGCTCTGGTTTTTCTCTGCCAATAAAGCCTGGGGTTCAGAATCCGATTTTTCCCAGGCTTATATCTCCAGCAACTGGCACCGCATGCTGGGCAGCCGCTTCAAATTGCTATTGCGCGGCGAGGCCGGTTATTCGGATGCGTTGGTCAGGGAAGTCGATTTGCAGCTGGACGGACAAAGTGCTGAACTGTCCGTTACCAGCCTGCCGGATATTTATCGCTTCAAGGCCGGTGGCAGCCGCAGCGTGCGCGGCTATTCTTTTGAATCGCTGAGCAATAATGGCATCGGCTCCAACAACATCATTACGGCCAGTGCGGAAGTGGAAATGCAGTTTAAGACCGATTGGTCCGCTGCAGCTTTTGTTGATACCGGAAACGCTTTCAATGACTGGGGCGATAACAAACTCAAAACCGGTGTCGGCCTGGGCCTGCGCTGGTATACCGTTATAGGAGCCATTCGCCTCGATATTGCGCACCCGCTGGACATAGACGGTGATCCCTGGCGTTTGCATTTCACCATCGGAACACCGCTGTTATGAGCCGGCGTAATAAATTCCTTATTTTCCTGCCTGCCATGCTGGCACTATCGCTGAGCCTGTTGATCACCTGGTTGTTGCACACCCAGAGTGGTGCAGGATTCCTCTGGCAACAGGCTGGTGGCCTGAGTGGGGGTCAAATCAGCGCCGAGAGGGTGCAGGGCAACTTGTCCTCAAGCCTGGTTCTGCAAGGCTTCCGCTTCAGCAATGATGGGGTTCAGGTCGATTCGCCCCAGATAAGCTTGAGTATCAACCTTGACCTGTTTCCGCCGGCAGTGCGCCTGTCCCGTCTGAGCAGCGAGTCCGTGCGAATTTTGCTGTTACCGGGTTCAATCGAGGATCAGGAAAGTTCACTGGCAGAAACACTGGCCAGCTTGCAATTGCCACTGCCCCTGCAGCTCGAAGCGGTTGAAATACACCATCTGCAGATTCTGGATACGGATAGCACGGAATTGTTTGCCGCTCGTGATATCAGTCTGCGGGCTGATTGGTATCGGAAATTTGAATTGCATCAGTTGCGCTTGCACAGCCTGGATACCGACTGGAATGTAGCAGCACTATTGCGGCTGGATTCACCCTTCGCTGTGCAAGGCAAAATCACTGCCGATAGCCTGGCCACAATAGCGGATGATCAACCATTGCCGCTGAACTGGCAGGCAGATTTTTCCGGCGACCTGGCGACACTCAACACCCGTTTACAAGTAACCCAACCCGGCATTTTTATCGAAGGCAAGCTGCTCAACCTGTTGACGTCGCCTGCCTGGGACCTGCAATTGCAGTCCGAAAAACTGGATTGGCCTTTGACTGCTGATCCGGGCACGGCGGATTCTGAGCAGCTACAACTGTCCTTGAACGATATCCAGATGAGCAGCCAGGGTAATTGGTCAGCTTACGAGTTGCAGCTGGCTGCACAGTTGAGTAGTGAACAGTTACCCGGTGGGGCCACCGAATTGATCGGCAGCGGCGACAGCACCGGTATTCACTTCGACCATTTCCGCTTTACCGGTGATGAGCTGGCTTTAACGGGCACTGCTGAGCTGGATTGGCAACAAGGATTTGTCCTGACGGCCAACAACCGGATAGTTGATCTGCAACCCACACGCTGGCTGGCTGATTGGCCGCAGCAGCATCCGCTGACCGGCAACCTGCAGTTTGAGCTGACGGCAGAGCAGATTGAATTCCATCAGCTCACAGTAAATATTACTGACCTCGCTACCCAGGTCCAGGGCAATGGTATTTATCACTTCAGCGATGGTGAAGTGGCTGCGCAGATGAACTGGCAGTCACTCACCTGGCCGCTGCTGGCTGATGGCGCTGACAAGAGTTCCAACTGGTCCAGCCCTGAAGGCCAAATGACCCTCGCTGGCCAAATTGATGACTGGAATGGCCAGGGCCAGCTGCAACTGCTGGTTGAAGGTTTTCCGCAAGGCCGCTTGCAATTCAGCGCCAAAGGTAGCCTGGACGCCGTGCAACTGGTGATCGATGAAGGCCATGTTTTGGGCGGTCAGTTTGCCGGTACGGTGGACTATCGATGGGCCGAACCGGCCAACTGGTCTGCGAAAGTGACGGCGGAGCAACTGAACACCGCGCCCTTATTACCCGACTATCCCGGCGTCATCAGCGGCACGTTGTGGGCAAAAGCCGAAGCTAACAGTTCCAACCTGCAATTCGACTTGCGCGATGTGAAAGGCCGGATTCGCGACCAGGATTTCACTGCAAAGGGCAAATTTTCGTTGCAGGACTCTGCCATTGAAGCCGAGGATTTGCAGCTGCGTTCCGGCTCGGCCCGTGTGCAACTGGATGGCGGCATGGGGCCGGGGCAAACCCTGCGTTTCAGCGCAAATGTGGATGAATTCGCTGAACTGTGGCCGGAAGCATCCGGGCGCTTGCAGGCCAGTGGCAAGCTATCGCTGGATGCCCAATCCCCCGTGCTGGAGATTGAGCTGGAAGCAGACGAATTGTTTTGGGGCGAAAACCATATTGCATCCATCCGCACGCTGGACGGGCCGAATGGATCACGCATCATCAAGCTTGAACAAGCCACCCTGGCCGGTCGGGAATTCCAGGATGTGCAACTGACCCTGGCAGGCCAGCAGGCATTGGAATCCGTGCAGTTACAGGGGCAAATGGACCAAACGCAATTTTCTGCAGCTTTGCGTGGACAACTGGTGGCTAATAAACAGCAGCGGATTTCAGGCTGGAATGGAATGCTTGAAAGCCTGCGCCTGAGCCAGCCTGAGCGTGGATTCCTGAACCTGGATAATCCGGCTGCGCTGAGCTTGTCAGTGCAGGAATCCAGCCTGGGCACAGCCTGTCTGCGGGGCAGCAAGGACGGCCTGATCTGCCTGCAAGGCCAGTGGTCCGAACTGGGTAAATCCTCGCTGCAAACTGAAGTGCAGCAGGTCTCGCTGGATATTGTGCGACTGTTCGTGGACATGGACTGGGCTTTCACCCACCGCCTGGATGGACGTTTTGACTGGCAGAAATCGCCTCAGCAATCGGCTTCTGCAAAGGCACAGTTCACGCTGTCTCCTGGTGAG
The DNA here is from genome assembly GCA_037968555.1 of Lysobacterales bacterium. Lineage (GTDB taxonomy): Bacteria > Pseudomonadota > Gammaproteobacteria > Xanthomonadales > SZUA-36 > JAWXBM01. Next base: position 1,927 of record JBBKVS010000304.1, on the reverse strand, counting down.
TTGTTGTTCGAGCAGGAGGTCACCAATTTCAGCACCGGCGCAGGTCAGTTTGAGTTCCAGATCAGCGACGGCAATCTGCATTCCGGCAAACTGTCATTACCTATTCCCGGGTCGGGCGATATCCAGGCAGATTTCAATGTCGAGCGCTGGCTGGATGGCGCGACTGCTGAGCTGCAGGCCAGCCTGAAGCTGAGTCTGCTGGACCTCACGCCTTTGCAACTGGTGGTGCCGTACATTGATGTGATCAAGGGCGAGCTCAATGCGGACATTCGCATCAACGGCAGCCTGGAGGATCCGCAGTTCACCGGTCACGCTACCCTGGTGCGTGGGCTGATCGAAGAACACGCCATGGGCCTGGTTTTGTCCGACATCCAGCTCGCCGGTGCGGTATACCAGTATGACCATACCGAGCTGTTCGGCTCGTTCCGCGCCGGTAATGGCCGTGGCCAGATCAAGGCCGATCTGCGTTTTGAAAATTTCCTGAATCCCCAATTCAGTATGCAACTCAAGGGTGAGAACCTGTTATTAGTGGACGTGCCCGACCTGAATCTGCTGGCCGAACCGGACCTGGACATAGTCTGGACGCCGGGCAAACTGCAGCTCAATGGCCGTATCCTGGTGCCCAAGGCGCAACTGTCACCGCGCTATTTACCGGCCAGCACAGCCATCGAGAGCCCTGATCTGGTGATCGTTTCTGAACAACAGGAAGTGGAAGCATTACCCGCAACAGAGCTGTCTGGGCCGTTAAAAATCACCGGGCAGGTGGAGGTAGAGCTGGGCAATGAGGTCAGCCTGACGCTGGATCGGGCAACCGCCAATATCCGTGGTAAAACCAATTTCATCTGGAATGACCAGTTGCTGCCCATAGGCGATGGCACATTCCGGGTCAGCGGTGAAATCTATGCCTACGGGCAATTATTGAGCATCAGCGAAGGGCGAGTGAGTTTCCCCCGCAGCCCGGCGGATAATCCCCACCTCAACATCAAGGCCGAACGGGAAATTTTCGGTAATACGCAAATCAAGTACGCCGGTGTTCGCGTCAGCGGCACGCTGAAACAGCCTATCCTGGAACCCTATACCGACCCCATGACCACCCGTGAAAGAGCCCTGGCCATGCTGATCACGGGCAGTGATTTTGATTACGAACAAGGCGTGGGTGCGGTAGAGGTGGGCATGTACATCGCCCCCAAACTGTTTGTCAGCTATGGCATAGGTTTGTTTGAAGACCAGAACGTCATCAGTGCCCGCTATGACCTGGGGCGTGGCTTCGGCGTAAAAGCCACTTCAGGCCAGCGCGAAACCGGTGTGGATATCAGCTATACCATCGAGCAGTAGATCAAACGTCCCGGCCAAGCCAAAAACGCTGCTTGCGTGTAAAACAACGAATATTTTCGTATGATCATGCTATGGAACTCAAACCGGTCGGTTCTTCGGCCTTTATAAGTTGGCTTATTTGCTCGCTGGCGCTGAGCGCAGCTTTGGCTGTTCCAGCCCATGCTGACAATGCTCGAGCGCTGCCAAAACCCAACTGGGATCAAGCAGCGGCTTTGCAGGCTGTCGCTGATTCCGACCAACTGCTTGGCCACCAGGCAAATTTGTCCGTTTGGCTGCAGCAGATCGACGGCGGCGATGCGCTCCATGTTCTTAACGCAGTTCAACACTCCGATCAGGCCGGTAAACCGGCTTTTGAAGCACAGCTGTTCGACCTGGCCGTAGCGCTGGCAGAAGCGCCGCTGGAAGCAGCAGTCGATGAATTATTGCTTTGGCTGGCCGACTACCCTTCGCAGGTATTGGTGGCGCATGAAGAGTCTGCAGATTACGGCATCGCCCTGTATCCGGTAGCCGCTGCAGCCCTGGGCGCAACCTCGGAACGACAGCGGCGACGGGGGCAAATTCTTTCCAGGAATTTATTGAGCCGCAATCCATC
>JBBKVS010000303.1:0-7132 GCA_037968555.1 Lysobacterales bacterium | reverse complement strand
TCTTCACCCATACCCACGGCTGAGACACGCGAGGCATCAACCCCCAGGCTCACCAGAGTCGCTTGAACCGCATTGGCGCGTTGCTGGGACAAACGCAAGTTGGAGCTGGCCTCGCCAACACCGTCGGTATGTCCTTCAATACGGATTTTCTTGTTCGGTTCACTTTGCAGCAAATCCACTACTTCAACCAGACTGCCCTCTGCTTCCTGCCTTAGCTCGGTCTTTCCGGTTTCGAACAGTACATCGCCCAGGGTGACTACTACTCCGCTTTCGGTCTGGCGCAATTGCAGATTTTCCAACTGCCGACGTAAGGACTGAGCCTGTTCACTGGCCAGGTTAGCTTCTTTTTTTGCCAGGCTGGCTGCCAGGGCACTGCTTTCCGCCAGGGCTTTGGCCTGCGCTGCCTCTTCGCGGGAACGACGGGCTGATAAAGCGGACTGTTCTTCCCTCGACATGGCGCTATCCGCCTCCATGCGGGCACGCTCTGCATCTTCAGCAGTTGCCTGGGACATCATGCGAGCCTGGTCAGCTTCCTGGCGAGCACGTTCTGTTTCCAGTTGACTGGCACGTACCAACAAGCGACTGTGTTCGAGACGTAATTGTTCGAGCTCACTCTCCATTTTTTCGCGCTGCGCAGCAGCTCGAGCTATCTGGATGCGCCTGTCTGCCATGTACATCAGGTGATTGCGTTGCGTGTCATCACCAGTCGCACTTTCGGCAGCACGCGTCGCCCGCTCCGCTTCTCTCAATGTCAGTGGTGAATAGCCCGACAACTCCTTATCGGATTGCAATTCATTCAGCTGACTTCGTATACGTTCCAGGGCCAGATCTTTTTTAGGAGCACTCTGGCAGGCCCCCAACAACAACAGAAGTAACAGGCCAGACAGCCGTAAAGCTTGACGTATGTTCATCAGGGTTTGCCTCCGTATGTACGGGCAAAGTCCTCAGCCAGCACCTCATTCTGCTTGATTTGCTCAGACAGATTCGCACGCGCATTGGCCTCCCGGGACTTTTCTATGGCCAGCTCTGAGTTGATTTCCGACTGATCAATCAAGTAGAACGACTTGTCAAACTGTTTGTAATCCATGCCCTTCCGGGCTTCGGCCAGCTTTTCACGGGCAAATCGCAGCTCGACCGGTGCATGTTGTTCCGCGCCGGCCTCAATGGCCGCTTCAATGAACCTTTCTGCAGATTGGAAGGCATCTTCCGGTGGTTTGGGCGTGGTGCAAGCCGCCAACAGCACCGTACTGAGCAAGAGTGTGAGTGGGAGTCCGACCCGGGTCGCGGTGCTGATCCTGGCCACTGCTAACAATTTGCTCATATCAATCTCGTGCTGGTGGTAGCTGGGCACTGATTATGAAGAAGCACGCAGCAGGTTTAAACCCCGGCCTTGATAATGGTCTGTTCAATGGAGCCGAAAATGCTCGCACCATTGGCGTCCAGCATCTCGATTTTTACCCGGTCACCGAAGCACAGGAAGGGCGTTTCAGCTGCACCTTTTTCCACCACTTCCAGCACGCGTTTTTCCGCCAGACAGGAGGCCCCTACAGATCGATCCTGGTTGGCAATGGTGCCTGAACCCACCAGGGTACCCGCTACCAGTGGTCGGGTGCGGGCGGCATGGGCAATCAGCTGGCCAAAGTTGAACTGCATGTCATCGCCCGCTTCCGGCCAGCCGAACAGCTCGCCGTTGATGCTGGAGCGCAACGGCAGGGATAGTTTACTGTCCTGCCAGGCTGTGGCCAATTCATCAGGCGTCACCAATACCGGTGACAGGGCAGAGCGGGGTTTGGACTGCAGAAAACCAAAGCCTTTGGCCAATTCATTGGGTATCAGGTTACGCAGGCTGACGTCATTGATCAGGCCGATCAGCTGTATATGACCGGCTGCCTGCTCAGCGCTGACGCCCATGTCTACGTCATCAGTGACCACGATCACTTCGGCCTCAAAATCGATGCCATATTCTTCACTGGCTACGCTGACCGGATCATGCGGCGCAAGGAAACCCGCCGAAGTCGCCTGGTACATCAGTGGATCTTCATAGAATGAGGCGGGTACTTCAGCACCTCGGGCCTTGCGTACACGTTCCACGTGCGGCAGATAAGCGCTGCCATCGACAAATTCATACGCCCGGGGAAACGGTGAAGCCAGATCCAACAGATTCAGGGGCTGTGTATCGCTGCGCGCGCCGTCATTCAATTCAGTCGAAAGAGCATTCAATCGCGGAGCAATGGTGTGCCAGTTATCGAGTGCTTGCTGCAGGGTCTGTGCGATACCGCTTGCCGGAACGAATGCGCTGAGGTCGCGCTTCACTACGATCAATGTGCCGTCGCGTCCACCTGCTTTGAGGGTTGCCAATTTCATAAATATCAATCCAGTTTGGGTGTGTTGTGGCTTATTTGCTTTGCCAGGAATTCACGTAGCCGTCCCACTCAATGGGCTCGGCCATGGGATCCAAATCAAGTGCATCACGAGCATCAATCATTACGGCCACTTCGTCTGTAGCAGCCGCCTTCGGGGTAAAGGCATTCTGTAAAGCCTTGGGGTGTGGCCCATGGGTGAAACCCACCGGGTGCCAACTGATCATGCCCGGATGAATGTTGTCGCGACTGAAAAATTCGCCCTTGTGATAAAAAATCACTTCATCGAAATCATCATTGTTATGGAAAAACGGCACTTTCAAGGCATCCGGGTCCGTTTCGAATGGCCTTGGCACAAAAGTGCAGACCACGAAGCGATTGGCCACAAAAGTGGTATGTGCCGACGGCGGCAAATGATAGCGATGGCTCATCAAAGGCCGGATGTCACGCCAGTTGATGCGGACCGGGCAGAGATCGCCTTTCCAGCCCAAAGCATCCAATGGATTAAATGGGAAAGTAATGCGGCTAATCTGCCCCCGTCTCTTCACCCTGACCTGCCACTCCTTTTCATCCTGCTGTGCCAGGAATGCTTCATCTATGCGCGGTACATCCAGCATGGCCTGATCAAAAATGGCATTGGGCCCGACCAGGCCTTTGTCCGGCAGCATGTAGGAAGAATTCGTCGCTTCAATCAGCAACATGCAGACCGGCGCGGCACTTTCCATCCGCCACAGAGTGCCGCGTGGCAACATGATGTAATCGCCATCCCGAAATTCCAGGTGGCCGTAGTCACAGTACAAATGACCGGCACCAGAGTGTATGAATAACAACTCGTCACCATCGGCATTGCGTACCAGGTGATCCATGGTTTCCGGCATTTCCCAGATACGAAATTTCACTTGCGCGTTGGACAAAAGACCACGGGCATCCCAGGGTGAATCGCCGTAGTTGGACCAGTGCGTGGTATCAAATGCACGCGGCCGCAGATCACCTTCCATGCGAATCCAGCCTGTAGGCGGATGGCGGTGATACATGTGCGTGGCCGGACCGAAAAACCCTTCCTTGCCTATCTCTCGCTCGAAGCTGCCTTCGGGCAGGTCGCAATGAGCCTGGCGTGAAGCTTCACCTTCAATCCGGGGATGGGAAATCCACTTCTTGCTCATTACTTACTCCGCCTGGCAGAAATTTGAATCACTGAATCAATCAGAGTCTTCTTAGAGTACACCGCGCCGTGTCTGATCCAGTTCTATGGAGTCGAACAGGGCCTGGAAGTTGCCTTCACCGAAGCCGGTATTGCCTTTGCGTTGTATGATCTCAAAAAATATCGGGCCAATGGCAGTCTGCGTGAATATCTGTAGTAACTGCAACTTGCCGGTTTCACTGTCGGCATCCAGCAAAATGCCATTCTTCTGCATGCGTGCCACGTCCTCTGCATGCTCCGGCACACGTTGTCCAATCATTTCATAATAGGTGTCCGTAGTGCTGAGGAATTCCACACCTGCAGCGCGCATGGCTTCTATGCTTTCGTATATATCATGCGTGTACAGTGCGATGTGCTGTACCCCTTCACCACCATACTGCTGCAGGTATTCGTTGATCTGACTGTTGGCCTCGGAAGATTCATTAATGGGAATGCTGATCATGCCATTGGGTGCCGTCATGGCACGTGAACGCAGGCCGGTTTGCTGGCCCCGAATGTCGAAATATTTAGCCTGGTAAAAATTGAAGAATCGACTGTAAAACTCGGCCCACTGGTCCATGTTGCCTTCAAACACGTTGTGGGTGAGGTGGTCGATATAGCCTAGTCCAAAACCGACTGGATTCAGGTCCGCTCCCTCAACTGGTACATATTCGGTGTTGAACGGACTGCCATCCAGGGTATCCACCAGATACAACACCGAGCCACCCACACCTCTGATTTTTGGACAATTCATGGCGCTGCCCCTGATATGGCTGACATCCGTAGCGCCCTTGTCAATTACAGATTCGAATGCTTGCTGACGGTCGCTGACGCGCATGGCAAAACCCACGCAGCACGGCCCATGCTCAGCTGCAAATTCACTGGCAAAAGAATCAGGCTCTTCATTCACCAGAAAATTTACTCCGCCCTGGCGATAGAAGGTAATTTTGAGACTGGCGTGGTGGCCAATGGCCTTAAAGCCCATTTGCGCGAACAATTCATGCAATTGAGTCGCATCTGGCGCAGCGAATTCTGCAAACTCAAAGCCTTCCACACCCAATGGGTTGTCAGTTTGATCGTTCATGGGTTCGGTTCCTTGTTGGCGAGCGCTGTCTAGCGAGTGTTCATTCATCCCTACCATACTAGTTTCATTTGCAACTATTTTCAAGCGGGCTTCTGGTAGCCTATGAACATGAATAAGAAGTCGCCGCTGACCAAGCCTGCCCATTTCGACCTGGAGCATTTTCTGCCCTACCAGTTATCAGTAGTCAGTAATACCGTCAGCCAGGGCATCGCTCACATCTATCAGCAGAACCATGACCTCACTGTTATTGAGTGGCGCATCATCGCGGTGTTGGGTCGCTATCCAGGGCTTACCGCCAGCCAGATTGTTGAGCGTACTGTGATGGATAAAGTGGCTGTGTCACGAGCAGTAAAACGCCTGCTGGAGCGAGGCTTATTGAAGCGCATCACTCATGGAAGTGACCGTCGCCGTCGACACCTGGAGCTCACCGACGAAACTGGCAAGAAAACTTTTGCCGCAATTGTCCCGCGTGCGCGCAAGTACGAACAGGCGCTTTTGGCTGGCTTGTCATCGGCCGAGGTGCAAACCCTGTTGGAATTACTGGACCGCCTGCACTTGGCGGCCATCACGCTGGAGGAGAACACCGAATCAGGTTCGGAGCATTAGGGATATTCTGCGACTTGAGCCAAAAACACAATTCTCAATGCTTTTTTGAATAAAAAAATGGGCCGGAAGAAGCAGCTCTTCCGGCCCAACGTCCTGAAAGAAGGGGTGTCCAGGACGTCTCGCTGGAGGCTCGTCGGCACAGGGATATGTGGGTTGACGAGCCAGAGGAGCCCGATAATAGGGAGACAAACCGCTCGCTCAGGTGCTATCCGCGACGAGCTAGCCTGTGCCGTCGCCACGGATGTGAAGCACACCCAAAGGCCGGGTTTTCAGCTGATGATTGCGACGAAAAGCAGGGGCGGTAACAAAATTAGGGGAATAGAAATCCATCGTGATGACCTCCATGTCAAATCACTGTCGTTGGCGCCAGATCCGTTGGCGTGTTTACTGATCCAAGCCGAAGGCAAATGACCAGTAGAGTCATTCATGCAAGCTCCATACCAAAAGCTCGAATAATCTAAAAAAGCATACTTATCTATCTGATTATACTATATTTATTATCATATTTTTTAGAATCAAAGAGGTAACGACAATTGCGTTTTTTGAGCAAAAAGTGCCAAATATTGTCACTGTCGCGACAATCGCGCTAAAGCCCATTAAGCTCTTAAATACACAATCCAGTGCGTTAAAGCTTGCCCGAGCAGTTGGCATCTGGTACATTTCGCCGGCTTTTTTGGCTATTAGATCAGCCACAAAATAAACCGGCGTGACAGGAAACTGGCTTCACGCCAAATACGCACACGCACCGCAACGGTTCAGAGGGGTGCCTCCGATTTAAAGGGGGTCTCTGCAACGGGTGGGTGGAGGAACAACCCCGGAATTCGGCAGCCTACGGTTAATGCTGCTGCGTTCCTTATGTTTAAGGAATCAAAAACATGGCAAACGTTACTATGCGCGAAATGCTTGAAGCAGGCGTGCACTTTGGTCATCAAACCCGTTACTGGAATCCCAAGATGGCTCCCTATATTTTTGGAGCCCGCGGCAAAATCCACATCATCAACCTGGAAGAAACTCTGCCCCTGTTGAATGATGCAATGAATTTCATCAGCAAGCTTGCTTCACGTCGTGGCACTGTCATGTTCGTTGGCACCAAGCGCGCTGCCGGTGCCGCCATTGCTGAAGCGGCAAGCAAGTGTGGAATGCCTTACGTATCACACCGCTGGCTGGGTGGAATGCTCACCAACTTCCGTACCATCAAGGCCTCAGTCAAGCGTCTCAAGACACTGGAAGAGATGAGCGAGAATGATGGTTTCGGCCATTTGGTGAAAAAAGAAATCCTGCAACTGACTCGCGAAAAAGAAAAACTGCAGAAAAGTCTGGGCGGTATCAAGGATATGAAGGGCTTGCCGGATGCTTTGTTTGTAATCGACGTCAGCCATGAAGACATAGCCATCAAGGAGGCCCGTAAACTGGGCATCCCCGTAATTGCTGTGGTTGATACCAATTGCTCACCGGAAGGCGTGGATTACATGATTCCTGGTAATGACGACGCCATCCGTTCGATTCGTCTGTATACCCAGATCGCTGCTGAATCCGTGCTGGAAGGCCGTGCTTCTGCCCCGGTGGTTGATTCCAACGAAGAATTCGTCGAACTGGATGAAGATGGCAACCCGGTCAAGGCCAAAGCGGAAAAGCCCAAGGCTGATGCACGCAAAGCCACCAAGAAGAAAGTCGCCAAGAAAGTAGTAGCCCGCAAAGCTCCGGCTGTTGAGGCTGCAGATGATTCTGCAAAGGCGGCTGCCGAAGCCAATGAGCCTGCTGAATCCGTTGAAGCTGCTGAACCTGTCGAAGCTGCTGAACCCGTAAAAGCTGCTGAACCCGTAAAAGCCGCTGAACCCGTAAAAGCCGCTGAACCCGTAAAAGCCGCTGAACCCGTAAAAGCCGCTGAACCCGTAAAAGCCG
>JBBKVS010000302.1:0-3552 GCA_037968555.1 Lysobacterales bacterium | reverse complement strand
GCCAGCGCCGCAGAAATGCAGGAGTGGTCAGCTCGAGCCAATGAAACGGCCGAAATGCTGGACCAGGTGATGCGCAGCCTGGGTGATATCCGCAAAGCCCGGGGGCAGATCGAAACCCTGATGGCCGACTACCCGGATCAGGCAGAGCTGCAAACTACCGGCAAAGCCGCCGTGGCAGCGATTACGAACTGGGATGAGCAGATCGACCAGCCTTTGCACCAGACTTATGAAGATGAAGATGCCTGGGAAACCAGGCTGGGCGGCCAGATTCGCTACCTGCTGGACGTGATTGATTACAGCGGGGCGCCGGTCACCGGCGGCCAACTGGAACGACTGGCTGATCTGAAAGCGGAATGGGCCAAGCGCCAGGCCGAATTGCAGAACATCACCCAGCAACATCTGCAGCCCATCAATGAGTGGGCACAGGCACAGGGCGTGAGCCACGTTTCGGTGCCCAAATAGGTCTGGACTGGAACTGACTAGCGCGCCCTGGCGCGTTAGTCAGGCCGGAGCAATCATCTGCCTGGATGCGGTTCTGCGTGTGGATTGGAGCCATTGTGCTAATTAATGACTGAGGACGCCATGAGAATCCCGCACTTATATCTGCTATGCATCGGCCTGATACTGGCCGCAGCCACTGCTCAGGCGGCGCAGCCTCCTTCGGCCGCCGAATTTGGTATGCGGGTTGAAACCACCGTGATTACCATGCCCGACGGCATCAAGCTGGAAGCAGATCTGTTTATGCCCACAGGCGGTGTAAAGGGTCAAAAGTTTCCGGTGCTGCTGGAGTATCTGCCCTATCGCAAAGATGAAGGCCTGGACCGCAACACCCGCATGAATGCCTATTTTGTGGAGCGCGGTTATGTGGTCGCCCGAGTGGATATACGCGGCACCGGCAACAGCGAAGGCATGCTGGTGCCCTATGAATACTCCGACCAGGAATGGGCCGATGGCGACGCCGTGCTGGACTGGTTAGCTGCGCAACCCTGGTCTACCGGCAAAGTGGCGATGTTTGGTATTTCCTGGGGTGGCTTCAATGCCATCCAGATGGCCGGTCGTGGGCACCCCGCATTGAAAACCATCATTGCCATCGACGCTACCGAAGATCTGTACCAGGAAGATGTGCACTACATCGATGGCATCATGCACCTCGATTCCTGGGAGATGTCTACCGAGCTTTACAACGCCATGCCGGGTGCACCTGAATACGTGCTGGACCAGGACTGGATGGACAATCGCTTTGATGCCGAACCCTGGGTGTTGTCACACAAGCGACAACAACGCGATGGACCTTACTGGGACCGCGGCTCCTGGCGGGATCGGCATGACAGCATCAAGATTCCCACCTTTCACATAGGCGGCTGGTACGACGGTTACCGCAATTCCTTACCGCGCATGCTGGAAATTGTCGATGCGCCGGTGAAAGCATTGATCGGCCCCTGGATACACGCTTTTCCACATGAGCCCTACCCCGAACCGGGCATGGAATGGCGCCACGAAGCCGTGCGCTGGTTTGACTACTGGCTGAAGGACATCGACACCGGCATCATGGATGAACCTGCTCTGGCGGTGTACATGCGTGAATGGCATCCGCCCGGTCCCGCACTGGATTTCGCTCCCGGCAGCTGGCGCTGGGTAGATGCCTGGCCGCCCGCGGATACCGAGTACCGCACTCTGTATGCGCAGGCAGAACATGGCCTGGGCGAGTCGCCTGCAGAGGCCAGCGTGCAGCAGCTAAAGAACTTTGCCACCATCGGTTTCGAGGCCAGCGGCCCGGTGATGTGGTGGGGTGATATCGCTCATGACCAGCGCGGCACCGACGCCTACAGCCTGGTTTACGAAACTCCGGTACTCGTTGAAGAGACGGCCATTCTCGGCATGCCGCAGGTGCTGATGAATGTGGCTGCTGATGCGCCGCATGCCAACTGGTTTGTGCGCCTGTCCGATGTGGCACCGGATGGTCGGGTAACACTGATTACCGGCAAAGGCTTCAACGGCACCCACCGCAATTCGGCACGTGAGCCAGAGGATATCGTTGCCGGAGAATTCTTCCCGCTGGACATCAAAATGCTGTTCACTTCCTGGGTGTTCCAGCCCGGCCATCGCATCCGCCTGTCCATCAGCAATGCGCAATTCCCCATGTTCTGGCCTACACCTTATCCGGTTACGACTTCGCTGCAGCTGGGTGGCGAACAGGCAGCGCGGCTGGTGTTGCCGGTACTGCCAGCCAGCGATAAGGCCGGACCGGAATTCCTGCCGCCGGTGGAATATCCAGGCGCAGCAGGTTTCGCTTCATTGGCCACCGAGGACGGCACGGCTTCAGGTTACGGCGAAATCAGTTCGGTGAACCGCAATCCGCAAACCGGTGAAGTCACCATCAAAGCCACCAGTGGCGGTGCCAGTCAATACCCCTGGGGCAAGGAAAGCTATCGCGAAACCATCGAACACAAGACTTCGGATGAGCATCCGGAAACCACGTCCATGCGGGGTACGCATGTGATCTCCATTGAAACCAATGGCCGCACCTTGATGTTTGAAGGCGCGCTGGATTTCCGCAGCGATGCAGAGAATTTTTATTATGAATATTTCCGCAGCCTGAAAGAAAACGGTGAGCTGGTGCGGGAAAAGAAATGGACAGAGACCATTCCACGGGATTTCCAGTAAATCATGAAGCAGCCAATACTGTGAACAAACAACCAAAAAACCCATTTCATCCTGGCGAAATTTTGCTCGAAGAATTTCTGCAAGCACAAGGAATGACCCAGGCTGCTTTTGCAGAGAAAGTCGGTTGGACGCGCGTCAGGCTTAACAAATTAATTCGTGGCAAGCGAGGTGTAACCGCCGATGCTGCACTGGACCTGGCCGAAGCATTGGGCACATCCGCCAAGCTGTGGATGAATCTTCAAGCGGCTTATGATTTGGATAAAGCGGCCAGAGCTCGTGCCGCCTGACCTCCGACATGAGTAATTCACCCTCACTTACAACCCTGCTACTGATACCCGGACTGATGTGTGACGAACGCCTTTGGCGTCACCAGGTCGCGGCATTGGGCCCGCGGTGCTCTGACATCCAGGTAGCCGATGTCTCGCTGGCCGACAGTTTTGAAAAAATGGCCCAAACAGTGCTGCAATCAGCGCCAGAACACTTTTCCCTGGCCGGGTTTTCCATGGGCGGAATTCTGGCATTGGAAATCTGGCGACAGGCGCCTGAAAGGGTGTTGCGGCTCGCTCTGCTGGGCACCAATGCTGCCAATGAAAAACCCGAGCAACAGGCACCTCGATTGGCACAGATGGAGCGGGTACGTGAGGGAGAGCTGCGCAACGTGATGTTCGAGGAATTGATGCCCTTGTACCTGGGCAAGGCTTCTCAGGACGATTCCCTGCTGCGCTGGGAAATCCTCAACATGGCTTTATTGCTGGGGCAGGAGGTGTTCCTGCAACAATGCAAGGCCCTCAACACCCGCATGGACTACCGCCCCCTGTTGAGTAAAATCCACTGCCCGACCTTAGTGCTGTGTGGTGAGGAAGACAAGATCTGCCCGGCCTGGCTGCA
>JBBKVS010000301.1:0-3983 GCA_037968555.1 Lysobacterales bacterium | reverse complement strand
TAGAGGTCGGTGGTAATCAAGCGGGCATGGGCAATGATATTGGGAGAAAGGGCGTACAAAAACAGCGATAACAAGCCCGCTCGATGGCCAAATAGCTCCCTGCTCCAGCGATAAACCACCACTCCCAGCAATAGCGCGATCAGGATGGTTGCGTAGCGCCCGGTTCGAACATCAAACAGCCTTGGATTGGCTTGCTCGCTACCCGTCAGCTGCTGCGTCCAGACAGCGATTGCGCGCGGAATGGCGTTGAGTACCGACATGGGCATTTTGCTGTCATCAAAACGATCGGAATTGTGCTGCAACAGGATCTGGGCGCCATAGCGATAGTGCTGGGGTTCATCGTAAGTCAGCGATTTGTTCTGCATGCTGAGGGCACACAGAAGCGCAAATGCCAGTAATAGCAGGCCAGCCAGGGGCAATTTGTGGAGCGCAGGCATTGCCAATCGTTATTCTTCCTTTGAACTGGTCAGAACCATGGCTGTGATTCTCTACCCCTGGCCCGCATTGGGAAAGCTTATTTCGGCATGATCAGGATAGCGCGGAAGTCGTTGACGTTGGTGTGGGTCACGCCGGTAACCAACAAACTGCCCACCAGTTGTAAAAAGGCAGCGGAATTATCCTGATCCAGAAATTCTTCGGCATGCAGGCGTGCCTGTTTGGCCCGCTGCAGTATGTCCGGATCAATCTGCGCACCTGCATGTCCACCCACACCGTCAAATCCATCGGTATCAGCGGCCAGAACCCAAATACCGGGATGACCATCCAGTTCGACGGCCATGGCCAGCGCATAGCAGGAATTACGCCCGCCCGTACCCGGCGAAGGACCCAGGCTCAGGCTGGTTTCGCCGCCGGAAAGTATGCAAACGGTTTTGCCTTTCCGATAATATTTCTTCGCCAGTTTCACATGTTCTTCTGCCAGGGTAACCGCATCACCCTGCACGGCATCACCCAGCATCAGCACATCAATCTTTTGCTGCCGGCAAACTGCTTCAGCCGCTAATAGTGCCGTCATACCGCTGGCTACGATTTTTGAAGAACTGCGATGCGCCTGCGCATGCACACCGTGGTCTTTGTGGTGTTCACCTTCCAGGGCACTGGCCACCGCAGCCGAGGGTTTGATGCGATGGCGTTTGAGGACGGCACGAGCATCGGCGCGGCTGGACATATGGCGCAGCGTTGGGCCGGAGCCTATCAGGGCAACGTCATCACCAGGTACATCGGAAATGGCCAGAGTCACCAGGGGAGCCGGACAAACCGCCGCCAGGCCGCCGCCCTTGATGCGCGAAAGGTGTTTGCGCACGCAATTGAACTCCTGGATGCTTGCGCCCGATGAAAGCAGCTGGTGGGTGACTTCGCGTTTTTCTTCCAGTGAAACTTCCGCTATCGGCATGCACAGCAAGGCCGAGCTGCCACCTGACATCAACACCAGCAGCAAATCGTCTTCGGACATGCTGCTGGCCAGTTCCATCGCTGCGTGGGCTGCTGCTACTGAGCTCTCATCCGGCACCGGATGACTGGCAAACATAAACTGGAAACCCGTCAAATTCTCAGCATTTTCGCGGTGGGTTTTGGGCGCAATGACCAAGCCTGTGGCGCGATCACCATAATGTTGCTGTGCGGCCCTGGCCATGGATACTGCAGCCTTGCCGCAGGCGATGACCCGCAAATTGCCGCCAGGTAGTTCTGGCCAGTTGCCGGCCAGGCAGTGTTCTGCTTGTGCTGCAGCTACTGCGGTATTAAACAGGCCTAACAGGAACTCATTGGGTTCAAAGCTCATGCAGATACCATACCGGGATAGGCGCCGGGCAAGCTAGTCATTTCCAGCAAAATAATCTGAAACTCCAACAGCATGCTCCGGGCGTGAGCCCGGAGTGCTGATAATTGAACCGCGATCAGGCCTGGCGCAAATCTGCCGGCAAGGGCAGAGATCGAATGCGCTTGCCAGTCGCCTGGTAAATGGCATTCAGCAACGCGGGCGCATAAGGCGGCACACCCGGTTCCCCTACGCCACAAGGCATTTTGTCCACATAATCCTCAATCAGGTGCACGCGGATATCCAGTGGCCCTTCGCTGAGCCGGGTGACCCGGTAATCATTGAAGTTGTTTTGATCCACTGCGCCTTTGGTGGTTGTAATCTGGCTGAAGCGGGCGAGTGAGTTACCAAAGGTAGCTGACCCTTCCATCTGCTTGCGTACCCCCTCCGGGTTAACGTAACGGCCGCAATCAATGGCCACATCGACTCGTGGCACCCACAGTTCTCCCTTGTCTCCGACTTTGACCTGTACTGCGATGGCGACATAACTCTGGAAGGAACGATGAGCCGCCAGACCGATGGCGTGCCCTGCGGGCAACTCCTGGCCATAGCCGGCTTCCTGGGCAACCCGGCGCAAGGCATTGGACAGACGTTTGGGCGAAATAGGGTATTCCTCTACCGAGTCTCCGTAAGGTTCAAAATCCTGCACCCCATCCTGCGACAGATCCAGAACATCCGCATCACCGATCAGCTCCAGCATGAATTCCAACGGATCACGGCCGGCAGCCACTGCCAGTTCATGGGCGAAGGAGTGCATGGCAAATGCATGCTGGATATTATTCACCGAACGCAGCCAGCCAATCCGGATCATGGCCTTTGCGAGCCCCGTCTCGAGCTGTATGTTGGGAACGGCATTGAAGGGCATGTCGATCAGGCCCAGGCCGGCTTCCAGAGGCGCCATACTGTTTTGAGCCGGATTCCACAAAGCCATAATGCTGGGCGAAGCCACGCGCTGTTGCCAGGCCACAACCTTGCCATCTTTGTCCAGGCCCGCTTTCAGATATTGGGCGCTGACGGAATGGTAATAACCGTGCTGGATCTCGTCTTCACGAGACCATTGCACCCGTACCGGTGCACCCACCGCTTTTGACAGGATCGCCGCTTCACAGGCGAAATCGCATTTGGATTTGCGGCCAAAGGAACCACCCAGCAAAGTGATCTGGCACTCCACCTCGGACTTCTCCAGACCCAGTGCTTCGGCGACATATTGCCGCGTTTCGTTGGGTCCCTGAGTGGGGCTGATCACCTGCACCGGCCGCGAATTGGCATCGACCAGAGCCACCGGCGGTTCCATGGGCGCGTGCGCCAGATAAGGAACAAAGTATTCTGCTTCGATGATTTTGACTGCACCGGCAAAGGCGCCGTCGATTTCGCCGCGTTTACGCACCACCGTTCCGGGCTGTTTGGCGGTAGCTTTCAGCTCCGCGTCATAGCTGGCAGAATCATGGACGCTGAACGGGCCGGTATCCCATTCGATTTTCAGTTTGCTGCGACCCTGCATCACCGACCAGGTATTGCGGCCGACAACGGCCACGCCGCCCAGGGCGCGGAATTCGGCCGGTTTATCATCCGCCAGGGCGGGAATCTCGATGACCTGCTCTACACCCGCGACTTTCAGTGCTTCGGTGGCATCAAAAGACTTCACTTTGCCACGGTAGACCGGTGGCCTGGCCACCACGGCTATCTTCATGCCGGGCAGGATATAGTCCGCGCCGTAGTCGGCGCCGCCGGTACTCATGTCGAAGTTATCGAAAGTCGTCATGTCCTTGCCGATATAGCGCCATTGCGAAGGATCTTTCAGCTTCGGCTTGGGTGCCTTTTCGGCAGTTGGGATTTCGATCTCGGCCGCAATGTCTACCACCTCGCCAAAGTCCAGCGAACGGTCGCTGCCACGGTGATGCAAGCGGTGGTTTTCGGCATAAACTTCGCTGGGGTTCACGCCCCATTTCTGCGCCGCTGCTTTTTCCAGCACTTCGCGGGCCGAAGCACCCAGCTCACGCAAGGGCTGTAGCCCGTGCCGCGTGCTGCGTGAACCGTCGGTATTCTGGCCGTCCTTGCCGGGTGGGTCGTACTTGGTATCATCGCCGGGAGCTTGCCAGATTTTCACCCGGTTCCAGTCGGCTTCCAGTTCGTCGGCAATGATCATGGGCATACCGGTGCGCACGCCCTG
>JBBKVS010000300.1:0-19475 GCA_037968555.1 Lysobacterales bacterium | reverse complement strand
GTGGTGATCACCGGCGCCGGTGGGAATTTCTGTTCCGGTGGCGATGTGCATGAAATCATCGGCCCACTTACCAAAATGAACATGAAAGAGTTGTTGCGCTTCACCCGTATGACCGGCGACCTGATCAAGGCCATGCGCAATTGCCCTCAACCTATCCTGTGTGCCATCGACGGAATCTGTGCGGGCGCCGGCGCAGCCATCGCCATGGCCAGCGACCTGCGCTATGCCACGCCACAAGCCAAGACCGCATTTTTATTCACACGTGTGGGGTTGGCCGGTGCGGATATGGGTGCCTGCGCCATGTTGCCAAGACTGATTGGCCAGGGCCGTGCCGCCGAGTTGCTCTATACCGGCCGTTCCATGTCGGCGGATGAGGGTATGAGCTGGGGATTCTATAACGGTCTGTTTGAGTCCGATGACTTGCTGGCCAAAACCACCGAGCAGGCAAATCGGCTGGCAGCAGGTCCCAATTTTGCCCATGGTTTTACCAAGAACCAACTCAATATCGAATGGGACATGCCATTGGACACCGCCATCGAAGCAGAGGCCCAGGCGCAAGCCATATGCATGCAGACCACCGATTTTGAGCGTGCTTACAATGCCTTTGTTGCCAAGCAGAAACCGGAATTCAAGGGTGATTGATCCCTTGCCGATGTTTGCGTGTAAACCCATCGAGGCCTTAATTCATGCCTGATTCCACCTTTATCGATTGGCCATTCTTTGATGACTCGCATCGCCAACTGCGCAATGAAATATCGCAGTGGGCTGCAGGCTATGATTTTCGGCACGATGATGATGTCGATAGCATTTGCCGATCCTTAGTAGCCGATTTGGGCAATGCCGGTTGGTTCCGCCATTGCGTACCTGGCGCCTGGGGTGGTGCATCCGACAAGCTGGATGTACGCAGCATAGCCTTGTGCCGGGAAACACTGGCGTATCACAGCGGTCTGGCCGATTTCAGTTTCGCCATGCAGGGCCTGGGCAGCGGCCCCATTTCCCTGTTCGGATCCGATGCGCAACGCGAGGCCTATTTGCCACGCGTCGCCCAGGGCCAGGCCATTGCAGCCTTTGCCTTGTCCGAAGCCAAAGCAGGCTCGGATGTGGCGGCCATGGAAACCAGCGCTATGCGCGACGGCGATGAATTTATTCTCAACGGTCAGAAAACCTGGATTTCCAACGGCGGTATTGCGGATTTCTATTGTGTGTTTGCCCGCACTGGTGAATCACCAGGTGCGCGCGGGCTGAGTTGTTTTATTGTCGATGCCGATACCGCGGGTTTTTCCATCGTTGATCGCATCGATACCATTGCGCCACATCCGCTGGCCACTCTGGGTTTTGATGATTGCCGTATCCCGGCCAGCCAACAGATTGGTGAAGGCGGTGAAGGTTTCAAAATTGCCATGGCCACGCTGGATGTGTTCCGAACCTCCGTTGCAGCAGCGGCCTTGGGTTTTGCCCGTCGTGCGCTGGATGAAGCAGTGCAACATACCAGCACCCGGCAATTGTTCGGCGCGCCCTTGAGTGCCCTGCAGATGACCGAAGCCAGCATTGCCGACATGGCCCTGGGCATCGATGCCAGCGCCCTGCTGGTTTACCGTTCGGCCTGGGCCAAGGATTGCTACCAGGAACGCGTGACCCGCGAAGCAGCGATGGCGAAGTTGTTCTCTACCGAGACTGCCCAAAAAATCATTGACCAGGCCGTGCAGTTGTTCGGTGGCAGTGGTGTGGTCAGCGGCAACATCGCCGAAACCCTGTATCGGGAAATTCGTGCCTTGCGCATTTATGAAGGGGCCAGTGAGGTGCAGAAAGTCATCATTGCCCGGCAAACCTACAAGGATAGCCCATCATGAAGCCCATCAATCCACCTTCCTGGCCGCGCCCATCGGGCTATTCGAACGGAATCGTTGCCGAGGGAAAAATGATTTTCGTCGCCGGCATGATTGGCTGGGATGAGAATGGGGATTTTGCTGAAGGATTTGCGGCACAACTCGAGCAGACCTTGGAAAATACTGTGGCTGTGCTGGCGGCAGGCGGTGCTGATCCTTCGAATATCGTGCGTATGACCTGGTTCGTCAAAGACCTGGATGCCTACCGGAATAACCTGCCGGCTGTGGGGCAGATTTACCGCAAGGTGATCGGCAAAAATTTCCCGGTGATGGCGGTGGTGGGAGTGAATGACCTGGTCGAGCATGAGGCCTTGCTGGAAATTGAAACCACGGCAATGCTTTGATGAAGTGACTCGTCCGTTCATATGAACGGGCGCAACCCCAACTTACATAAGAAGTCATGGGTACCCAAGCATTTCACGCTCCCAAGGGGGTGAGACACTGGATCAATGCAGGGTGGCGCATTGTCTCACCATGGCACTAAGTGCTAGACTTGTCGTCAAAAGGATCTGGAATGCGGATTTTCTATACTCGCGAATTTGGCCGCGCAATCATCGATACCGATCTGGGTGAGTCAGACTTGGTAACCGCAGCGGCAGAAATGAATGCTGGCTTATGGGATGCCACTTTGGGCGGCCAAGTTTACAAAAAGCGGGTGGCCCTGACGGGTCGCGGAAAGCGCGGGGGAGCACGCACCCTTGTGGCTTTCAGGCGTGCTGATCGAGTGTTTTTTATGTATGGCTTTGCCAAAAATCAACGGGCCAATATCACGCCGCGGGAGAAAAAAGCACTCAAGCGTATGGCAAAGGAGTTGCTGGGCTATGAGCAGCGACAGTTGGATGCGGCACTCAAGCATGGCGAATTGATCGAAATCGAGGTGAATTAGAGATGAGTAAAACGATATTGGAAACACTGCACAAAACTGCAAGCGGCCTGACCGAATCGGGGGCCATGGAGGTGGCTACGCTGCGGGAATTCGATGCGCTGTGCCTGCCGCCGGTTAAAGACTATACCGCCGCTCAAATCAAGAAGATCAGGGTGAACAACAAAGCCAGTCAGGGGGTTTTTGCGGCTTATCTCAATACCAGCCCGTCAACCGTACAAAAATGGGAGCAAGGAAAGAAGAAACCTAATGGTCCCTCCAAGAAGCTGATTAACATGGTGGAGCGAAAAGGCCTAGAAATACTGGCCTGATCCTCGCAAACCGGCAACCCTGCTACGTCGTGCAGCGCACCACCTAACCGCCGTCTTCAGCTTCCTGCCTAGCCATATTTTCGCGGTGCTCATCCAGCGCCTCGTTGTAATCCTGCTGCTGGAACTTCTGCGCCTGGTTAAAACCGGCTGGCGCCTTCACGATGCGTGCTCGAGTCTTGATCATGTGTGCACTCATTCATATGAACGGGGTGATTCGAGCGCAACAACTAATGCCATGTGACAAGTTTCGTCAGACTATTTTCACACCAGCCCAAGCCATGACGGTTTCTTCCAGGCACTTCCAGCAACCTACGCATCGTTTCATGCTGCTTCCGATTTGGGCACTACTGTTTTCTCGATCTCTTTGCCTGCTGCTCGTTCCGCAACCCGTAGCTCGTATGTTTTCTGCAAACTCATCCAGAACTCAGCTGTCGTGCCGAGATAACGCGAGAGCCGCAGTGCTGTGTCTGCTGTGATGCCACGTTGGCCATTAAGAATGGCGGAAATTCGATTTCCCGGAACGCCCAGCTCTGTCGCCAGGGAATTTGCCGACATTTCCAGTTCTTCCAGTTCTCCCCGCAATATTTCGCCAGGATGAACTGGTCGAATTCCATTTTTGAATTTATATTCGTTTGTTCATTCAATGGTAATTAACAATTTCGACATCAAATGGGCCGTCTTCTCTCCAATGAAAACAGATACGCCAATGCGTTTAATAGTAGAACGTTTTGGTCCAGCGGGAGTAGTAGGAGAGCTGGGAATAAAGGAGACCGATTCAGTTTTGATTTATTCAGAGCTTGATTAAATCAGCTTGCCTTCATTCTCTACGGCCGAATTACGGGCTTTCAGCAACAGCGATTGCATTTGCTGCAGGTCTTTCAGGCTGACGTCAGCCAGCAGCTGCCTGACCCAGGACTCATGCAACTCAGCCATGCGGCGGAATTCACTGGAACCTTTCTCGGTCAACTGGATGAATTGAATTCGACGATCGTGCTCCGGCCGTTCCCGTTGCACCAGTCCCATGGTCACCAGCCGGTCTATCACACCGGTGATATTGCCATTCGAGACCATCAGTTCGCGCGACAGCTCGGACATGGTGAGAGGTTCACTGGCATGTTCCAATTCAGACAATACATCGAATTGTGGCAGCGTCACATCAAAATGCAGGCGAAATACCGAGCGCAGTCGCTGCTCAATCATGGACTCACAGGACAGCAAGCGCAGCCAGGTTCGCAGCGACTCTTTTTCGCGGTTTTCATTCTTGTCCGGTTTTGCCATAGCGGGCTGGTTTCCTGATGGGACTGCGACGGGCATTGAAGGCCAGTCTGAGATCCTGGCCAGATTACCACCCCAGGGTTAAAGCACGCAATATGAAATAATGCAGTAAAGATATTTTGTGTATAAAATAAATTCGATTTATAATGAAATTTGATCTTTCCGGCCGGGAGCAGACGGTTGAATTTGCAGCAAGTGGATGAAACAAAAGGCCCGAACGAGGAGCCGGAAGGCTGGCGCAATTGCCACATCATCCGTTTCTCGCAGATCGATGGTGCAGGCATTGTTTACTACCCGCGATATTTTGAAATGCTGGCTGATTCTTTTCCACAGCAATTTGCCATGCGGCAAGCGGCAGAAATTGATCTGACATTCCGCCATCCGGTGCGCCTGGGCGAGAGCCTCAGACTACATAAGTTGGCTGAACAAGAGACTGGAGAATTTGCGGTAGAAGGCCGCTCCGGAGGCAATCTCTGCTTTGAGTTACGCGTGGCGCCACTGCAAGCGTCCGAGCATGAGCCATGGGTGGATAACGCTGCTGCCTTTGCACGAAAAGTACAAATCGGTGATTGGATGTGCGGAGCCAATTCCTGCCTGCACCTGGCTCGCTGCTACGAGTTAACTGCAGTATTGATGGAAGAGTGGTTTACGGAATCATTGTCCTGTCCTTTTGCTACTTTGCAGTCCGCGGAAGGCGCCCTGGTGCCTACGGTCAGGCTGCAAACCGCAGTTCACCAGCTGCCGCAAAGTGGTGATTGGGTGACGGTCAGCCTCAGCGTGCTGCACATCGGCCGCAGTTCTTTGACCATGGGTATGACCGTCAAGCGCGATGGCCAATTGCTGGTACAGACCCGGCAAACGGTGGTTTTTGTCAACTACCACGAGGAACAGCTGGGCAGCGTTGAAATTCCGCAACAGGTACTGGAGCGATTGCGCCCACAGCTGTTCGCAGAAACAGCTGCGGTAAATTGAGTCAATTGGAGAGCTAAGGCCTGATGTGGCGACCGGCAGAAAGAATCAAGTATCAACCACAACCCGGCAGCTGGCCCGATCGTGAGACGGCGCAGGCATCGAAGTTGTTCAGCCCTGTAAAGGTCGGGCCGGTTGAACTGGAACAACGCACCTGGGTACCGGCCATGGTGCCCTGGCGAGCGACCGAAGAAGGCCACGTGACACCTGAGTTACTGGCCTGGTATCGCCGTTTTGCCAAAGGAAGGCCGGGGGCATTGGTGGTGGAAGCCACCGGCATCCGGGATGTTCCCAGTGGTCCATTGCTGCGCATCGGTCACGATCGATATCTGCCGGGCTTGCAACAATTGGTAGAAACCGTACGTGAAGCCAGTGATGGCCATACCCGATTGTTCATACAGCTGATCGACTTCCTGCGCATCAACCGGCGTGCGACTGCTGAGAAGTATTTCATGCAGCATTTGCAGCTGGAAGATCATCATCGCCAGGCGATGGATTCTGGACTGTCGGACGAAGAAATCCGCAGTGCACTGATGCAGCTGGATGATGAGGCTTTGTGTGAAGTTTTAAGTGAACGCGAATACGACACTTTGTCCAGAGGTTATCGCGAGCGGGTGGATGATATGCACTTGCCGCATATCCGCGAATTACCGCAGGTGTTGCCGGGCTTGTTCTCGGCCGCTGCACAGCGAGCGGAGCAGGCGGGCTTTGATGGTGTGGAATTGCACTACGCGCATGCTTACACCATGGCCTCATTTCTGTCGGCGCATAACCGCCGCGATGACGGTTATGGCGGCAGCTTGCCAGCACGCTGCCGCTTGCCGCTGGAAGTTTATTCTGCCGTGAGGCAGGCGGTCAGCCCCCATATTGCGGTGGGTTGTCGCTACCTGACCGAGGATTGCGTGGAAGGCGGCATGACGGTGGATGATGCCTGTTATTTTGGCGCCGAGTTGGCGCGCGCTGGTATGGATTTTTTATCATTGTCACGCGGTGGCAAGTTTGAAGATGCCAAGCAGCCGAAAGTCGGTGCAGCGGCTTATCCCTATACCGGCCAAAGCGGTTATGAATGCATGCCGCAATATATTTCCGATGCACGCGGCCCCTTTGGCAGGAACCTGAATGCCACCGCCAGAATCCGCCAGGCAGTGCGTGCGCAACAGCTGCAAACCCCCGTGGTGGCGGCCGGTGGAATTTACAGCTTTGCCCAGGCCGAGCAAGTCCTGCAAAGCGGCGAGGGCGATATCGTTGCTGCTGCGCGGCAGTCGCTGGCAGATCCGGACTGGTTTCTGAAAATGAAGCTGGGTTTGGGTGAGCAGGTTCGTTTGTGTCTCTATACCAATTATTGCGAAGCCTTGGATACCCGCCACAAGCAGGTGACCTGTGAGCTGTGGGATCGCGAGGATTTAGACCAGCCGGGCATACTGATATCCAATGATGGCAAGCGCCGTCTGGAAGCGCCCGACTGGAGCATTCCGATCACCTTGCGTGATGAAAATTAGGGAAACTCTGATTTGATCCGAGCTTGCAAAATTATACTGCCAGGCCTTAGCTTGAAACTGATGAACTTCAGGAGTCGAAATTGAAAATTTTATGTCTAGGTGGAGGTCCGTCCTCCCTGTACTTTTCCATCCTGATGAAAAAGGCCAACCCGGATTTTGATATTACGGTGTTTGAACGCGGCGATCGCGACTCCACCTGGGGATTTGGCGTGGTTTTTTCGGATGACACGCTGCGTGGCTTTATGGAAGCCGATGCGCCCACGTATCAGCGCATCGTTGAGCAGTTCGCTTATTGGGGCGGTATCAATACCACCATCCATGGCAAAAGCATCAACTCGCAGGGTCACGGATTTTGTGGACTGTCGCGGCTCAAGTTACTGAACATTTTTCATGATCGCTGTGACGAGCTTGGCGTCAATCTGCGTTTTGGCATGGACATTACTTCGGTAGAGGAATTACACACTGAAGATTATGACCTGGTGGTTGCAGGTGACGGCATCACCTCCATTTTGCGCGAAACCTTCAAGGATGAATTCGAGACCAGCACGGACTGGCGTTCCAACCGTTTCTGCTGGCTGGCCACCACCAAACCGCTGGATGATTTCAGTTTCATTTTCCGCCAGAACGAACACGGCTGGTGGTGGGTGCATGCCTATCGTTATGAAGAAGGCACCACCACCTGGATCGTTGAGACCAGCGAACAAACCTGGCAATCTGCGGGCCTGGAGCAAGCCAGCGAGGAAGATACCAAGGCCTATTGCGAGGCCCTGTTTGCCGAAGACCTGGACGGCCATCCGTTGATTATCAACCGCTCCTTGTGGCGTACCTTCCCGGTGATCCGCAACGAGAAGCTTTATTACAAGAACATCGTACTGATGGGCGACGCCGTGCGCTCGGCGCATTTCAGCATAGGCTCGGGTACCAAGCTGGCCATGGAAGATGCCATCGCCTTGAGGGACTGTTTCCGTCAGGGTAATAACGATGTGGCCCAGGCACTGGAGATTTACCAGGAAACCCGCAAGAGCGAAGCCGATAAATTGCAGCGTACTGCGGTGGTCAGCCTGCGCTGGTTCGAACACGTCGATCGTTATGCCAAGGCGCAAGAAGCCGAGCAGTTCACCTTCAACATGTTGGCGCGCTCTAAACGCATTACTTATGAAAATCTCAAGTTGCGAGATCCCGACTATATCCACTCTATGGATAGCTGGTTTGCGGCCCATACCCGGGAAGTCACCGGCTTTGACGATATCGATGTGCAGAATCCCGTGGTGCCGGTGTTCCAGCCCTTTAAAATCGGCCAGATGCGGGTGGAAAACCGCTTCCAGCTTTCCGCTATGTGCCAATACTGTGCCAAAGACGGCGACCCATTGGACTGGCATCTGGTGCATTACGGCGCACGCGCCGTTGGAGGCGCCGGCTTGTTGAACACGGAAATGATCTGCATATCACCCACCGCGCGGATTACCCCCGGATGTGCGGGCATGTGGAATGCAGAGCAAACCGAATTATGGCGTCGCATAGTCTCCTTTGTGCACAGCAACAGCAACGCAAAAATCTGTGCGCAGATTGGTCACTCCGGGCGTAAAGGCGCCAGCTGTGTGCCCTGGGATGGCGGCATGGACCAACCCCTGAAAGAGAATGCCTGGGACATTATCAGTGCTTCAGCGCTGCCTTATTTGAAGCACAGCGTTCCGCCTCGCGCTGCCAACCAGCAGGATATGGACCAGGTGGTGGAAGATTTTCTCAAGACCACGGCCAACGCCGAGACAGCCGGTTTCGACATGATTGAATTGCATCTGGCGCACGGCTATCTCCTGTCCAGCTTTATCAGTCCCGTGACCAATCTGCGTGAAGATGAATTCGGTGGCGATATCCACGGCCGCATGAAATTCCCATTGCGCGTGGTGCGCGAGGTACGGCAGGCCTGGCCTGAACACAAGCCATTATCCGTACGTATCTCTGCCACCGATTGGATGGAAGATGGTTTGACGGAAGACGAAATGCTCGAAATGGCCGCCATGCTCAAGGCTGCCGGGGTTGATGTGATCAATGTGTCAACTGGCCAGGTCACCAAGGACGAAGATCCGATTTATGGCCGCATGTTCCAGGCGCCGTTTGCCGACCAGATCCGCAATGAAGTGGGCATTCCCACCATCGTGGCAGGCAATATCACGACAGCCGATCAGGCCAATACCCTGGTGGCGGCTGGCCGGACTGACATCGTCGCCATGGGCAGGCCTATCATGAATGAACCACACCTGGTGCTGAATGCTGCAGCCCATTACGGCTACCGCAAGCAGCTTTGGCCGCGGCAGTATCATTCTGGCAAGCCGGCTGCTGAAGCCCTGGCCAACAAGACCAACGAGGAATTGCTGGAATTGCGGCATGACGCACGGCCACCCAAGCCCGGCGATGCACTGGCCATAGCCATCGCACGGGGTGAATTGCTGCAGTCGGGAAAAAAGGTGCAACAGCCCTGAAGCTTCAGGCTTGCGTTGCCTTTTTAGCATTTGCTGGTGTTTTACTTATTCATTGATTCCAAAGCCGTACGATTTTGAGCCAAGCACTTTATGAATTGACCATCCGCACCCCACCCGGAAAGTGGCTCCGGTCACTCGCGGCCACTGCCAGCCACGCCAGTTGGGCGGTCCTGAATCCTGCAGTTTGCGGGTATGAAAGATCCTCCGTTTAAAAGTCATATAAACATACTAATATGATATTCTCCTGAGTCACCAACGCACCCAGGCAGGGGCCTTTGTGTCCTCTGCATTCCAATGGACGGCTTTCAAACCCAACCCTTTGTACGCGGGCTGGGCAGTGGGCACCTTGGGCGCATCGGTGCTGCTCAACAGCTTCAACGTGGCTACCCTGTTTTTCCTGATCACCGTGTTGCAGATCGAACCACTGATCGCCGGCGCCATGATCACCGGCTCCAAACTGTACGACGCTGTGACCGACCCGGTGATGGGTTTCATCAGCGACCGCACCCGTTCCCGCTGGGGACGCCGCAGGCCCTACCTGTTACTCGGCGGCATTTGCAGCGGCATCGGCTTTGCCTGGTTGTTTGCCCTGCCCGCGGGCGATGGCTCGATGAGTCATCTGCTGCTGGTGATCACGGCATTGGTATTACTTTCCACCGGCTATACGATTTTCAACGTGCCTTACCTGGCCATGCCAGCGGAGATGATTACCGATTATCATCAACGTTCGGTGTTGATGTCCTACCGGGTTTTTCTGATCGCGCTCGGTACCTTTATCGGTGTAGCCGGCACTCCGGCGTTGGTAGCGTACTTCCAGCATGACCTGGGCCAGCCCGCGTTGGATGCCTACCAGAACATGGGAATGATCATGGGAGTATTGATTGGCATACCCATGATGGCGACATTTTTTGGCACCCGGCATGGAGCTTCTACCAACCGCGTGCCATTTTCCATGCCGCTATCAGTCCGGCTAAAGCTGCTCTGGAGCAACCGCCCTTTCGTGATGTACCTGGGTATCAAGCTCGCGGGCCTGTTTGCCCTGGCCTGCATCATGTCGACCCAGTTCTTCCTGGTGGTTTATGTGCTGGAACGATCAGTGGCAGTTGTCGCCCTGTTCGGCACGGCCCAGGTGCTCACGATATCCAGAAGTCCAAAGCTTTTGTGATGCCATTCTTGCAGTTGCGCTATGACTATTATGCGACTACTGTCATAGTCAGGAATTTCCAAGCGCTTGCAGCTAATAAGAATTACGTCCTTTCCAGCTCAGGAGAAAACCCTTGAAACCGAAACAGCTATTGATCTGTATTTTTATGACAAGCGTAATGTTGCCAGCGCTATTGCAGGCCGATGCCATGGGCGAGGGAGGAGAGGAAGTCTGGATCAGTGCGCTGAATACGGTGCAGTTGGGCAATAGTCCCGAGCACCCCCATGCAACGGTAAATTACCTGGGGCAAGAAATACACGTGTGGCAGGATTCCACCTATAACCCGACACTTCAGGCACGCAATATTGTTATGAGGGTATTCGACGTCGATGGATCTACACTGGTGAACCCGGTCCAGATCAACACCAACGATATCAATTCTCAGAGTTATCCCCGCGTAGCCGTCAGTGCCGACAATACCTTTCTGGTGGTTTGGGAAAGTCTCGAGAATGACCCCCTCAGAGTCATGATCCGCAGCCAGGCCTTCACCGCCAATGGCCAGCCATCCGGCCTTGAGCAAGTGGTCAACAACATACTCACCGGTAAATCGGGCGGTGTGTATCTCGACGTGGCTGCCCTGGTGGGCGGAGGCTATGTGGTCGTCTGGCAAAGCGGTGCAGCTGGTGATGACACCGGCAACAATATCCAGGGTCGACGAATTGGTACCAACGGCGTGCCTTTAGCTTCGCAGTTTCCGGTGTCCACCATATCCGGCGACTTTGAAGGTCACTCTACCGTTGCGGCACTTGATGACGGCGGCTTCGTGGCTGCCTGGGCATACACCGACGTATGGTCACGCCGGTTCAACAATGCCGGTGCTCCGCAAACGGACCGTATCCAGGTGAATACCACGACCTCGGGCAACGAAATTAACGTGTCCATGACCCGGCATAGCGATGGGCGTATTGCCATAGTATGGCGCGATGGCGGCGATTCAGTCGACCCCGTTACCGCAGGTGTTCGCGGGCGCATTTACAGCTCCACATTGTCAGCTCTTGGCAATGATTTCCAGATTAATTCGCTGACTGAGGGTGATCAATCCCACCCCAGCGTGGCGGACTATGGCGCCAATGGCTTCTTTGTGGTTTGGCAGAGCGCCACCACCGTGGGGAATGACATCGAGCCGCATAGCATCCAGGGGCGGATAGTCACCGCTAACAATCAGTTTGGTACGGCCCAGTTCCAGGTCAATCAGTGGACGGCAAAATCTCAGGCAGCCCCTGAAGTGGGTGGCAATAATGGTCTTGTTGCCAGTGCCTGGACCAGTTTGGGTACCCAGGACTTTGGGAATCTGCCGGTTATCAAAGGTCGTAGCTGGAACATTTGCGGTATTTTTTGTGATGGATTTGAATAAAGCGGTCGAATAAAGAGATCGCATTTAGTTTCCTCCAGAAACCTATCAGAATAAACGCTACGTTAGGCACAAGGTCAGTCAGCATCTGATCTGAGATCATTTGCCTGTGAATTCGCCAGTGGCTGCCTCAAACCGGTCGGGCGGTGCAGTGACCACGGGAGGCGTTGTATCGGACAGACCCAGTTCGGATACCAGGAAGCCATACGCCGCCGCGGGCAACACGAAAGTTGACATTGTCTTCCTGCAAATAAAAGTCGCAGTCCGGCATCGTCAGGCCGGACTCCACGAAATACACCGCATACTGTTTGGAGTTCTAGAGGTAGGACTCGATGCCGATGTCATCAGGGGCCTGGACACTGCTTCAGCGGGCTCGGCCGGTGTTACGGCTCCAGAAATAGCCGCCGGCCAGTAGCAGCGCAATAAAGGCAATCAGGGTAACTCTCGACATGGAAATCCTTGATGCTGGATTGAACGCTCTTGGGGGGATTATCTCAGCGCAAATGAGGTTGCCGATAGCGACAATGCCTGGGTTGGGGCCGATTGGCTGATCACCATTGCTGTTCCTGTCATTGCGGCCGCAACGGATCGGCATATATGATGAATGCGGAAACGTGGTCACGCGTTTTGTTCCCTGGAATCAAATCACAGGTAGGAAAATCATGCAGATTGGAATGGTTGGGCTCGGCAGAATGGGCGCTAACATGGTATTGCGTTTGCTCGCGGGCGGCCATGAGTGCGTGGTCTACGACCGCGATCCCGGCAATGCGGCGCCGTTGCTTGCAGCCGGGGCGATTGCGGCAGGTTCGGTGGCGGAACTGGTCGCCGCCCTGAAACCGCCGCGCCCAATCTGGATGATGGTGCCCGATCCGGTGGTAGATGCGGTGCTGGATGAATTGCTGGATCACGTCACTGCAGGGGATATCCTGATTGACGGTGGTAATTCCTATTTTCCCGAGGACGTGCGCCGCGCTCAACGGTTGGATCGGAAAGGCATCCACTACCTGGACGTCGGCACCAGCGGCGGTGTGTGGGGCCGCGAGCGCGGCTATTGTCTGATGATCGGTGGTGAAGCGGAAGCGGTCGGTCGTCTGGAGCCATTATTCCGCACCCTCTCACCCGGGATGACGGCGGCGCCACGGTCCCCGGGCCGGGGTGAGAAGGAAGATTCCGTGGAGCAGGGCTATCTGCATTGCGGCGGTCACGGTGCGGGACACTTTGTGAAAATGGTTCACAATGGCATTGAATACGGCATGATGGCAGCCTATTCCGAGGGCTTTGCCATGTTGCAGAAAGGTACGGAGCAAGGAGTGCCCCTGGGCGCTGGATATAGTGCAGCCCCGGTGGAGCTGCATGCCCGGGTCGGCGACATTGTGGAATTGTGGCGGCGCGGCAGTGTGGTCGGATCCTGGTTGCTCGACCTGGCGGCGACCGAGCTGCATGCGGACCCGGATTTGAACGCGTTCAGCGGTGAAGTCTCCGATTCCGGCGAAGGTCGCTGGACCGTCAAGACCGCTACCGACATGGGCGTGCCGGCCCAGGTGCTTACTGCGGCTTTGTTCCAGCGGTTCAGTTCCCGCGGAGAAGCGGTGTATGCCAACAAAGTCTTGTCGGCCTTACGGCATGCGTTTGGTGGTCATGAAGAGAAATCCTGATGGAAGTGCTGCGTCTGGATTCGCCGGACGCGCTGGCCGCGGCGGCAGCGGGGTTTATTGCGCGTTGCGCCGTTCAGGCCATTTCGGATCGAGGCCGGTTTGTGCTGGCCTTAAGCGGTGGCAGCACACCGTGGAAAATGCTGAATCGGCTGGCCGGCCTGGACTTGCCCTGGCAGCAAGTGCATCTGGCGCAAGTGGATGAGCGGTGTGCCCCAAGAGGAGATGCGAGCCGCAACCTCACTCACATTGAAGCTCAGTTTGCGCAACGCATTGCATTTCCGCAACAGCAGTTACATGCCATGCCAGTGAACGAACCGGATCTGGATCAGGCAGTGCGTGACTATGCCACCACTTTGACCGGTCTGGCCGGTCATCCACCGGTTCTGGACCTGGTGCACCTGGGTCTCGGTTCGGATGGTCACACGGCATCGTTGTTACCCGGGGATGCGTTGTTGGAACAGGATACGCAGGACGTGGGGATGTCCGGCGGGTACCAGGGTCATGCGCGGATGTCGCTGACGTTTCCCCTCATCAATCGGTCCCGCAACATCATGTGGCTTATATCCGGTGAAGAAAAACGCGGCATGCTGGAGCGATTACTGCAGGCCGACCCGGGTATTCCTGCTGGAAAAGTCAGCCAGGAGAACACGCTTGTATTTACAGATATTCCGGACTGACCCGCTTTGGTGAGTCCATCCAAAAAGGTGAAAGTATTATGTTGAAACTGGGTTACAAAGCATCTTCAGAACAATTCGGGCCGCGTGATTTACTGGAGTATTCCGTGCTGGCGGAGGAAGCCGGATTTGACTCGGTTTGGGTCAGCGATCATTTCCAACCGTGGCGGCATCGAGACGGGCACGCGCCGTTTTCGCTGGCCTGGCTGGCTGCGCTGGGCGAGCGCACCTCACGTATTACCATGGGCACCAGTGTTGCGACACCCACATTCCGCTACCACCCCTCCATCATGGCGCAGGCGTTTGGCACGCTGGCTCAGCTGAATCCCGGGCGTATGATTCTGGGTGTTGGCACCGGTGAATCCCTGAATGAAGTCCCTGCCACCGGTATGAAATGGCCGGCCTTCAAGGAACGGTTCGGCCGGC
This sequence comes from Lysobacterales bacterium, assembly GCA_037968555.1. Classification (GTDB taxonomy): domain Bacteria; phylum Pseudomonadota; class Gammaproteobacteria; order Xanthomonadales; family SZUA-36; genus JAWXBM01. The sequence continues at coordinate 4,862 of JBBKVS010000300.1, read as the reverse complement.
TGCAAGAGGCTATAGAGTTAATGCGGCTGCTATGGACCGGGGAGCAGATCTCTTTTGAAGGCGAGTACTACCAGACCATCAAAGCCACCGTTTATGATCGGCCGGATGAGCCCGTGCCAATTTACATTGCAGCCGCAGGTCCCAGCGCCTCCCGTCTGGCAGGGGAACTGGCAGACGGGTTCATCTGCACCAGCGGCAAAGCCTCGGAACTGTACACCGAAACCTTGCTGCCGAGCGTGGCTGAAGGGCTGAAAAAAGCCGGTCGCAGTCCGGACGAGATGGAAAAAATGATCGAAATGAAAGTTTCTTTCGACACCGACATGGACCGGGCGCGAAACGATACCAGGCATTGGGCCGCTCTGGCGCTGTCGCCTGAGGAAAAAACCGGCGTGGAAGATCCGATTGAAATGGAAAAGCTGGCGGATGCTTTGTCGGTGGAGCGTGCAGCCAGCCGCTGGATTGTTTCCACAGACCCCGAAGAGCACATCGAACGCATTAAAAAATACGTCGACCTGGGCTTCACCCACCTGGTGTTCCACGCCCCCGGGCCGGATCAGGCGGCGTTCATCCGCCTGTATGCCCGGGAAGTATTGCCACGCCTACGCCAGCGGTTTGGTTAACACAAGAATGGCAAGAACGGGGACACCCACCACTACAAGGACGTGCTCATCATAGGCGTGCTACTGGTTACCGTCGTGTTTCTGCTCGCGCGACAGTAGGGATGATTCGAGGAGGAGCGAGGCCCTTTTCGCCGCAAGAGTCGGCCGCATTCGACAAGCTAAACAAGCAACTCGACTACTGGCAATCGCTGGAGCTTGTCGATACGAACGCTCGCACCGGCAAGGACAAGGCTTGAGTGACGGCAACGGCTGACATCGTTGCCGCTTTGGTGAATTGACTCATCCGGGTGCAAAACCTATAGTCTCCGCTTCCCCGCAGCCGGACCCGATATGCGCTATTGGCAGGACTTTCAGCCAGGTGAAGCTTTCACCACCGACAGCTTGACCGTAACTCAGGAAGACATTCTCGAGTTCGCTGCCGAATTTGATCCCCAGCCTTATCACCTGGACAGCCGTGCAGCCAACGAATCCATCTTTGGCGGGCTTTGCGCCAGTGGCTGGCAGGTAACGGCCCTGATGATGCGCTTGATTACCGATACCTTGCAGGCCAACGAAGTGGCTACCTTGGGCAGTTCGGGGGTCAGTCAACTGCGCTGGAAAATTCCGGTGTTCGCTGGTGACGAATTGTCTGCCCGACTCCAGGTAGTGGCATGCCAGGCTTCCGATCAGGCTGGTCTGGGTGCCATGGATTTCGAAGTCGTCATGGATAATCAGGACGGCAAAGCTGTACTTGAGTCCACCATTACCTTGCTGGTCCAGTTGAGCGAAACCGGCTCCGGTAAGGAGGCGCTGAGTCATGGATAAAGTCTATATCCGCAGTCGCTGGTTTGAAGATATCCCGGTGGGCGAATTCCATGTGTTTGGTTCGCATACTTTCAGCGAGTTGGAAATCGTCGAGTTCGGCAAGAAGTACGCGCCGCATGTCTTTCACACTGATCCACAGAGGGCACTGGATACGCCGCACCGCGGCCTGGTGGCGTCTGGCTGGCATTTAACCGCTATCTGGATGAAGCTGATGGTTTCCTACATGGAACGTTTTGCCAACGGTGTGCGCGACGGTCGTCGCAACGGTGCTGGCATGGGCTTGGAAGACCTGGTCTGGCATCGGCCGGTGCGCCCCGGGCATACCATCACTTTCACTTATGACATCGTGGAAAAACCCGATCGCGTCATACGGGATAAATGGGGCATCATTCGCAGCCGCAATGAAGCTTTCAACCAGTACAATCAGCTGGTGATGAGTTTTGTGATTGATATCCTGGCGGAACGGAACCCAGAGTCAAACTAGGGAAGCTCTGAATTGTTCAGAGCTTGAATACTGAGAATCGGCCTGGGCATGTTGCCCAGGCCGAATCGCACTTACAGGGACAGGTACAGTCTCTGTTACTTGACCTGAAAGCTGCGTCCATCAGCCAAGGTCAAATTCTTGCCATCGAATTGGGCTTCAATCGTGACATCGCGGGCATTCCTGGCGCCGGATGCATCTGCTTCAGCCCAGCGTATGACCTGCAGGCTCAGATCCTCGCCGTTTTTGGTATAAGTGCCGTAGCCCGTAGTGACGCTATCCGCATCACCTTCAACCAGAATGAAGTAGCCATCTACGAATGCCAGGGAACCATTTTCCAGTGCATACAAATCGCCTTCGCCTGGGCCCACGTATTCAAAGGTCTGTACGGTGCTGGTACCCATGCCAAAAATCAGCGTCAAGTCATTGCCTTCGCGCGTAACCGTCACATCATGTTCGGTGTTGGCACGGAACGACAGCTGCTCGCTGCCTGCCGGGTCAGTGCTGATGGTTTGTGCGGCAATCAGGTGTACAGAACCGGTTGCTGGCTCGGCACGGAAGGGTCCGGCATGCGCCATGGAACCTGCCTGCTCAAAATCACCGTCATTGAAAATGGCTTGCTGCATGAATACGCCATCCTTGAAAAGAAAAGGGCCGGTCAATGGCATTTCAGTGCCGTCCTTGGTGATCAGGCCGGTATACATCCACAAGCCATTGACCTGTTCGTCAATGGTCTTTTCAGCCGCTTCGGCAGTCGTAGCGACAGCCGTATCGGGAGTTGAATCGACAGCTGTTTCTGCAGTCGTTTCGCCAGCCGAATTGCTAGCAGTATCGCAGGCACTGAGCAGCACGGCCAGCAGGCTGATGGAACAAAACCGGATCAAATGCCGGAGCGGGTAATTTTTGTGCATCGTCTTGTTTCCTCTTGGGTTGGCTTGCAGCTAACCATACTAAAACAAAACGCAGCAGCCCGATGGTAAGGACTTGATTCTGGTGCGGAAGGTGGAATGGGGTGATGCGCAAACAGCAACATATGCCGTTGCAATGATCTGCCACAATAAGGCTCAGCTTTTCAGTCAAGGGCTGGTTAAGCGAATGAATCACCTGGAACAGGAGATACCTATGAATGTTCTTTCGGCGAGTAGACAAGCACCAGTGCAAAGGTTGCCATCACTGATTCTATTCAGCACCTGTCTGCTGTTGTCAGTCTGCAGTTTCCACCTGCAAGCTGATAGCAATACAGCCTCGGCAGTGAAAGCAGCCGCCGATTCAGTTGCCTCCTATCGCGGGCCAACTGCCGATGCAGACCAGCTTTCCTATGCCCTCGTCAATGGTGTGCGCCTGGCCTACCGGCTGGAAGGCGCGGGTATAGCGGTTGTATTCGTGCATGGCGAGGGCTATTCGCATGAGCTTTGGACTGAGCAGATAGCGGACTTCAGCGCCGGATATGAATTCATCAGTTACGACCGGCGCGGGCATGGCAGTTCCGACGATCCCCTGACGGGCTATTCTGAAACCGCCCACGCGCACGATCTCAATGCGCTGTTGATGCACCTGGGTGTTCGTGATGCGCACTTTGTGGTCAACTCCCGCGGCGGCTCCATCATCATCCAGTTTCTGAAGATGTATGAGGACAAGGTGCGCAGCATTACCTTTGCCGATGCCACCATTCCGCTGGTGCCGATATCCGAGCAGTCAGCCTTTTATCGGGTTGTGCCATTCCTTTTTGCCCCACCACCTACGCTGGAGCAGGCCGTCAAGGGCCGTGAAGGCGGCAAGACTTCATCTTTTACCCAAGTGGCGCAGTCACGCCCCGAGGTAAGGGCGGTGCTGGAGCGCATGGCCAATCAATACAGCCCGCGGGTATCGATGAACGCGCAGCGCTCCGATATGTCAGCGCCCATACACATTGGGCCCTGGAATGCCTACGATTTCCCGGACATGGCCAGCATGCACCAGCCCATACTGTTACTGGTGGCGGAATTGTCGGATATTTTCTTTAAAGAGGGCGCGGCAGAAGCGCATCGCCTGTGGCCCAACACCCAGTTGGCCACCATAGCCGGCACCGATCATTTGCTGATGCTGGAAGATCCGGAAACCTTCAATCAAAAGGTTCTGGCCTTTATTGCAGAAGCAGACGAGATCATCGCAGGCCGGCGCGCTGCAGCGCAGCTGAATCCGGGATACGGTGCAGCAGTAGATTAAGGAGCTGTCTGCCAGGTAAAGAACTCGATGGTGTAGCCACCCGGATCTTCTGCAACAAATCCGCGCACCGGAGCAGCCCCTTCGGCCTTATCCGCATCTGCAGGAGGAAGCTCTTTGAGTATGGTGGCACCTGCTGATTTCAGCCGTGCATACCAGGCGTCCACATCGGCAACCACCATGCTCAACATGGCCGGCTTGTCTTCAGCCACATCATGAAAACCGCGGCCCTGTTGCACCAGTCCCACTGATGAGGTGGCCGTAATCCGGTAAATCTTGACCCATTCCTCATCCATGGTCAGCGGCAAATTCAGCAGCTCACCGTAGAAAGGTGCCGCTGCTTCAATCTGATCGTAGTAAAAGAAGGTGATGGTGCCATCGATATCAGTGACGACTTGATCCTCAGCAGCAGAAAGCGGTGTATGCGCTGTTGCGATTAACAGCAGTAAGCAACAGATCATGTTCAGGTAAAGCTTCATGTGTTGATCCTTGATTTTCTGAATGAGGCTGGGCTTCTGGAAATTGACCGGAATGGATGCCTCTCGTTGATAGTGCATTCCGATAAGCAGCATCATTTTAAATTCGAACCGACGCAAGCGATTTGGATAGGGATTGCGTTAAACGCAATGATTTTTTTGCAGCATGACAATGGCTGTGAGACTGTTCGCGACTAAGGTTAATGCTGGTATGGCCGAGCCATGGGCTCAGGAGAGATGTATGCGTTTGATAACAGCGGTTGGTTTTTTAATCCTTTT
>JBBKVS010000299.1:0-64703 GCA_037968555.1 Lysobacterales bacterium | reverse complement strand
TGGCACTGGTACCGAAGCTATCGCTATCACATTACCAGACGGAACAGGGCTGGCTATGGACATTTCTTTAGGCTGCAGATCGGCAAACGTAACCGTATTGGATGCCTCTGCTGCGCCGGTAGTAGTGTTTGAGAATGTGGCTGTAATTGGTAATACCGGGCTTTGCGGCAGATCAGCGGGAGCTCATCTGGCCAACCCAGGTTTTGACTTTCTGTCGAATTGATTCAGACAGATTGAGTTAGCGTTCAACGAGCAATAATTGCCCCTGCATCATTGCAGGGGCACTTTTTCCTCGGCAGATTTACGGAAAGTTTTTATGAACTGAACCATCAAGTTTCCATCGCTTCAGATTAACCAGGTGGCCACTGCATTTGCCGGCCGCCCAACAGATGCAAATGAATATGGAATACCATTTGGCCTCCGTGTTTCTTGCAATTCATTACCATCCGATAGCCTTCCTCTGATAGCCCCTCCTCTCTCGCAATTTTTACCGCGGCGATCACCATCTTGCCGGCAATAATTTCGTTTGCTTCAGTCAGGTCGTCAGTAGTTTCAATGTGTTCTTTTGGAATGACAAGAATATGAACCGGCGCTTGAGGGTTTATATCCCTGAATGCCAGCACCTCCTCGGTTTCATACACAATATCAGCCGGAATTTCCCGATTGATAATCTTCAAAAACAGATCTTTTGACATGGCAGTTCCTCCCGGATCCGATGCAGGTTGTCGGTAGTCCGCATTTTACCGACTTTCAAGGGCTCTGAACGGCACGGGCCGTAATCAAGGCGGAAGTTTACTTTTGAACCAATCGCAAGATTCGGGTCGCAAAACCCTGGCCAATAGCTAGAATGTCGACATGAGCAGAGATCACCAATTTGAAATTGTGCATGCCTCACTGGAGTGGCTGGCAGACAATCGCAGCCAACAACCCGACTTGAGCGCACTGGCGGCTAAAACAGGGTACAGCCCAGCATACATTCAACGTGTCTTCCTGGATTGGGCAGGATTAAGTCCTAAGCAGTTTCTGCAGGCCATGACCCGGGAAGCAGCTGTTGAACGTTTAATTAATGGTGCCTCCAGTCTGGATGCCGCCTTCGCGGTCGGGCTGTCCAGCCCTGGTCGGTTGCATGACTTACTGATCACAACTGACGCACTGACTCCCGGAGAAATCAAACTGAAGGGTAAGGGAGTGCAAATGGAATACGGCTTTGGCCCCTCACCATTCGGATTGGCATTGGTGGCTTGGAATTCCAGGGGAATAAGTTTTCTGGGTTTTTGTCATGAATATGGCACCGAAAAGGCTGTACAGGAACTTCGCCAACAATGGCTTGATGCTGAACTCTCGGAGTGCCCCGTCATGGCCAAGCAAATTATTCGGGAAATTTTCGATGGCTCCGGCTCAAAACCCATCCGACTTTGGCTACGAGGCAGTCCATTCCAGCTGAAAGTCTGGCAAGCATTGTTGACCATTCCTGAAGGATCGCACGCGACCTACAGCCAGATCGCTGCCTCCATTGGACATGAAAATGCCTCCAGGGCAGCCGGCAGCGCCATCGGCTCCAACCCCATTGCCTGGATCATTCCATGCCATCGGGTGATTAGAAAAATCGGTGACATCGGCGGCTACCGCTGGGGCGCAATCTTAAAGGAAGCCTTGATTGGTAAGGAGTTAGGTCGCTCAACTTGAACTGCATCAACTGGTGTTAGCCTTCGGCAAATTTGCACATTTAGCGATCCAGTCGAACCAAAAGCTCTCTCTGTTTATCAGCCTGTTGCAGAATTGAAAGAATGCCAGCGGCTTTGACTTCCGCCGATGCGACATCTGTTGGATTCTCAGAGTGATAAACAGCCGAGCGCAATGAGGTACGCATCGGCCCCGGATCAACTGCGTGCACACGGACTGAAGTATTGATTAGTTCCGCCCGAAAATGTTCTGCCAATGCCTGGACCGCCGCCTTACTGACACCATAAGCACCCCACAATGCTTTTGATTTTGCCTGCTCATCCAGCATAAATATTAAGCTGGCTGAATCACGTGAACGCAACAGCGGCACCAGTCTCACGCTGAGCAACCAAGGTGCATTGACGTTCACTTGTATTTGCTCCAGCCAATCCTGTGGTTCAATCAAATCCAGCGGCTGCAACCCCGAAAACGATACGGCACAATGAACGAGTGCATCGAGCCCTGTGAATTGTTGCTGAAGAGCGGTGACCAATTGCTCACAGTCCGCCGGTCCAATCGCGGACAAATCCATGGGGTGCAGATACGGTTCTACTCCCCCGGCGCTTACAATTGCATCGTAGCGTCTTTCCAATGCTCGTTTATCTTTGTCAATCATGACGACTAGCCAGTTATTAGCAGCCGCAGCCCTGCATAATGCAGAGCCCAGGCCGCCAGCCGCGCCCGTGACCAGTACAGTTTTGATGTTGTCGTGGGTCATTAAAATTCCTGCTTTTGCTACCAGGCAGTTTACTGATATCGAGACAGTCGGAACAGCGCGAATGCAAAACACCTCTCGATTCCCGAATCAGAATTCTCCACTCAGATTGAGCGACGTGAAAGAATAAAAATTCCGATCCAACCGAAACCCCAACAAACCCAAGAAGACTGCCCTGGAAATTTTGAATACCGGTTGTTCCTTCTGGATATTGACTCGGTCCATCCAGCAACTTGATGTTGTCCCCTGTCGACTAATCCGCCATGACGCAGCTTTCTATGCCGAAGTGGTTAGCGTGTTTGTGAGGGCCTGACTTCTTGGATCTTCCGACGGTGATGTTCTGTCCGCACAATTGGACAAATTGTCTGCACTACCTGTTATTGAAAGAAGCACTTTTAATTACTTAAGTGTGGCCCCACTCTACCGGGAGTTATTCGAACTGTTATTCTGGCCGGGACTGGGATGAGGCTTATTGTTTTTATTGCTGACACCGCTGTTGCAGCGCAATAGGCACAGCCTCAAATAGAACGTAGGAATCTTCAACATGCCAATTTATGAATATCGACCTTTACAGGTTTCAAGCTGCGGCTTTTGCGAGGCTGGCTTTGATCTGCTGCAGAAACTGTCTGACCCACCTTTAAATTCATGCCCTCACTGCAAGCAATCAATTCGTCGGGTCATTTCAGCGCCCAACTTGGGTAGAGCCGATACATCTTTGGAACGAGGTAATCTGGAGAAGCATGGCTTTACCCGCTATGAGAAAGCCGAAAAAGGGGTATATGAAAAGACGGCAGGTGTTGGCCCAAAGGTACTTAAAGACAGCTAAATTCAGTAATTACTCAAAATCAGTCGTGACTGAGATGAGTTAAAGATGCAGCATTTTTTTCCCAGTTACGGCCATCAAAATTTTCCTCGAAAATTTCCACGGAATCTGGCCAAATCATGCAGTTCACATTGACACTGTAGCCATCCGGATTTGACCTTGGCACGTAAAAGGATTTCACGCCGCAAATACTGCAAAACAGATGCTTCGCCAGCCCGGTATTGAAGTGGTACTCGGTCAGGACTTCCGCTCCACTTTTCAACTGGAAACGGCTGGCAGGCACAATGTAATGTATGAAACCGCAACTTGAACAAATGCTGCAATTACATTTTTGCACCACTATCCTGGGCTCGGCCTGGACCACGAATTTAACTGCGCCACAGTGACATGACCCTTGTATCTCTATCATGGTGTTCAGCCCGTTCCAACCGCATTCAGCCGTCTGGCCGCACGCCAAGCGTACCAGCCATCGCTTAGTCGGATTCGCCGTAGCAGAGCTGCATTATCGCCAGAGTGCCCTTGCTGTGCCAGGTCCCGACGCAAACGCAACAACTGTCGTTGCTGCAACAGGCTGAACACCAGCCAGTGCCGATTGCTGGTGGCCCAGGCTCGAGGCAATTCCTGCCAAGGCGGAAAATTCAACGCATTGTCCTGGTGATCCAGAACGCCGTCGATAATGCCAATAAATACCTCGCGGCTTTTTATGTCAGAAGGATCTTCAACGATTTTTTGTCGTTCAGCACCCAGGCGTGCACATTCGACCAATGGCACCCAATAGTAAGTAGCGTGCCTGGCTTTGAAACTCTCCCGAAACAGTTGCATCAGTCCGTTGATGGAAGCCGATAACCTAATCATTTTTCGATCAGGCACAGAACCATTCTGTAATGCCGACTCCAATTGCAGCTGAATCATACCCATCGATTCGCAAAATTCCAGCAAGCTGTGTTCATCAGTGATGCCGGGCGGGTCTGTGCGCCTGATAGCCAAGCTAAATAATCGCTCAATCAGGTCTTCAGGCCATGCTGCGAACACACCACTGGATTGTAACTGGAGCGCAATAGGATGGTTGCCATCGCCACGTCTTGCCTGTTGTAGTTCCTCGAACCACCAAGTCAGTTTGGCGTTTGAAACAACGGGGTCGCTGGCGCGGTACAAGCTTTCTTCAATGGTGGCGAGCAAACCGTACAAGGCTTGCAGCTTCGATTCATGGGCCCGATCACAATACGGCAGGCTGATTCGCAAGACCGGATAATTTCGACTGATTAACTCTGCGCATTCATCCCGCATGGCAATTCACTGCTACGTTGCTTTCCACCCAATTACTGTACACCGGTCGGGCTTTCCAACCTTACCGAGGGGTCTGCAAACAGACTGGCGACATCAACACGGTCAAATTGATAATCTTTACCGCAATATTCGCAATTGACCTCAACAACACCGCGCTCTTCAAGCAGGGAATCGATATCGCCTTGTCCCAGAGATTGCAATACACCCGCCACCCGTTCGATCGAGCACTTGCAGCCAAATTGCAACACATCAGCATCAAACAAACGCACCGTGTCTTCATTGAACAGCAGTTGCAACAACCGCACCGGCGCTGTATTCAGCAGTTCTTGATCTGACAGAGTCGAGGCCAGATGTACCAGTCGGTCAAAATCATCATCTTCCTGATCTTCACCGGGCATGCGCTGCAACATGAAACCGGCGCAGGAATGCTGGTTCGCCACCAGCCAAAACCGGGTATCAAGCTGCTCTGACTGGGTGAAGTAGAGCTCCAGCGCTTTGGCCAATGAGCCTTCTTCCATTGAAACTATCCCCTGGTATGGCGTTCCGCTGCCTTCTGGTTCCAGGTTGATGGAAAGCACAGGATCAAGCAGTAATTTCTCTTGCTCTGCATTTTTACGCGCTATGCCTCGTACATTGCGCTGACTGCTGCATTGCCCCAGCAAAAAGCGCAATGTCCCAGAAGACTGGACTTGCAGACTCACAGTTCCGGCAAATTTAATTGAGTTACCGAGTATCGCGGCTGCGCAGAGTGCATGCCCGAGCATTTCCAATGCGTCATTTCCCGGTCGCGCGCGCGACTGGACTTCCTGCCAGCTCTTTTCCAACCTGACCAGGCAGCCTTTGACCGGAATATCCTCAAAGATGAATTTTTGCAAGAAGTCATTGCTCATTACGATTTGATACTCGTCATTTTCTCAATACAGAAATATGCGGCTGAAGCGGATTCATTCCAACAGCTTATGAAAATCTGCTGGTCGATTAATTTCCACACTATCGCGCAATTGCTCGACGCTGAATTCATGTGAACCATATCCGTACAGAACCGCTGCAGTCATTGAACCCGCACTTCTGCCTGCCTGTATATCCCTGATGTCATCCCCAGCGAAAATTACTCTGGCAGGATCGAGTGCCAATTGTTCACAAGCAAACAACACCGGGGCAGGGTCAGGTTTGCTTCGATTCAGCGTGTCACCACAAACCACAGAAGCTGCTCGGTCCAACAGGCCTGCAGATTTCAAAATCGGTAAGGTCAGAGATTCCATCTTGTTGGTAACAATGCCCCAGGGTATGTCCCGCTGATCCAGCGCTTGCAGTACTTCCGGAATTCCGTCGTACAAGCGCGATTCGCAATAACCCACAGCGGCATATCTTTCCAGGAACAAAGCCTTCCATTCAGCAAATTGATCAGCACTTGTGGCTGGCATTCCGGCGTTCAGTATTCCTACCGCGCCGTGCGATACATGTCGACTCATGCTGGCTGTACCCAGCGCAGGTAATTTCTTGGTCGAACGCAGCCAATTCAGGGCTGCTACCAGATCGGGTGCGGAATCCAGCAAGGTTCCATCCAGATCGAACAATATGGCCTTGATGGATTTCAACAGTCTGCCCGTTTGGCATGCAATAAATAGTTCACTCTCACGTGACCACCCAACTTCACCGACCCGCCCAGCGGATCGTAATGCAGGCCACGAATGTCTTCGGTAGACAGGTCGGCATTGCGCAACCAACTGCTCAATTCCGAAGGACGAATGAAACGATCATAGCGATGGGTACCACGCGGCAACAATCGTGCAACATATTCAGCGCCGATTATGGCCATGCCAAATGCCAACGGGTTTCTGTTGATGGTGGAAAGAAATACGTGACCGCCCGGCTTCAACAATGAACCGATGCTGTGTACAACTGATTCGGGGTCAGGAACATGCTCTAACATTTCCATGCAGGTGATGACATCATAAGGTGCAACTCCTGCAGTAGCGTGTTCTTCTACCGTTGTTTCGAGGTAGTCGGCTTGCAAACCGGACTCCAGCAGGTGCAACTTAGCCACAGCAAGGGACTTGCTGGCTACGTCAATTCCAGTAACACGGGCACCTTTTTGCGCCATGGCTTCTGTCAGAATGCCGCCACCACACCCCACATCAAGTACCCGCCTACCGGACAACTGACAGCGCTCAGCCACATAAGCTAAACGTGCAGGATTGAGCGCGTGCAAGGCTTTGGAGGCACCATTTGGATCCCACCAGGAAGCAGCCAGGTCATCAAACTTGCGACGCTCTTCCTGATCAAGATTGGGTTTATGTACAGAACCTTCCATTTAATTTGTTCCCGGCACCGCTGATTTAAACCGCATTTGCAGCAATGCGAATACGCCAAGTCTCGGCCTTTGCCAACACATCGACAATATCCATGTGAGCCAATACGCGATCCTGCAGCAAACGTTTTCCCGCCACCCAGACATCGGAGAACTGGCTGCTGGACGCCGCATAGGCAATGTGCGAGACCACGTTGTGCACGGGCTGTGTTTCCGGCTGGGCCAGATCAAGTGCCACCAGATCAGCCCATTTGCCTGCTTCAATACTACCCAGGGTTTCACCTTGTCCCAAGGCCATAGCAGCGTTAATGGTCATCATTTCCAAGAGGGTAAAAGCATCCACAGCGGTGGCTTGGTCGCTCTGTCCTTTGGCCAATAATGCAGCCATTTGGGCCTCAGCAAGCAGATCAAGCTTGTTGTTGCTGGCTGCACCATCCGTACCGACAGAAACATTGACACCCGCATCCAGCAAGCTACTGACCGGACAATAGCCACTGGCCAACTTCAGGTTGGATCGCGGACAATGAATGACCTGCACTCCATGCCTGGCCAACAGCTCAATATCGACCGGCTCCAATTGGGTCATGTGCACAGCAAGCAAACGCTGATTCAACAGACCTAATCGCTGCAAGCGTTGAAGTGGACGTTCAGAGTATTCAGCCAGGGAATGACTGACATCATAGCCCGTTTCCAGCAAGTGCATATTGATCGGCACATTCCAGTCCTGGGACAAACGGGCAATTTTCAGAAAGCTGTCATCACCCACAGTGTAAGGAGCGTGGGGTGCAAGGGCATAGCAAATTCTGTCCGTATCTTGGGTAGCGGCAAATTGTTCTTCGGCCATGGCCAGGCAATCAGCTGCAGATGAAGACCACATGGTCGGCATATCGAGAACAGGAAAGCTGATAGCAGCCCGAATGCCACACTCGTGTACCACTTCTGCCATGACCTCAGGGAAAAAATACTGTTCATTGAAGCAGGTGGTACCGGAACGCAGCATCTCGGCAATGGCCAATCGGGTTCCGTCAGCAACAAATTCCTTGGATACATGCCTGCTCTCTGCTGGCCAGATTCGGTCCTGCAGCCAGCTCTGCATATCCATATCGTCCGCATAACCGCGCAACAAGGTCATGGGAGAATGGGTATGCATGTTGATCAGGCCGGGCAATAACACATGATTGTTAAGTTGTGTTTCCCTGGCCTGCGGATATCGGCTCCTGGCTTCAACTGTCGGCAGGACTTCCCGTATCTTCTGGTTTTGCAGTACTGCTGTATGGTGCTGCAATACCTCGCCTCGTGGCCGAACAGGCACGATGTAGCGTGCACTTATCAAGCTAATCACGCTCATTTTAGAAATACTCGCATCCTTATGATTGCGGTAAACTTTAAAAACTATTCCTTCACGCGTGACACATAATCGCCAGTACGGGTATCGACTCGTATCAATTCTTCATTGGAAACAAACAGGGGCACGCGAACTACAGCGCCGGTTTCCAGGGTTGCCGGTTTGCCGCCACCGCCCGAGGTGTCCCCGCGAAGGCCAGGATCGGTTTCTACAATGCGCAACTCAACAAAATTAGGGGGTGTTACGGTCAACGGCTCACCGTTGTAAAGCATGACCTGGCAGATATCCTCTTCTTTCAACCACAGCGCCGCATCACCAACCCCTTCCTTTGAACAGGCATGTTGCTCAAAGGTATCCTGCTCCATGAAGTGCCAAAATTCTCCATCGTTATAGAGGTATTGGACATTCAGCTCGAAAATGTCGGCTGCTTCTACGGATTCACCTGAACGGAAAGTACGCTCCAGCACGCGACCGGATTTCAGATTCCTGACCCTTACCCGGCTAAATGCCTGACCCTTACCGGGTTTTACAAACTCATTTTCGACGATGTTGTAAGGATCACCATCCAGAATAATTTTGAGTCCGGCCTTGAATTCATTGGTGCTATAAAACGCCATTGCTGTCTCCGTGTAATCGGTGCCTGGAATAATTTGGCTATCTCGGCCAGTATCAAGATTCGGTGATAATACTGAGCACGAGCAAAGTCGCGCATTTTAAATTAAATGCGCACCTCAGGCACTGGATTATTGAGCTACCCTAAGTTTTGATTCTTAATTCACACGAATATATTTTCGCCTATCGCACGGTTTTAAGCTGTTTTCCCAATTTATTTCAAGCTCAAAGCTCACAATATCGGGTAAAAATTTTCAAATACACCTTGCAGGCTATAAATAAGCGGTGGATTGGTTCATAATCAAATGCATCTGAATTACTTGGCTACATGGAATCAGTATTCAGAAAGTCAGATAATTAATTGATTTATTATAGATAATCATGTTAAAAAAGCTCTAATAAATAGGGTTTGGAGATCTATGCTATGGATAGCACGAATCTTCTTGTCGTTGACAAGACACCGGAAGTTGCAGATGGGATTAACTCTCTGCTGCGTAATTCCGGAATCAAGATTCATGTAATTCATGCAAGCAAGTCCGCAGAGGTCAAGCAATCTCTGGATCAGGACAAACCACTGGTTATCATTTACGTAAACCCTGAATCCCGCTACGCCAATCTGGAAGAAATATACCAATTGGCCAGCGATCATAGGGTACCGCTGGCTCTGTACTCTGCCCTGGATAATCCCGAGACTTTGATAGAGTCACTGAAAGTTGCCCCCTGTCTGGTCATAAATTCTACCAACGAAAAACTGCTCTTAGCCTGCATCAGCCAAATGCTGGATAGCCATGAGCAGGGTGAAGCCCATGGGCAGCAACGCGACCGTCTGCAGGAACTTGAACACCGCTTTGATCTTCTGCTGGACAGCGCTCGCGATGCCATAGCGTACATTCATGAGGGTTTGCATGTGTATGCCAATCGGGCATATCTCGAAGCTTTGCATGTGCACGATACGGAAGAAATCGACGGCCTCTCTTTGCTGGAAATGATGAAAACCGAACAAGGCAACCTCAAAATTATTCTGAAAAAGCTTTCCAAAGGCGAATTTCCAGAAGAGTCCCTGCAGGTTTGTGTTACCCGTCCTGATGGCAGCGAGTTTGATGCCGGACTGGTTTTTTCTGCTGCCAAGTTCAACGGGGAAGACTGCATACAAATGCAGGTACAACAGCTGGACGCCACAGCCGAATTGCAAGCTGAGTTGGACCGCCTGAGAGTAACCGACCCACTTACCCGGTTGGGCAATCGCAGGGCCTTTATTGACAAGCTGGATGCCAAGCTGGAAGAGCCTCATACCGCTGAAAGCGTTGCTGCCGTCATATACCTGGAACCTGATGGTTTGAATGAATTGATCGCAGATCTGGATGTGGCGAGCATGGATTCCTTCACTTCCGACCAGGCGCAAGTGCTGCGCTCTTGCCTTGCCGATGACGATTACCCTGCCCGCATCGGTGAGCACGGTTTTGCCGTTCTTACCAACAAGCGCAACATGGAAGAAATTGAAGCTTACGCAGAGAGTTTACTTAAAGCATTCCGCAGCCACCTCACAGAAATCGGTGATCGTTCTGTCAGCCTGACTTGCAGCATTGGCATTGCCACACTGGGCCGGCTGGCCAGAAATTCGACTGAAGTATTGGCCGGCGCCCGCAAGGCCCAAACCGAAGCTACTGTTGATGGTAATCAGGCCATCGTATTCCGGCCGCAGCTCACCGCTGTGAGCAACTTCCAGGATGATCGCGAATGGATTGAGCGTATTAAATACGCTTTGAGTAACGATGATCTTTATGCAGTTCATCAGCCCATTGTCGACCTGGATGGTGAAGGTGAACACCTGGTTGAAAACATGATTTACCTGCGCGATGAAGCCGGCAACCTCTCTCCAGAAAAATTCATGGCAATTGCCGACCGCAATGACCTGGCTGGCACCATTGATCGCCAGCTTATACCTGAACTGCTCAAAAATTTCGCAGAGAGCAGCGAACGACAGATCATCAGTCTCAGCTCCAATTCCATTCTGGATTACAGTTTCCCAGGCTGGTTAATTGAACAGATGGAAGCATTCTGTATAGAAGGCAAAAAGATGATCGTCCAGGTTTCAGCAAGCACTGCACAAACCAATCTCAAACCGGTGCAAAGGTTAATGCAGGAACTGCAACCCTATGGCTGTCGCTTGTCTATCTCAGCCTTCAATGGTGATCGACGTTGTAACCAGTTACTGGAGCACGTGCAGGCCTCTTACCTGAAACTGCAACCCACGTTGACGGAAAGCCTGATCGGCAATACCGGCAACCAGGAAATCATCAGAAATATTGTGGAATTGGCTGAACAGCACAAAGTCACCGTAATTGCAGATGAAGTGGCGGATACCTCCAGCCTGGCCATATTGTGGCAATGTGGCATTAAGCTAATCGCAGGCGCTTTTCTCAAAGAAAGCTCACAGGTTGTTGCACAATAAGCAGTCAGTTTGTCTCTGCAAAAATCGCTTGAGCAAACAACTGGTATTAGCTATTGCAAGCATGCAGTAGACTGAATCTTCATGCTTCAACACTTCACTAAACCCTATATCGGCCGCTTTGCGCCTTCTCCCACTGGTGATCTGCATATTGGATCCCTGCTGGCGGCGCTGGCCAGCTTTCTTGATGCAAAAAAAGCTGCAGGTTTATGGCTGTTGCGCGTTGAAGACCTGGACCCTCCCCGCGAAGTAGCAGGTAGTGCAGCCTCCATCATTCACGATCTGGGATGTTGGGGTATGAGGCCAGATGGTGAGGTTCTCTATCAAAACCAGAGAGCTGCTGCCTATCAATCCGCTTGCCAACAATTGATTGAAAAAGACCTGGCTTACTGGTGTGGTTGTAGCCGAAGTGAGCTACCCGATTCGGGCATATACCCAGGCACCTGCAGCACAGGCCTGCCTGCGGGTAAAAGACCACGTGCTTTGCGCCTGCGCACCCAGGATCGCGTGGTGGAATTTGAAGATGGTATCCAGGGCAAAGTTCGAAATGACCTTAATAGTCAATCTGGTGATTTTGTCATACGCCGTGCCGATGGTTTATTTGCGTACCAACTGGCTGTGGTTGTGGATGATGCATTCCAACAGGTTACCGACATCATCCGCGGCGCGGACTTGCTGGACTCCACGCCACGCCAGATCTGGTTGCAACAATGCCTCAGTTTGCCCACCCCCCACTACGCACATATTCCGCTGGTGACCCAAAGCGATGGGCATAAATTGAGCAAGCGGCTGCAGTCTGATCCGCTGCGCAATCACGACCCACTGCCCAGTCTGAGGCTGGCTTTGAAATTTCTTGGCCACGAGCCACCACTGCTGGATTGGCAGGACACCTGGGATTGGGCTGTCGCTCATTGGTCATTGCACAAAATTCCGCGGCTGACAGCACAATCTCTGGCTACCCTGGACTGATCCGCTGCATTGCTTTGACCCGGCGCAATGCTGTACAAAGTGGGACAAACGGCCGCTAAGGCTATAATGCGCTGGCTATAATGCGCCGCAAGACTTGATGAGAGTTCCACATGAACCCCAATTACCTTGATTTCGAACAACCCATTGCCGAGCTACAAGCGAAAATCGATGAGCTGCGCAATGTGGGTTCGGACAATGCCATAAATCTTGATGAAGAAATTCAGCGACTGCAGATCAAGATGCGGCAGAAAATCCAGGGAATTTTCAGCAACCTGACTCCCTGGCAGATTTCCCAACTCAGCCGCCATCCTCAGCGCCCGTACACCCTGGACTATGTGGAGAAGCTGTTTGATGAATTTCACGAACTGCATGGGGACCGGGCATTCGCCGATGATCATGCCATCGTTGGTGGCCTGGCGAGCTTTCGCGGACGTTCCATCCTGATCATTGGCCATCAAAAAGGCCGCGACACCAAGGCCAAAGTGTTCCGGAATTTTGGAATGCCGCGTCCCGAGGGTTATCGCAAGGCCTTGCGTTTGATGAATATGGCTGCCCGCTTCAGGCTGCCACTGGTCACTTTTATTGACACGCCCGGTGCTTACCCCGGTGTAGGCGCGGAAGAGCGTGGCCAGTCGGAAGCGATAGCCCGCAACCTCGCCGTCATGTCTCGCTTACCAGTGCCGATAGTCTGCAATATAGTGGGTGAAGGTGGCTCCGGCGGTGCATTGGCCATTGGTATTGGAGACCGGGTCAATATGCTGGAATACAGCACCTATTCAGTTATTTCTCCCGAGGGCTGCGCTTCCATATTGTGGAAAGATGCCGGCAATGCTGAAGAGGCCGCCACGGCCCTGGGCATTACTTCCGATCGCCTCAAAGCCATGGGATTAATCGATGAGGTTATTCCTGAGCCCCTGGGCGGCGCACACAAAGAACCGGACGAAGTAGCCCGTCGCATTGGTGATTGCATTGAACGCCAACTGGCCGAGCTGGATCACATGAATGCAGAACAACTACTGGAGTCGCGCTATTTGCGCCTGTTGTCCTATGGCGAAATCCAGGATTGAGCCTGACCGGCAATCATGAGCCGGGTCGTAAATCAATTTACCCCTCAAGTACTTCTGCAAGATATCGAAGCGCTGCCTGATGGCAAACGATATTTGGTGGGCTTTAGCGGTGGAGCAGATTCAACCGCCTTGTTGTTGGCCCTACACCAACTTGCTGCACAGATTGCCACACCCCTGGCGGCGGTACACTTCAACCACGGCTTGCAAGACAGCGCGGATGACTGGGAGCAGCATTGCCGGCAATTTTGTCAGCAACGCAATATTCCTTTGCAAGTGACAAAATTAACTTTGCAAAGTAAAGCCCAAACCAGCTTCGAAACAGCTGCACGTCGTGCTCGTTACCAATGCATAGCGAAGATGATGGCTGCCGGCGATATCTATCTCACTGCGCACCAGGCTGAAGATCAGGCGGAAACCATGTTCATCAACCTGATGCGGGGTAGTGGCAGTGAAGGATTGGCTGGCATACCGCGGCTGCGCAAGTATTCCCAGGGTTGGCTGGCCAGGCCATTGCTGAATGTAAGTCGTGCGGCGCTGGAAACCTATCTCATTGACGAGCAGGTAAGTTGGGTTTCGGATATGTCCAACCTGGACCAGTCTATGGACCGGAGCTTTCTGCGCAACCACATCTTTCCACTACTGGATCAGCGCTGGCCAGGGCTGGTGCAACGACTGAACCAGAGTGCAGAACATATGCGCGAGCAGGGGTCAGTACTGCGAGAGTTATTGAGCCATCATCACGCATTTGTGTCAGCTGATGGAATCACCCTTTGCTGCAAAGCTCTAAATTCGGCCTCACCATTGATACAAGCGGAGATGATCCGCCATTGGGCGCGCGAAAACGGTGCTACGCCACCACCCCGGGAACGTTTGCGCGAGTTTCTGATGCAACTGCAGGATATTCGAGCGGACAGCCAGGCTGAATTGCGCTGGGGCCAATGGCTGATCAAACACCACGCGGCTTTACTGTGGATGCATGAGCTGCCCCAAGCATCGCCATGCCCCAACCTGAGCTGGGATGGGAGTGCCAGGCTCCCGCTGGGTACTGCACATGGTTTTCTTTTGCTTGACGGAAGCACCGATATTCCCCTTCCCCATGCTCAGGTCAGCCATCGATCTGCCCTACCTGCCGATTTGGACCAGCCCAAATCAATCAGGAGAAAAATAAAGGAAATCATGCGTATATCAGGTATTCCTGTCTGGTTACGTGACACAGTACCCGTGCTTTTTCTGGACGGAAAATTGTCCGCTGTTGGAGATTGGTGGCTGGCTCCGGAGTTCAGACAGCAGTTGCAGACCGCCAATCTGGTTTATCGTTGGCAGCCCGAACATGTGCTGTTAAAGAAAATTCAATCAGTTGGCCATAATTGTGCGGTTGACCCTGGGTTCACCCTCGTTTAGTGTCGCCTTCCACTATCAGGAGTTGTTCATAGTGAGCAAATCAAAGGAAAACAAACCAGGATTCGAGCAGGCTCTGGCAGAACTCGAAAATCTGGTGGCTAAACTGGAATCCGGTGATTTGAGTCTTGATCAATCATTGACTCACTTCAAGCGTGGCGTGGAGCTCACACGCCACTGTCAATCCATATTGGACGAAGCACAACAGACAGTAGAGGTTTTGAGCCAGGATACGTCTGCCAGTAAAGCGGAAGATGTTGCAGACTAAGCCCATCGAAAGCGAGTCACCGCTGGCCAGCTGGCGAGCGCACTTTGAGCGTCAGCTCGAGAGCAGCCTTCCGCGGGAATACAGCGATCCCGAAAGATTGCATCAGGCCATGCGCTATTCTGCTCTGGCCGGTGGCAAACGGATTCGGCCCTTATTGATTTATGCTTCCGGCCACGCGCTGGGTTTACCACCAGAACCCCTGGATAGCCTGGCGTGCAGCCTGGAATTGATTCACGCTTATTCTTTGATACATGATGATTTGCCAGCCATGGATGATGATGACTGGCGTCGTGGTCGTGCAACCTGCCACCTGGCTTTTGACGAAGCCACAGCCATACTTGCTGGTGATGCGCTGCAAGCGCTGGCATTTGAACAATTGGCGGCCATGAAGTCGCCCGACCCGGCTATAGCTCTCAAACTGATGCAAATGCTGGCTACTGCCTGCGGCTCTGTCGGCATGGCTGGCGGACAGATGCTGGACCTCAACGCCAATGGCAGCAACATCAGCCTTGCGGAGCTGGAACACATCCATACACTTAAAACGGGGGCATTGATCAGCCTGGCAGTAACCGGTCCGGCAGTTTTTGCCCAGGCTCCCGCAGTACAAATTGAAGCGCTGAGCCAGTTTGGACATTGCATAGGGCTGGGGTTTCAGATCCGCGACGATATCCTGGATGTCACCGGAGAATCCATTAAGACCGGCAAACCCAGCCAGGCAGACGCGGCCCGCAATCAGCCCACTTTCCCGGCACTAATAGGTCTGCAGGCTTCACAAGATCGGGCCGATAGCTTGTTACAACAGGCACTCGCGGCCATTTCGAACATCCCGGGAGATACCACTCCCTTGCTTGACCTGGCTCGACACATGGTTCAACGGGATCACTAAATTTTGCCAGACCATTAACCTATGCCCTACCTGAGATTAAGATAGCCAGCATGAATGATCAGTCATACCCACTATTAAGCAGCCTGCAAGGTCCAGCCGATTTACGCCAACTGGATGAGGCTTTATTGCCCCAAATAGCGGATGAGCTGCGCCGGTTCCTGATCGAATCGGTGGCGGTGAGTGGCGGTCATTTTGGTGCTGGACTCGGTTGCGTTGAATTGACAGTCGCCCTGCACTTTCTGTACAACACGCCGCACGATCGCATCGTCTGGGATGTGGGCCACCAGGCTTACCCACATAAAATCCTCTGCGGCCGGGCTGACCGCATTACTACCATCAAGCAGGCGCAGGGCCTGGCACCTTTCCCCAAGCGCGAAGAAAGCCCTTTTGATACTTTCGGTACCGGGCATTCTTCTACTTCCATCAGTGCCGCTCTGGGCATGGCCATTGCTTCCCGAGCCCAAGGTGAGAACAGAAAATGTGTGGCCGTTATTGGCGATGGCGCCATGACCGCAGGAATGGCCTATGAGGCATTGAATCATGGCGGGGATGCCGACGCGGACATATTGGTGGTGCTGAACGAAAACCAGATGTCTATTTCACCCAATGTGGGGGCGCTGACCAAGATGCTGGGACGGCTGATGAGCGGCCCCACGGTTACGGGCATACGCGAGCGCAGCAAGAAGCTGATGCGACGCGACTCACGAATCTGGCGCTTCATGAGCCGCTGGGAAGAGCATGTCAAAGGTATGGTCATGCCCAGCACCCTGTTTGAGGAGCTTGGGTTCAATTACCTCGGGCCTATAGATGGTCACGATTTGCCCACCCTGATTCGCACCATACGCACCGCTCGCGATGTCAAGGGCCCCAACCTGCTGCATATCATCACCGCCAAGGGCAAAGGTTATGCACTGGCTGAGCAAGACCCCGTTAAATACCATGCGGTGGGACCATTCGATCCTGACAAAGGCGTGCAAAGCAGCACCACCAAAACACCCAGCAGCCCTAGCTACACCGAGGTATTTGGCCAATGGTTGTGTGATATGGCCGAGTTGGATGCAAGCCTGCTGGCCATTACGCCAGCCATGCGCGAAGGCTCAGGCATGGTGGAGTTCCATAGACGCTTTCCTGAGCGTTATTTTGATGTGGGCATTGCCGAGCAGCACAGCGTCACCCTGGCAGCCGGCATGGCCTGTGAAGGCGCCCACCCGGTGGTGGCCATTTACAGCACCTTTTTGCAACGTGCCTACGACCAGCTGATACACGATGTGGCCTTGCAGAATCTGCCGGTTTTGTTTGCCATCGACAGGGCTGGACTGGTCGGGCCGGACGGCCCCACTCATGCTGGCAGTTTTGACCTCAGCTACTTGCGCTGTATTCCCAATATGCTGATCATGGCACCGGCTGATGAAAACGAGTGCAGGCAGATGCTGTATACCGGCTTTATGCACCAGGGCCCGGCTGCAGTGCGATACCCGCGCGGCAAAGGCCCGGGCCTGATACCCGAAACGGCAATGTCGGCGCTGCCCTTAGGTCGTGCAGTCAGCGTTCTCAAGGGCAGGAAACTGGCCATATTAGCCTGGGGCAGCATGGTTCAGCCCTGTACAGCTGTGGCGAAAAATCTGGATGCCAGCCTGATCAATATGCGTTTTATCAAGCCTCTGGATGCGACGGCCATTCTGGAAGCAGCTGCAAATCATGATGGGCTGGTTACGGTTGAAGAAAATGCACTTGCTGGCGGCGCGGGCAGTGCTGTGAACGAACTGCTGGCCGCCAGCGGGCTGCAGCTACCTGTTTTAAATATAGGCTTGGCGGATGGATTCATTGAGCACGGCACTCGTGAAGAATGCCTGGCGCTGGCGAGACTGGATGAGACAGGCCTGATGCAACAAATAAAATCTTTTGTGACAGAAAAACTAACCAAATCAGCCACCGCCGATCAACATCGTAGCGCATCTGCCTGAGTGTTCACTCAAGTATGGCGAATCAACCTGAAAGTCAAGTTGATTCTTAATCCACTTTCTCGGGTAGTTTTGGGTACAGAATGCTGGTAGCGATATTGGAATGAACCAGATAATACCTGCAGGCTACCGTGTTGTAATAAAAGGCCTCCGGTTTGGCGCGTAGCTTTCTCTCGCCAGCGAAAATTCCGTTCAGCACCCAGGCTGATAGAAGCTATAGCAGGCTCCGCACCCAGCTCCGGCTCATCATCCGCATGCCAGCCCATGCTGTCACTGCCATTACGATAAGCGTTGATCAAAACCGAGTTGAAATCCAGCCGGAGCTCGGAATGCAATCGACTGCGCAAATCTGCAAGCTGAGGATGCCAGGCTGCCGGCTCCATCCTGAGCCCACTGTAGCTATAGGAAACTTCCGGGTCCGACTGCCAACAGATCAAGCGTGGCTGCATAACGTTCCGACCAAAAATGCGAATGGCTTTTTGCTGCCAGGGCAATTCGGTCCAAAGCCTGGCCAGTAATTCCGTGGCAGATTCAACAGTCAGAAAGGAAGGGTAATACTGGCATCCTTCGAGCAGATTTAGCCCCTCTTCAACGGCTGTAGACCCGAGTAAATTCTGCTGAATCACGCTCTGAAAATTCGCCAAACTGGCTTCAGTGCGGCGAAGCAGCTAATTGCCGGTCCTGAGTTCGCGACAACATTAATAATGCTGCAAGGGCACCGATCAAGGCCCACAGCATGTCCGACTGCGTGTCCCAAATATAACCCTGAGTACCCAGAAAAGACTCAGCGGCTTCGCTGCTGAGCAAGGCCACCCACCATTCAATCAGCTCGTAAAAGGCACTGATTGCCAAGCATATGCAAACCACCAGAAAGCCTAGCCAGGACTTCCTGGCGACTACCTGGAAACGCAATAACAATTCCCGCGCGACCATTGCAGGTACGAAACCCTGCGCCAGATGCCCCAGCTTGTCGTAATTGTTGCGCGAACCACCTGTCAGATCACGCCACCAGTCACCTGCAGGTACCTCAGCATAAGTGTAGTGTCCGCCTACCATCAGAATAATGGCATGAACCAGGATCAAGGTATAAAGCAAGGGTGTTAGAGGAAATCGCTTGCGTGTAAATATCATCAGCAGCAAGGCCACTAATGCGGGAGCTACCTCCAACCACCAGGTGGGGTAATCATGTGGCTGCCAGGCGGACCACAACAGTACCATCATGAATATGAGAATCCAGGCCAATACCGCTTTACTCATAATCTTTGCCTCCGCAAGACAGCAGAATGTTTTGCGACAGAAAACTCAATCAGCGCATTCACTCGGCCTTGATGCGCACAGCGAGCACATCACAGCTGCAGCCATGCAGCACGGAATTGGCGGTGGAGCCCAGCAACAACTGAACACCCTTCTGTCCGTGTGTGCCGATAACCACCAGGTCAATGGCGTGTTCGTCAACAAATTTGTGAATCTCGCGAGCCGGCGAACCGCTGAGAAAATGGAGATCATTGCTGGCAACATTAAATTCCTTACCCAGACCTGCCAGTTTGCCACCCAATTCTTTCTTCAGATTTTCTTCAACTTCGTCCATACCAACAAAAACTGGTCCATAGGGCACTACACCCATATAAACCGAATCCAATGGTTCCTGAACGTAAACCAGGTGCATTTTCGCTCCTTTGGCCAGCGCTTCAACTGCGCGCTTGATCACGATTCGGGACTCATTGCTCAAATCAACAGCCACTAAAATGTTTTTGTACGACGACATCGCTAATTTCCTCGTGATTACCGAAACTGGAGTTTACTATTGTAATAGACACCTTGGCCTTATATGTGACCAGGGTCAATGGATAACCCCGTCTGGCTGCTTATGCTGATCAATCATCATCACTGGAGCAAAACTACCATGGTACAAACCCGCCAACAATTGTTGCAACGACAAGCAGAATTGGAAAAACGCTTGCAGGCCATTCGCGACGACTTACGACGAGGGCTGGATGCAGATTCTGAGGAGCAAGCCATCCAGTTGGAAAACCTGGAAGTGTTGCAGGAAATTAATCGATTGGCTGAAAAGGAACTTGCTGAAGTACAACAGTCACTGGCCAAATTGCCTGAGTGAGTGATAGCCCCTATTCCCACAGGCGCTGATTCTGTTGCTCCCACCAGCATGAAAGCCATGCGCATCCACCAAACGGGAACACTGAATCCGAAGTTCTCCGGCTTAAGCCTTGACCAGATAGCTGTTCCTTTCCCAGGCCAGCAGGAGTTGCTTATCCATGTTCATTTTTGCGGTGTCTGTCATACAGAGCTGGATGAAATTGAGAACCGTGCAAGCCCAACCAAGTTCCCTATGACGCCGGGACATCAGGTGGTTGGCACTGTGATACTTGAGGGTCCGAATTGCCGCTCTACACTGGTGGGAAGAACCGTTGGTGTGGCCTGGATTCATTCCTGTTGCGGTAATTGTGCTTATTGCCTGCAAGGCCGTGAAAATCTGTGCCCACAGTTTCAGGCCTGTGGCAAGGATCAGCAAGGTGGCTACGCCGAGTACATGACCGTTGGAGAAGATTTTGTGTACCCAATCCCTGACAGCATCCCCGAAGCTCAGGCAGCGCCACTTTTGTGTGCGGGTGCAGTGGGCTTTCGAGCCCTGCTCGCCATTAAATCCGGCAACATCAGGAGCAGCACTGTTTTGGCCGTCAAGCGGAACAAAGAACTTCCTATCAACTGGGGAGCAAGCCACCCAGATCAACGTTGAATTCCTGACTGGCATTAAACGCAGTCGGAAAAACAGACTCCCCGATTCCTGGTTTTACCCAGTCAGCCGCACGCTGCAGAATTCTGTCGGTGGAAGTCAGCCCCTCAATATCGGCGCCAGCAGTTTGCAATGGCACCCGACCTTCTGTATCCGGATTGGATTCTCTCTGTGAGAACATGGCCCCATAAACACCACCGCGGATTTGCTCGCCAATCAACAGGCTGTAAGTTCCCCTACCGTGATCAGTGCCACCTGTTCCATTGGCCACGATTTGCCTGCCAAAGTCACTGGAAAAATAAAATACCAACTGGTTTTTTGCCGGTGTAGCCACATAGGGCAGTGATTCAATCGCCTGCAAGGTCGTAGCCAATCCGCCACTATTGCCAAACAAATCAGACAAATTACTGCTGGCCTCATTTGCCTGGTTATCGTGTGTGTCCCAGCCACCGTAGCTCATTGACAATACCCCCAGACCGAGGACATCGGGTATTTGACAAGCGTCAAACAGATTGCGGCACTGCTGGGCAAACCCTGCCGAGTTAAGGTTCAGAGACAGTAGCGACTCGGGTAACGCCTGGCAATCCTGCAGGCGACCCTCAACGGCTGATCCGAATGCACTGATGGCATTGTAGTGCTGGAAAAATATTTGGTAAGGCCAGTTTGCTGGCTGCGATTCAAGGACTTCAGGCCCCCGCCCGGCATAATATGATTGCAATGCACGAGCCAGGACGTTCCGGTCTGAAGCAGGATTTCCAGAATCAGGCAAAGCCAGCGCCATTTTTCGCATGTCTTTGGCGTGCACCACCTGGCCCAGTCGGGCTCCCAATATACTGCCCTTATTGAAGGTTGAAAGTGAACCTCCCAGTTCCACACTATTTGCATTGGCACCCAATTGTTCAACCAGCCTTCCACCCCAACCACTGCGGTCAAAATTGAGAATGTCCAGCTCTGGATTACCTGCATCGGCATTAAGTATGGATTGATCGTGACGGCGATTGCGTGAACAAAAAGCATTACTGACAATGGCAGCACGCCCCGCCTCGATCTCAGTTTGCAGCCAACCAGCAGAACGATGCACGCCAAATGACGGCCCGCCCAACGGATCCCTTGTAAGCAGATACTGATCATCAAACATCTGCTGGTAGCTGAGATAATCTGCCGCATACAAACTGCGTCTGGCTGCCCAATTCAACTGCACATAGGCAGCATCCGGATGATTCGGTGCCGGCATGAACAGGAATCGCAAATCGGCGCCGCCATGCATCATCAGGTTAACCAGTGTGCGTGGCAGGTCGCTTACCAGGCAGTCCATGGCTGCGGCACGCAAGGGAATTGATCCCGCCATACCGGTTGCCAATGCAGCGTACAGGGACTGACGCAAAAAGGAGCGGCGACTCACCTCTGAATGGGTGTGATTGATTTTCATGGATTCACCCCCCCTGTTGCAAATGCATAAGGCAACATACTGATGAAATTGATGGCCATCCCGATGTTGTGTTGCTGGCGCAACTCGGCGAGATTCATCTTGTGCTCAGCCAGCGCTCGCATATACAGATTGGCTGTGGTGCCAGGTTGTAAATCAGCGCTGTTCAAAACCGTTGCTGGACCATCAGCGCCGAGCACTGCTACAAAGTCGAATCCCGTAGCCAACAAGCTATAAACCTGTGCCCGGGCCAAGTTATCAAACTGCACTCCGCCATCTGCAATGAACCGGCTCCATAGCCATTCAGCAACATACTGCACGAGGTATTCACCCTGGGCATTGCCGGGAATTTCGCTGGACCAGTTTTTCTGCCAACGCACACTAACTCCGCCGCCTTCCCGGCCTTGGAATTGGATGACGGAGGACAAAACCTCCGGATTCTCAACGTTGGCTGACCATGCATTCTTGAAAACGAAACGATCATTGGCAGCGTCGTTGCCTGTCTGGCCACCAAACACATCCCGAATCGGCGCAAAGGGCAAAACACCCTGTTCGAACATTCGCACCAGCGACCCGTAAAACTCCGGCCTTGCGAATGATTCCTGATTATCCAGAATAGTGGCATTATGAACGATCAGGTTACGCTCAAAGGCAGACCAGTACTTCCAGGTCGAAGGATCATGAAATTGAGTTGAGATAGCGTAGGCACGGACAAACTTCAAAAGATCAAAATTGGCATCTGCCCAAGCCAGTTGCAGTGCTGCCTGCTCTTCGGGCGTGATCACGGTATCAGCAAAAAATCGCACCAGCTTTAGCGGTACGCTGGCCATACTTTCCGGGTGAGATGCCGCTACTGACCCCAGTGAGCGCAGCTTTTGCTCTGCATTAGCGCCACAGACCTGTTGGTGGAGTATTTCCAGACAGCTGGCCGCTCCGAGGCGAAAATCAAAATGTGCGGTGCGATTACGCACCTGTCGACCGGTTGAATCCACATGATCAGTGAAATCCAGATCAGAAGTAAACCAGTCGAATCGAGCAATTGATCCGAAGCGGTTAGCCAGAAAATCAGGAGCCATGCCGGTTAGCAACTTGGCGTTATTTTCGATGCTAACGCTTTCGTGGTACTGGGGGTCTTCGCTGGTGCCTTCGATGCCAAACAGCAATTGAAAATATTCACGGGCAAAATCATCGTTACCACTGAATGCACCGGTAAAGGGGTGGACATAATTACTGGCGTGCCCATATGCAACAGCCAATGCCCCGTTACTGGCCGCATGGAACATCAAGCCTACAAAATCCTCGCCTTCGCTCAGGGCACGGACCGTATCATCATAGTAATCACGGATCAGCGCGACGCCGGCGTTATCAATGTGAATGGACGCGTGATAGTTGGTGAGGTAAAAAGCCATTTTGTGCAGAAACAGGTTGCACCCATGAGTCTGCATGGCTCTGGCCCAGGTAAAGTACAAACCCGCCTGCCGCAGCAGCATGTTATCGGATAACAGCCTGTGAAATTGACGGTCTGCCATTCGCAGTGGATTGGCGGGATCGTCAGAACCCCAAAAGGTTTGCAACTCGGTCATGGAGTGGCATTTGCCACTGCTCACATCTGCAGGACCTGGTGCCGATAACTGTGGATTCACCAGCTCGAAATTCAGCATCTCGGTTATTGCGGCATGCGGATTCATGCCGACCCAGGTGGCAATCTGCTGGCTGCTGGCATGACCACCAAACGCAAAGGCTTGAAGCACATGCCTGACTGCTGCCTGGTTCCACTGTTCGGCCGAAACGGGAGTCAATCCATTCAAGCGGCTCTGTCCCGGGCCTGGCCTGAGTTCAAAACCGGGCTCCCGATCTGGATCCAGTTGGGCCTGCGCTTGCGCTGCATACAACAGCAGCATTGGTACCAGAAACATCCGGTAAACCCTGGATACTTTCACTGCGCACCTCCGAACTTAGCAACACCCAGCCTGCACAACATCAGGATGGCTTGTGTACCTCGCATTGTGGTCTGTCTTCATACTCCTATGGAATAAAGTACCAAAAATGAAGAAATCGTGAAGATTGCCCAATCAACCAGAACCAGGTCCAGCCAACACCTGGGCTGCTTGCTATTCAATCACTCAAAAATACAAATGGCTCAGGTAACAGACTGGCAACAGTCCAGCGCTTTTGCTCGACATCGCAAGTTGAATACACCGGAGCTGAGGCTGGCATCAATTCCAGCATGACCTGTCGGCAAGCACCGCAGGGTTCAAACAGACGCGGACCTGGAACATAGATCAGGATGGCAGTGAGATCACGCACACCACTAGCCATAGCAGCGGCCAGGGCATTGCGTTCCGCACAGGAAGTCAGCCCGTAGGACGCATTCTCTACATTGCAGCCCACGTGCACTTTGCCAGCTGCATCCAGAACAGCCGCGCCAACCTTGAATTTACTATAGGGTGAATAAGCCCCGGCGCTGGCGCTGCGCGCCAGTTCCAACATTCTGATTTTATCGGTTTCCATCATGGTTGCGCTGTTCCCACACCTTTTATTCGATCGAGGACTATATCCTGGCTCGCATTCTCAGGAGCCTGCTCAGAGAACTCAATGGCTGCATGACACTGAGCGGCAGCCAGCTCCCACTCGGACTCGTTGCGTGCATGTATGGTCAGTATTTCTTCGCCTGCTTGAAGAAATTCACCTGTACAGCGTAGTCCGGACAGTCCAACGGAATGATCTACCTTGTCTTCTGCCCGCAGACGGCCGCCACCCAGTTTTACTACTGCCAAGCCCAGGCGATTCATGTTCTTGTTCCTGATCCAACCGGCTTGCTCCATCAACATGGGCCGGGAACATGTTGCCAGAGCCAAATATCTGCTGCTGGCCTGCAACAGATCGGCAGGACCACCCTGCTCCACCACCATGCAGGCAAATTTTTCTGCGGCCTGGCCGCTCGCCAATGCCTGCTCCAGCATCCTGGTCGCTGAATCTTCCGAATCCGCCAGTCCACTCAGCTGCAACATTTCGCCCGCAATTGCCAGCACCACGGCATGCAGGCGGGGGTGTCGACGTGTACCGGTCAGGTAGTCACAGGCTTCGCGCATTTCCACGGCATTACCGGCAGACCAGGACATGGGCTGCGACATATCCGTTAGCACGGCATCACAGGCCAAACCTGCGTCATGGGCGGTACGGCATAAACTGTATGCCAGCTTGCGGGCATCCTCCAGTGTTTCCATGAACGCCCCATTGCCCACCTTGATATCCATAACCAAAGCATCCAGGCCTTCAGCCAGCTTTTTCGAAAGTATCGAAGAAACAATCAGGGGTGTGGAAGCCACTGTGGCCGTCACATCCCGCACGGCATAAATGCGGCCGTCGGCGGGTGCCAGCTTTTCGGTTTGACCGATGATGGATAAGCCGTTCTTTTTCACCAGGCGCTGAAATTCAGGCTCACTGGGCGAGGTGTGAAAGCCCGGTATGCTTTCGAGTTTGTCCAGGGTTCCGCCCGTATGGCCCAGGCCACGGCCCGAAATCATCGGTACATAAGCACCACAAGCAGCCACCAATGGTGCCAACACCAGGCTGACCAGGTCGCCCACACCGCCGGTGGAATGCTTGTCGACTACCGGCCCATCCAGATCATCCCAGCGCAAAACGGTACCGCTATCCCGCATCGCCAGAGTCAAAGCCCTGAGCTCACCTGCGCTCATACCCTGAAACCAGACGGCCATGGTGAAAGCGGCGATTTGAGCATCAGTGACTTGCTGACTACTGATGCCCGCGATGAACAGGCCTATATCCTGATCGCTCAATTCGCGGCCATCGCGCTTTTTCAATATTAATTCAGAAATCAAGGACACTGGCTGGCTCCATGGGATTCGGCTTTCGATGTGGACTCTGCTTCCACCATTGCTTAGCATAGGCAGCGCTGGCTGCCCACTGCAATCAGCCAACTGAGCTATTATTCATCAATCCTGTTGCCCGCTCATCTTAGTGGCAACGCGCCCCAAGTCCAGCCCGGAGTGAAAAGTGAAGCCCTTTTTTAACGCCCTGTCCTGTATTTTCGCCCCGCTGCTACTGCTCAGTGCAACTACTTCGGCCGATCCATTACCCCTGGAAACCATCAAGAGCATGAGCCTGGAGCTGAATCCTCAATTGATTGGCTGGAGGCGTGATTTCCATCAACATCCAGAACTATCCAACCGGGAATTCCGTACGGCAGAAATTGTCGCGGCACACTTACAATCACTGGGAATAGAGGTGACCACCGGAATCGCTCACACGGGTGTTGTAGGCATACTTCGTGGCGGCAAACCGGGTCCAGTGGTACTGCTGCGAGCCGATATGGATGGCCTGCCGGTTGAAGAGCGCGGTGATTTGCCCTTCAAATCCATAGCCAGAGGCGAGTATAACGGCCAGGATGTACCGGTCATGCACGCCTGTGGTCACGATACCCATGTAGCCATTCTGATGGCCACTGCACAAATCCTGGCCAGCATGCGTGACGAGCTGCCCGGAACCATCAAATTTGTCTTTCAACCCGCGGAGGAAGGTGCGCCCATGGGTGAAAAAGGAGGAGCAGAGCTGATGATTGCCGAGAATGTCATGCAAAATCCAAAAGTCGATGCGGCCTTCGCTTTGCATATCAGCGCGATACTTGAGGCCGGGCACATCGGTTATGTCAGCGGGCCTTTTTACGCCAGCGTAGATGATTTCAAAATCACCGTGCACGGCAAGCAGGCTCACGGCGCATCACCCTGGATGGGGGTGGACAGCGTAGTTGTGGCTGCACAAATCATCAACTCCCTGCAAACCATAGTCAGCCGCAACCTGGAAATTACCCAGCAACCCGCTATCGTTACCGTAGGCAGTATTCACGGCGGTCTCCGTTCCAATATCATTCCTGAAACGGTGGAATTGGTGGGCACCATCCGCGCTCTGGATGAAGGTATGCGAGCGCAAATTCATCAGCGCATTCGTGAAATTGCCGATGGCGTGGCGACATCCATGGGAGCCAACGTGGACGTTCAAATCCCGCTTTCTACCACTTATCCGGTTACCGTCAATGATCCTGAGCTGACTGCCGCCAGCGTTCCGGTATTGCAGGCGGTAGCCGGCGAAGAACAGGTTGACCTGCTCAAACCCATTACTGGCGCCGAGGATTTTTCCTTCTTCGCACGCGAGGTACCTGGCTTCATGATTGCCCTGGGAGGCAGACCGCCGGGTAAACCGATCGGTGAAGTAGCTGCACATCACACACCGGATTTTTTTATTGACGAATCACGTCTCGGCTTGGGTGTGGAAGCACTGACCGCTCTGGCCTGGGCTTATCTGAACGAGCATGGCTCAATATCTCAAGACTAGAATTTTTAGTTTCTATAAGGAGCTTTACCCCAATGAATTTGATCAAACCCCAATTCCGCGGATTGCTGTTACTGGTCTTCACCCTGTTTCTGCCTACCAGTCAGGCAGCCGAAACCGGCCTAAACGCAAACCAGCAGCTGGCAGAAGACATTCTGCGGGAAATCGTCAACTTGGAAACCACCGAAAAACGCCCGGATGAAACGCGCAAATCCATTGAAGCCATGGCCAAACGCCTGGTTGATTCCGGCATTCCCGAGGCAGATGTGGTCATAGTCAATCCCGAGCCAGGCTTGTACGGCCTGGTCGCCAGAATGCGCGGCATACAGGAACAAGGCCCCTTGCTCACTATGGCCCACATCGATGTGGTGACTGCCAATCCGGATGCCTGGGCTTTTCCACCCTTCAGCTTTGGCAAAAAGGACGGTTACTATTACGGCCGAGGCACGCAGGACAACAAGACCGGAGTAGCGCATCTGGTGGCTAATTTTATCCGCCTGCAGCAAGAAGGCTTTGTACCCAATCGTGACCTGATCATGATGATCACCGGGGATGAAGAGACGGCAGGCAAGGTTGCCGACTGGATGGCCACCCAAGCGAGGGAATTGGTCGATGCCGAATTTGCCTTGAACACGGATGCCGGTGGTGGGGAATACGATGAAGATTTCAATCCACTGTCAGTCAGCGTGCAAACCAGTGAAAAGGTTTATCAGACCTATTTACTGACCACCAGCAACCCCGGCGGACACAGCTCCATTCCACGCCCGGAGAACGCGATATCCGAGCTGGCCCAGGCGTTGGTTAATATTGCCAGCTACCAGTTTCCGGTGAGGGTTTCGGCCAATACCCGGCTGATGTTTGCCCGCACTGCAGAACTGAACAAGGGACAGCGGGCTGCCGATATGGCGGAAATGTCGCGCGAAAACTTTAATCCGGAAGCGGCGGCACGCTTGTCGCAGGACCCGTATATCAATGCCATTCTGCGAACCACCTGTATACCCACCGGGTTGAAAGGCGGGCACGCCGAGAACGCCCTGCCCCGCGATGCCACGGCTACCGTAAATTGCCGCATTCTGCCCGGCACTGACCCGACTGAGGTTCGCGCCAAGCTGGCTGAATTGATTAATGACCCCGCAGTCAAGATCAGTTCGATCTATGACGCCAAACCCAGCCCAGCCTCAGTCATGCCTGCGGCGCTGCAGGAATCACTGGAACAACTGGTAGAACAACACTGGCCGGGTGTGCCGGTGATTCCGGAAATGTCTACCGGCGCAACCGATGGTTTGTTTGTGCGCAATGCCGGCATACCGGTATTCGGAGTCGCCGGTTGGTTTATGCGGCCGGGCGATATACGTGCTCATGGATTGGACGAAAAAATCGGCATTGCGGAATTTCATGCTGGTGCGGAGTTCTGGTACCAGATGTTGAAAAAACTGAGCCAACCTTAATCCAGATCGACCTGAGCCTGGAACAAGCCGGTTCATTGCTGCAGAACGGAGCCTTTTTCAGCCAAAGTTTTGCAGCTAGCCGGATCTATTTGGGCTTTTTGACCATCGGCCTGGTAACAGGCACAGCGACCGGTATCAATGGAATAGCTGCAAATCAGACTGTCCTCCCACAGCTGTTGTCGCGTTAGTTCATCCATGGCACCAGCAGCTGCTGGCCCCTGGATACTGACCCTGATTTTCTGTTGCAGCTGGCGCAGTTGTTCACCATAGGCCAGATAGACAGCCATGCATAAACAGGCCAGCAGGCCCAGGCGGATTATTTTCCAGCGACTGTGATGGCCCAGTAATCCGGGTTGAATACATAGCTGTTGAATGTTCAACAAAGCTTGACTGGTCTGCTCCTGGTTCAGTAACTGACGTGACTGACTATTTATATTCCTGCACATTGATTTCACTTCAAGCACAACATCACCGGCGTCAGTCTTGATCCCCTTGTGGCCAGCAAGCACCACCAATGGGTGAAAGCTGTTCCTGGGCAAATCCAATGCTCTTTGCAGGGCCTGCAGACGCAGAAAATTTTCATGCACCGGGTTATCGAAACGATAAGTGCGCTGCCAGCCCTTGCGCTTCCATTGGGCCTGCACCCGTGAACCGGAAACAGCTCCTGGCAAATGCAGCGCATCAATCACAAAAATGCCGGCTTGTGAAACCACGATATGATCGAAATCCACAATCCGTCCAGCCAAAGACAGTTTGAGGTTGCTGAGCGTGGTATAGCGACGAGTGTCCAAGCCAGATTTGAGCAGATTTCCGACGCGCCTGGCAGCTTGAGTGCCGAGGAATCGCGGAGAACCTACGTAAAGTACCGATACGGCCAGGGGCAGCACCCAAAGCAGAGGTAACAGCAAGTTATGATCTGTCATATGCCTAATCTGGCACAGGATGCTATGGAAGGAAACCTACAGCAGCAGATTTTTTTGCTTTGGTGCTGGTGTGTCAGCTTAATTGCGAGGGAGTCGTCGTGATGAATCCGCCCGTGACTGGAGGCTATATTCTGGCCGGGCTTGGTATAGATGTCCTGGACGCGGTAGTCCGATCAGGTAGTTCTCAGCCGCACTTGGAATAACCGCAAGACAGACAAGTTGCACAATTATCCATGCTCACCACGGCCTTGGTATTACACTTGTTGCACAAGGTAGCTGAAGCCGGGTAACTGCCATTTTCCTCATTGGCTGCAGATTGTTTGTTTTCATGAGCCGCTTCTGCTTCAGCGCGCTTCTGATTCAGAATCAGTTGTTGCTGCTGCGAAAGCTCTTCTTTCTCCATCAGGCCAATTTTCTGCAAATGATGTTCAATGACCGCACCAATTTCAGCAACGATGGACGGCATGAATTTGCCACCGGGCTTGAAATAGCCACCCTTGGGGTCGAACACCGCCTGCAACTCTTCGGCCAGGAAAGTCACATCACCACCCTTACGGAATACGGCTGACATCAAACGGGTCAGCGCCACAATCCACTGGAAATGATCCATGTTTTTGGAGTTGATGAAAATTTCAAATGGCCGTCTTTGCTCATGTTCGGTGCCGGCATTGAGTATGATGTCATTAATGGTTACATACATGGCGTGATCGATCAGCGGTGTCTTGATCTTGTAAGTTGAACCTTCCAGTGCGTCCATACCTTCGGGTCGCAGGACCTGTTCGGTCATGCGAATGATCTTGGCTTTCTGTCGCTCTTCCTTTGCCGCCACGGCTGCTGCTTTAGCCGCTGCTTCCTCTTCTTTCCTGACCACTTCGTAGCCGACTATTTTTCTATCGATCCTGGTGCTCATAATGCTCTGAACCTGAATTTGTGGGTTTAATGATTGCGCCCGTCGAACAGCAAGAGTTTGAAACACTTGCTTGCCGACTCTTGCCAGTCTTGGCTTGGCCTGGCTTTATTATTCTATCGGGAGACGCCGGGCTTTTGAATCAAATCTCGCCACTACTCCCTGTTGGTGGCGGTCCTTCGGCGTTCCCCAATCCTCTCCGGCTATTCCTGGCCAGGCATGGAGCTCTGGCCAGGTATGAGCCTGTAATTCTGTTTCTGTAACCCAAAAAAAGCGTACGTCCCTGTACCATTCAACTCCCTCAGACCGGCGGTTTCCCAAAATCCCTCGCCGCCACTTTATCCCTGGTAGTTTATTATTATTTTACTAGGTGCACTTCCATGTACTTCGGTACACCTCCGTTGTTTGGTCCCAGCTTCAATCCACGATTTTCTTAATATACTTTTTGGGTCTCTTTTTCGGGTACAGCATTTAAAACTTTCCGTAATAACCTTCCTTGAGCGCGTCAAACAGGTTGGCGGCAGTATGCATTTCACCGTCGTATTCAATTTCTTCGTTGCCCTTCAACTCTACTACCTCGCCATCATCCAGCACAAAGCGATAAGTGGTATTTTCCAGATCGCGCTCTTGTACCAACACGCCCTGGAAAGCCTCTGGATTAAAGCGGAAGGTGGTGCAGCCTTTCAAACCGCTGCGATGGGCATACATATAAATATCTTTGAATTGCTCGTAAGGAAAATCGGTAGGCACATTGGCCGTCTTGGAAATGGAAGAATCAATCCATTTCTGTGCCGCTGCCTGGATATCCACATGCTGGCTGGGCAAGATGTCCTCTGCCGTGAGAAAATATTCCGGCAACTTGCTGTCTTCATCTGTTGCATAAGGCATGGCGCGCTGGTTGACCAAGTGCCGATAGGCCAATAATTCGTAGCTGAACACCTCAACTTTTTCCTTGCTCTTACGGCCTTCACGAATCACGTTACGACTGTAATGGTGGGCAAAGCTGGGCTCTATTCCATTGGAAACATTGTTACCCAGGGACAAAGAAATCGTTCCGGTCGGGGCTATGGATGAATGATGCGTAAAACGTGCACCCTCTTCACTCAACGCCTTGACCAGCTCCGGGGCATGTTCTGCCAGCCGCTGCATATATCGGCTGTAACGGGCGTGTAGCAGTTTGCCAGGCACCTGATCGCCCACTTTGTATCCATCGTCCAGCATTTCCGGCCGACGGCGCAGCATGCCACCGTCGACGGTAAACATTTCATTCATGATCGGAGCCGCACCACGCTCGCGACTCAGTTCCAGGCCTTCTTCCCAGCCTGCCAGCGCCATTTCGCGCGATACGCGTTCAGTGAACTCCAACGAATCCGCCGAACCATAGCGCATACCCATCAGGCTGAGAGTAGAACCCAAGCCCAGGAACCCCATGCCATGCCTGCGCTTACGCTTAATTTCGTCTCTTTGTTTGCCCAAGGGCAAACCATTGATTTCAACCACGTTATCCAGCATACGGGTAAATATGCGCACGACTTTGCGATAAGCGTCCCAGTTAAAACTGGCCTGCTCTGTGAACGGTTGCTCAACAAAACGGGTGAGATTGATCGAACCCAACAAGCAGGCTCCATAAGGCGGCAGAGGCTGTTCACCACAGGGGTTGGTGGCGCGGATGTTTTCACAAAACCAATTGTTGTTCATCTCGTTGATGCGATCGACCAGGATGAAACCGGGCTCAGCAAAATCATAGGTAGAGGACATGATCATGTCCCATAAACGCCTCGCGGGAATGGTTTTGTAAATGCGGCAGGCCACCAGACCATCTTCTCGCGTGACGTAACCTTCGGATTGTGGCCATTCGCGCCACAACACTTGATCCGGGCTTTGCAGATCCAGTTCCTGCGCTTCGTGCTCATTGATGGGAAAGGCCAGCGACCAGGTTGCATTATTTTCTACGGCGCGGATGAATTCGTCGGTAATCAACAAAGAGCAATTGAACTGGCGTAATCGGCCATCTTCGCGCTTGGCGCGGATGAACTCCATTACATCAGGATGGCCAATTTCAAAAGTGGCCATCTGTGCACCGCGCCGGCCACCGGCTGAAGAAACGGTAAAACACATCTTGTCATAGATGTCCATAAAGCTCAGTGGACCCGATGTATAGGCACCCGCACCGGATACATAGGCACCCTTGGGGCGCAATGTTGAAAATTCATAACCAATACCGCAGCCGGCCTTCAGCGTCAGCCCGGCCTCATGCACTTTTTCGAGGATGCCATTCATGGAGTCGGTAATGGTGCCCGACACAGTACAGTTGATAGTTGATGTAGCAGGCTTATGCGCCTGAGCACCTGCATTGGAAGTAATACGGCCTGCCGGAATGGCGCCACGTCGCAAGGCCCAAAGAAACTCGCCATACCAACGATCACGCTTTTCTTCGCTGGGTTCTACATCGGCAATGGCTTTGGCTACGCGCTTGAACGTGTCATCAATATTTGCATCGACGAATTCACCCGTTTTGGACTTCAGCCGGTACTTCTTGTCCCAGATGTCGAGAGATGCTTCCTGTAAGGGAATGTCTTGTGAATCAATGTCAATCGCCTCGGCCTGAACGCTGCTCATCACTTTTACCGTCTAATTATTTGGTTTTATTTATTAAAGGGCACAAGTCATTGTGCTCTTCTTCTTTTTCGGACACAAGATGTTGTGTCAGCGGGTGTAAACAATATACCCACACCCCGAGACTGTCAATTGTATTTCTAAGCAGACCAAATGTTTGCATTTCTATATTTTTCTTATATATTTCATGAGGATGCACAACTTCTGCTCAATTCTTATGCGATAGACTTTACGCCTCGCCCGGTAAATTTCGCGTGGTTGAGCCGTTTCGCTTTATCGCAAATCTGGCTAATTGCTTGTTTCCTTAATTTCTCGCTTTTTGCTTGGTACTCGTGGCAGTCTTCCGTTCATGTTCGACATCATCCTGTATCAACCAGAAATACCGCCCAATACCGGCAACATCATCCGACTTTGCGCCAATACGGCCGCTCGGCTGCATTTGATTGGCCCCTGTGGTTTCAAACTGGAAGACGCTCAGCTGCGTCGTGCCGGGCTGGACTATCACGATATGGCTCGAGTGCAGCTATATGAAAGTTGGCAGGACTATTACCAGCAGCACACGCAGAAACCCTTGTGGGCCTTTTCCACCAAAGGCAAACGGCGCTATGACCAGGTCACTTTCCAGGCGGATGACGGCCTGTTGTTTGGCCCGGAAAGCCGCGGGCTGCCGACTGAACTACTGAACAATATTGGAGATGAGCGTGTATTGCGTTTACCCATGCAGGCCAACAGTCGCAGTCTGAACCTGTCCAATACCGTTGCAGTGGCGCTGTATGAGGCGCTGCGGCAGGCAGATTTTGCGGGACTTGAGTCGGGAAAATCCTGATACGAAGTATGGTTGGCCGTGGAAGCCTCGGTCGAACAAACCCAAAATCTCCAGGAAAACAACTGAAGAATTCAGCGTTGCCTTGTGCCTACAGGGTTTCGGGTTTCTGCTCTCGTGCCAATAAATCCCGGACGCATTGCTCGGGACTGCGGCCCTGGTGGATGATGCCGTAAACCTGCTCGGATATGGGCATATCGACGCCATGCCGTTGCGCCATGCGCCAGATTTCTTCAGAAGTACTGACGCCCTCCACTACCTGGCCGATGTCACGCAGGCTGTCTGCCAGGCTTTTACCCGCTCCGAGATCCAGTCCCAGCCGCCGGTTGCGTGACAGATCGCCGGTGCATGTCAGCACCAAATCGCCCATACCAGCCAATCCAATCAGGGTTTTCTCGTTGGCTTTGAGCGTACGACCCAAGCGCAACATTTCGGCCATACCACGGGTAACCAGGGCCGCACGGGCGTTGTTACCCAGACCCATACCATCAGAAATTCCCGTGGCCACTGCCAACACGTTTTTGACAGCGCCCCCGAGTTCTGCGCCAACAATGTCATCACTGGTATAAGCGCGAAAATTTCCACTGTGCAAGGACTGCGCTATTTTGCGACAGAAGTTCTGTTCTGTTCCTGCGACCGTCACTGCAGTGGGTAGTTCTTTTGCGACTTCTATGGCGAAGGAAGGACCGGTGACCACCGCTAAAGGGCGCTCATCACCCAATACATCCCGTGCAGCCTGGTGTAGCAGTCGACCGGTGCCAGGTTGCAATCCTTTGCACGCCCAGGCTATGCCCTGTCCTGGCCGTAACTCCGGGTAGACTTTGGCCAGCACCTCAGCAAAAGCATGGCTGGGAACCGCCAGTAATACTTCATCTGCTTGCTGTACCGAGTGCTGCAAGTCGTCGTTGACTTGCAGCCCTGGTGGAAAGCTGATGCCCGGCAAAAATCGTTGATTGCAGCCTTCTCGCTGCATCCGCGCGACATCTTTGGGACTACGTCCCCACAACACGCTCTGATTGCCACCTCTGGCCAATTGCATGGCCAGAGCAGTACCCCAGGAGCCTGCGCCGATGACAGCAATTTTCACTGCTGTGTCTCAGGGAAGGCGATTTGGAGCAAAATCAGCATCTGTCAGCTGGATAGTCTTAAGCCGTGAATTCCGTAGGCAGGGCTGTGGCATCAGCGGGCTGACCGCCCGCGCCATTCTGTTGACTGGCCAGATCCTGCATGCGCTTGGCGTACAGTTGTTCAAAATTGACCGGCTGCAGTACCAGAGGCGGAAAACCCCCATCGGAAACCATCGCGGATATGGCCCGACGAGCGTATGGAAACAGGGTGTTTGGACACATGGTGTTCATCACCATGTGTTTGGTTTGATCATTGAAGCCTGAAACCAGGAAAATGCCGGCCTGGGCAATTTCAGCCAGGTAAGCGGTTTTTTCACCCATGGATGCGGTGACGGTAATCGTCAGAACCACTTCCATCAGGTTTTCTCCCAGATCTTCAACCCGCTGTGCCAGGCTCATCTTGACGTCTGCCTGGCCCTGCTCCTGGAATATTTCCGGCGCGTTGGGTAATTCGAAGGATACGTCTTTGACGTAAAGTTTCTGGATCTGGAACTGTGCGTTTGCAGCGTTTTCGGGGCTGATGCCTGCCGCCGCTGCCTGATTTTCTTCTGCCATGGTATTTTCACTCTTCAGATTTATGGGTCAATTTTTACACCAGGCCGCTCCCCGGCCGGGCAAGGTTGTGGATTATCCCACCTGATCAATGACTTGGCCAGCTGAAACATTCCCGAATTGTGGATCATTGGTGTTCTTTTGAAATAGGGTAATTCCGGGTTTTACTTACGCGTAACCGGGTATTGGTCACCCAACCAGCGTGCCATGCCACCCTTCAATACCGCAACCTGGCTGACTCCCTGCTTCTTCAGGGCAGCTGCTGCCTGGGCAGACGTTTGACCGGTTTTGCACACCAGCACCAACTTGGACTTGTGCAACTTTTCCACTTCGGCATCCGGTTTCTGAATGCGCGACAATGCGATATTCCGCGAATTGAGTATATGCCCTTTGTTGAAATCCGCGCCCGAAGAAACATCAATGAGGACGGTAGAGGGATCATTCATCCAGGTCACTACTTCCGCTGGACTGAGTTCCTGCAAGCCCTGCAAACGCCGCTGCAACTCGGTCCAGATCAGAAAACCCAGAACCGCCACGAAACCGCCACATAAGAGTGGGTGTTTGCTGATGAATTCCAATATTTGGTCCATTACGCCCTTTTTCCTGTTCAGTTAATTTTGAGTATGGATTGATTTACTCAATTTTTATCATTTTGCCTGGACCGCGCTGAACCCGGCAGGTGGTTTATGGAATAATTGCGCCCTTGTCGGGCTGACTTAGGCTTATTGCTGTCAAATACCAGCCCGTAACAAGTGGTGACGGCGATCGAAGATTACAAGTAATCACCCAAAGCATAATTTCTCGGTTTTAAGCCTGAGCACCATCCTCAATTTTATAAGCAAGGCCAACATACCCGCAGTAAGGAAGCCAACATGAGCACTCAAAAAAAATCCCTGGTACTGATGATTCTGGATGGCTGGGGTTACCGGGAAGAAGCTGAACACAATGCCATTGCTCAAGCCCACACTCCCTGCTGGGATCGGCTCTGGCAGGAGCATCCGCACAGTTTGCTGAATACTTCGGGTGAAGCAGTGGGCCTGCCTGCGGGACAAATGGGTAATTCTGAAGTGGGCCATATGAACATGGGCGCGGGCCGGATTGTTTACCAGGACTTTACCCGCATCAGCCTGGCCATTCGCGACGGCAGCTTTATCAACAACCAGGTGCTTTGCGATGGTATAGACGCTGCTGGCAAAAACGGCACAGTCCATATCATGGGCCTGCTTTCACCAGGCGGAGTGCATAGTCACGACGAGCATTTCCAGGCCACAGTCATGCTGGCTCATGCACGTGGCGCGACAAAAGTTGCCCTGCATCTGTTCCTGGACGGGCGCGACACACCACCGCGTAGCGCTACCGAGTCCATCGCTGCCATGCAGGCTTTGGTCGATACGATGCCGGGTGTGCAGATCAATTCGGTGTGTGGGCGGTATTTCTCCATGGATCGCGATCAGCGCTGGGACCGGGTTGAAAGCGCTTACACAGCAATCGCCCACGCTGTATCGGACCAGCATGCTGCCTCGGCGGCCGAGGCATTGAGCCAGGCCTATGTTCGCGATGAGAACGATGAATTCGTCGCACCCACTGTACTCAATGGCGCTCAGGCCATAGCCGGGGGTGACAGTATGATTTTCGTAAACTTCCGTGCTGACCGGGCACGTGAACTGACACGTGCCTTTGTTGAAGAGCCTTTTTCCGGGTTCAGCCGACAGCACATTGCCTTGGCCGCCTTTGTTTGCATGACGGAATACCTGGAAGGGTTGCCGGTGAGCGTGGCTTTTCCGCCCAGTGCACTACCGCGAATGTTTGGAGAGCTATTGGCCGAACAGGGTTTAAGCCAGTTGCGCATAGCAGAAACAGAAAAGTATGCGCACGTGACTTTCTTTTTCAACGGTGGCCGGGAGCAGCCTTTCCCATTGGAACAACGCATCCTGATTCCATCGCCCCAGGTTGCCACCTACGATCTGCAACCCGAAATGAGTGCGCCGGCACTGGCCGAACAATTGGGCCAGGCCATACGTTCTGGTCAATTTGATGTGATCATTTGCAACGTGGCCAATCCGGACATGGTGGGACATACCGGCAGTATGCAGGCCGCGATGGCCGCAGTTGAAGCAGTGGATAGCTGCCTGGCTGTGGTGATCAAGGCAGTTAATGACACAGGCAGTGAATTGCTGATAACGGCCGATCACGGCAACGTCGAGCAGATGCTGGACCCCATCAGCGGCCAAAGTCT
Source organism: Lysobacterales bacterium (assembly GCA_037968555.1). Lineage (GTDB taxonomy): Bacteria > Pseudomonadota > Gammaproteobacteria > Xanthomonadales > SZUA-36 > JAWXBM01. The sequence continues at coordinate 26,728 of JBBKVS010000299.1, read as the reverse complement.
TACTGCGCATACCACCAATCCGGTGCCGCTGGTGTTTCATGGCCGCCCTGCCCGGCTCAAGCCCTGGGGGGCTTTGCGCGACATCGCCCCAACCATGCTGGACTTGCTGGGGCTGCAACAGCCCGCAGAAATGACCGGGACTTCTTTACTCGTAAAAGCGACAGACTGACATGCAATGCAACTTTTGAGTTTAACCCGTCACTATGCGGCAGTTGGCTTGCTGGCGCTGTGCATGTGCCAGGTGACAACCCTGCAAGCTCAAAAGGAATCCGCAAGTACTCCCCGCCAGCAGGAAGTGGAACAACAACTGCAGCAGTTGCAGAAGGAAATACAGGCTTTGCAGCACAGCCTGACCGCAGCACGCTCTGATCACCAGGCAGAACAGCAGCAATTGAAGCAGCTTGATCTTTCCCTGCAGCAGTCCAGCCAGGCCATTCGGGCACTGGAAGCACAATTGGCTGAACAAGGTGCTGAGCTTGCCAGGCTGGAAAAGGAACGCGAACAACAGTTGCAGCAACTGCAACTGGACCAACAACAATTGGCCAAGCAGGTCAGTGACACCTACCGCCTGACACGACAGTCCCGAATCAAGCTGGTATTCAACCAGGACAATGCTGCTGAACTCAGCCGCATGCTGGCTTATTACGAACATATCAACCAGGCCCAGGCACGCAGAATCGAGCAGTTAAGGGCAACCCTGGCCAACCTCGAAGCCATTTACCTGAGCATAGAATTGCAACTGCAAACCATAGCCAGTGCGCAGGAATTGCAGCAGCAGGAACTGCAGAAAAAAGAGCAACAGAGGGCATTGCGACAAACGGTATTGGCCAAGTTGCAGCAGCAGATAGGCACGGGCGAGGCACAATTGAAAGAATTTGAACAGAATCGTCAAGACCTGGAAAAACTGCTGGAAAAACTCAGCGATGTGCTGGCTGATATACCCGCCAATCTCGGCCAGCATGTTTCTGTCAGCGCACAAAAAGGGCGTCTGGCTACTCCGGTGCAGGCCAAAGTACGTAAAGCTTTTGGCCAACAACGGAGTGGTGGCATGTATTGGCAAGGCTGGGTATTCGATGCCCGTCCCGGCAGTGAAGTATCATCCATTGCATACGGCCGGGTGGCTTTTGCCGACTGGTTACGCGGTTATGGGCTGATGATCATCATTGACCATGGCGAAGGATTCATGAGCCTATACGGCTACAATGAAAGCCTGTTGTGGGAAGTGGGGGACTGGGTTGAACCCGGCAGCATAATCGCCACCGTGGGTAGCAATAATTCCGGCGAGCAGGGGCTGTATTTTGAGCTGAGGAAAGATGGCAAGGCGCTAGACCCGGCAGCCTGGCTTAAGAGGTAGGAGTCTGATAATCATGCAAACAAGCTGTGCCCAACCGTATCGGAATTTCCGCGGCATCTTGCTGCTCAGTTTTACCCTGCTGTTCTTCAGCCTGAGCCTTGCAGCACAGGATGAAGACCTGGATTCGTTACCAAAAACAGCCGCAAGCACGACCCTCAGCCTGGATGATTTGCGCACCTTCACCGATGTGTTCAACCAGGTCAGAAAAAACTACGTGGAAGATGTAGACGACAAAGAACTGCTGGAGGCCGCCATCAGCGGCATGCTGTCCAAGTTGGACCCGCACTCGGCTTATTTACCCGGCGACGATTACGAAGATCTGGATCACAATGCGCGCGGCGAGTATGTGGGAGTGGGCGTGGATGTCGCGGCAGAAGCCGGTCGCATCGTGGTTCGCAAAGTGCTGGTGCCCAGCCCGGCTGATTCGGCCGGCATCAATCCGGGCGACGTGTTCACCTCCATTGCGGGGAAAGCGGTAAAGGGACGCATATTACAAGAGTCTATTGATGAACTCAGCGGCCCACCCGGCAGCGAAGTCGAAGTGGTAGTAATGACTTCAACAGGAGAAACGAGCACCAAGTTATTGCAACGCCAGGTCTTGAAAATACCGGCACTGAAGGCCCGCTTGTTTGCCGATGATATCGCCTATTTCAGTCTCGGTTACTTTCACCGCGACAGCGCCACTGACCTGCAAGCTTCCATTGAGTCCATTCAGGCCGAAGGCAAACCTATTAGAGGCGTGGTACTGGACTTGCGTGATAACCCGGGCGGCGTGCTGCAATCTGCAGTGGATATTGCTGATGGCTTCCTCGACAGTGGCACCATAGTTTCCATACGCGGGCGCAATGCCAGCATGCATATGGAGTTCACTGCCCAGCCCGGCCAATGGTTCCCGAACACGCCCGTAGTGTTGCTGGTTGACCGGGGTTCCGCATCAGCGTCCGAAGTTGTGGCCGGAGCCTTGCAGGATCACGGCAGAGCCTTGCTGATGGGTGAAAGGACTTTTGGCAAAGGCTCGGTACAAACCGTGTTACCCATGCGCAATGGAGGTGGTATCAAGCTAACCACTGCACGCTATTTCACACCTTCAGGACGATCTATCCAGGCCGAGGGCATCGTGCCTGATCAGTCCGTAGAACAACATATGAAGACTGTGACGGTTAGCGATGACAGGCCACGCGAAGCAGATCTTGAACGCCACCTTGAATCGCGCAGTGATTTCAAAAGCAAAGATGCGGAAGAAACAGTAAAACCGGAAGACGATTTTCCCTTGTACCAGGCTTTGCGCCTATTGCGCGGAGCGACACTGCTGTCGCGCAGAGCCGACAGCTGAGGAATCCCTGCTCAATTGCGTGCGGGTGGAGAAATCGGAAAAGGCGTGACTTTTTCTCCGGATTCGCGGTCGCGGATCATGCATTTACCGCGTTTTTCCACTTCTTCTATTCGCACTATGCTTTGCAAAGGCAGGTGCAAAACACGGGCTCCGGAAAACTCCTGGCGCATTTTTTCCTCGGTAGGGTCTACCACCAGGCCTTCGCCGGTTTCAAAAACCAACTCACTCACTTCGATAAAACCCCAGATACCACTGCTGCCAACACTTTCGCTGAATAACTCATAGACTTTGCCATGGTTGAAGAAGATGACTTTGTATAAGGGTGTTTTTCGCGCCATGGTAAAGTAATAACTCGTTTTGTTTTATGGGGCCTGGACCCGAAATTGTCGTAATGCCCGGTACAACAACATCAGACTGAGGCCGAGTGCGAATCCGGCCAGGTGATTCCACCAGGCCACTGCCGCATTAATGGGGCCAAACACGGTATAAAGCAACTGCAAAGTAAACCAGGAGCCAATCACCAGCAAGGAAGGCACCTGGGCAAACTGTAAGTACAAGCCCAGAGGCAGGAACAGGCCTATTTGTCGTGAAGGCAAAAGCCCCAGGTAACACCCCACCACCGCAGACACCGCCCCGCTGGCCCCTATGATGGGAGTTTCGAGTTGGTCCAGGCTAAGCGCTACGGTGATATTGGCCAGCGCACCACCGGCGATGAAAATCAACAAGAATGGCAAGGTTCCCAAGCGGCTTTCCAAGGGTAAACCAAACACCCACAGATAGGCCATGTTACCCGCCAGGTGCAGCCAGTTGGCGTGCACCACTATAGCAGTCAGCACCGTGATGGCCGGATAATTCCACCAACTCCGGGTGTCAGAATGAATCAATTCCGCAATAGCCTGTGGCTGCATACCCAACACATCGATCAGCGCCTGTTGCAATAAGGGGCCGGACATTGAATAGAGGCTAAGCATGACCACGCAGACCAGGGAAATGCTGACTATGGCATAGGGGTTGGATGGGCCAGCAGCTGACCAGTTGGTGACGATCCCCATATTTGCTGAGTTGGCCAAACTCAGCTCTTGAGATAAAAGCGATAGTTCCTGTAATTGAAGATTGCCCGGTCGCGCCTGATTTCTTCCAGTAGCAAACCATTGGACAATTCATCACCCTCACGCAAGCGTTCACCGTTCAGCAGCAGGAAGCGGTTCTCGGACTGTTCAGCAAACACAAGTACCGAGATGCGTAAATCCGGCAAGCCTTCACGCATGGATTCCGGCACCTGCCAGTAGCTGATGATGTCCGGTTCATATTCATCTGCTGCCGTTTTGGAGCCCGCTGACGAAAGCTGCTGGGCCGCCCGTTGCGCCGGAGTCATTTCAGCCCCTGCACGCGCGGCGATTTCAACATTGGTCAATTCAGACTGGCGTACCGCGTTGTCGCGGGTGGGCTCACTGGATGCTTGTGCCGGTGCAGTATAGTTGCGGACATCGCTACCCGCTCTGGCTTGCGCCTCGGCTTTAGCTTTCTCAGCGTTGGCCTTGTCCGAATTCAAAACCGTAGCGCCAGTGAATACGGGCAGAACGCTTTTCTCTTTTACTGGTGGGCTGTTACTTTCTGCCTCCGCTGGCGATTCAGAGCCGTCCTCGGCAGGAGTTGAATCTGCTGTTTGCTGTGGCAATTTCGGTGCCAGTTTCTCATCCGGGAGTTCGAATTGTTGCAGGCCCAACCAACTCATACTGCCCGCAGCCAACAACACCATAACCATGCTTACCCAGGCAGGCGCCTGTTCAGCGCCCAGCCCAAGGGAGTCAGTACTGGTCTGCAGAGTCGGCACGCTGCCGAGTTCACGTTGCGATTCAGAGCGCTTCAGCGCATCCAGCAAAATAGACATAATCAGGAACCTTCCCGGTTTTCCAATTCAAGGCGGGGTTCAGAAATTCCCGGAGCCATCAGGTACAACAGTGTTTGTGGGCCAACTATGCCATCAGCCAATAAGCCCTGGCTATGCTGGAAATTTTTGAGCCAATTTTCAAACTGCAGGTCAAACTGGCCCTGGGCCTGACCTTGCCATGGAGGTTCGGCCATGGCCGCCATGCTGAAGATGATATCCACAGCCGCATTGCGGTCACCGCGACGAATTTGTTCCGGCCAATCCGGCGATTGCGGCCAGGCCACGATATATTCCCCCATCCACAATTCGTCTACCTTGTCGCGCTGGAACCATTGCGGACTGGAACCGGCACCCAGCAAAATGTGCTGGCCGCTGATACCGCGCAATAACACGTGTTTATCACCATTGGCGCGCAATATCAGTATGACGGGCAAACCCAGAATTTTCACCCTGGCCCAATTGCCACGCTCTGTCAAACAGGCAAATCCACTGGCCTTGGCACCCTCACAAGCCAGCAATACAGCCTTGGCCTGGCTGGGCTCCTGCCAAAGTTGAGCCAGCGCCGGGTAGGCCAATAAATGTTGGTCAGCCAACCAATCTTCTCGCAAAGCCTGGCTGACCAGCGAATTCTGATATGTCCACTGTGGGTCTCGCAGGGGCAAGCTTCCTGCGGACTTGCCGCTCAGGGCTCCCACAGATTGGCTCGCCAGGGCAGTGGGTGCTGAACTCACATCCACCGCAGCCACATTAGTGCTTGGCGTAACCAGCCCAGTCTGGGGTGGATTGCCTGTTTCACGACCAGACTCAGATATCTGCGCAGCTGACTTGGAATCGACAGAAGACTTGCCAGTGCCCCGCTTTTCAGGCCCCGGGACCTGGCTGGCAATAGCGTCCTGCGTAGCGCTCTGACCCGGCCCGAAACTCAACCAATGTTGCTGCCAGGCCAAAAACAGCCCGCCTATGGCCAGTACCGCAATTGCAACCAGGGCGAAACTCAGACTGCTGCGCTGGGTCACCCGCTGTTCACTGGGTTGCACCTCATTGGCTGCAGCGTGCACCAGCGCAGCATGGACCTGTTCTTTCTCCTGGGCATAAGCACCGGACAGGGCACGATCGGCAATGATATTGATCAAACGCGGCACGCCACCGGAACGGCGATAGATGGCTTTCAGTGCTGCTTTGTTGAAGTGGCTCTGGCGCGCGCCGGCGACCCTCATACGGTGTTTGATATAAGCAAAAGTCTCAGCTTCGTTCAGGGGTGCCAAGTGATAGCGCGCCGTGATGCGCTGGGCCAACTGGCGAAGATTCTGCCGTTGCAGTAATTGCCGCAACTCCGGCTGGCCCAACAAAACCATCTGCAACAGCTTGTGCTTGGCCGTTTCCAGATTGGTCAACAGGCGCACTTGCTCGAGCGCTTGCGGGCTGAGGTTTTGCGCTTCATCGATGACCACCACTACCCGTTTGCCAGCGGCATATTGCTGCAGGAGGTAGTGATTGAGCGCATCCACCATTTTTTTGCTGCTGTCTCCAGCCTGGCTGATGTCAACACCCAACTCATCGCAAATCGCTGCAAGCAATTCCTGCGGGGTGACCATAGGATTCAAAATCAGCGCAATCAGCGTATCTTCCGGTACTTGTTCCAGCAGACAGCGGCAAATGGTGGTTTTGCCTGTACCCACTTCACCGGTCAGCTGCACAAAACCACCGGAACCACCCTTGCCTACACCATAAAGCAGATGCGCCAATGCTTCCCTATGCGCGGCGCTCAGATAAACGAAAGCAGGATCAGGCGTGATCGAAAAAGGTGCTTCAGTTAATCCAAAGTGTTGCAGGTACAAATCAGTAGTCCGGTTGTGTATGCAGAATCAGTCAGACAGAGTATCAGTCTTCCAGAGCCAGCAGGCTGGCATTGCCACCCATAGCAGCTGTGTTGACACTCAGAGTACGCTCGGTTGCAAAACGCTGCAGGTAATGTGGACCTCCCGCTTTGGGGCCGGTTCCCGACAGCCGTTCGCCACCAAATGGCTGTACCCCCACCACGGCGCCCACCATATTGCGGTTGATGTAACAATTTCCGGCATGGATGCGGTTGGCAATGTAATCCTGGCTGCGATCTATGCGGCTGTGTATGCCCACCGTGAGTCCATAGTTGGACGCATTGATGGCGGCAATAACCTGATCGATATTTCTGGCCCGATACTGAATTACGTGCAATATGGGCCCGAATATTTCGCGCTCGAGCAAATCCAGGCTGGCAATTTCATAAGCGCGTGGCGCGAAGAAATGCCCGGAAACATACTCTGGCAAGGGCGCAGTAGCCACCAGGCGACCCGCCTTATCCATGCGCTCAGCATGGGCAATCAGAATGGCCAATGCATCTTCATCAATCACAGGCCCAACATCCGTAAGCAGTTTGCGCGGATCACCTACCACCAACTCCTGCATGGCTCCAGCAAGCAATTCCAGCACCCGGGGGGCAATATCCCTCTGCAGGAACAGTACGCGCGCGGCCGAGCAGCGTTGACCGGCGCTCAGAAAAGCACTGGTAATCACATCTTTGACCACCTGTTCCGGCAAGGCCGAGCTGTCCACGATCATGGCGTTCTGGCCACCGGTTTCGGCGATGAAAGTGGCAATGGGACTATCGCGGCCAGCCAGGGTCCGGTTGATCACCCGGGCGGTCTCAGTCGAACCGGTAAAGACCACTCCGTCAATCCGAACATCGCTGGTCAGCGCGGCCCCCACAGTCGCACCATCACCGGGCAGTAATTGCAAAGCTTCGCGGGGAATACCGGCCTGGTGAAGGATACGGGTGACCAGCGCCGCAACCGCAGGTGTTTGCTCGGCGGGCTTGGCCAGCACCGTGTTTCCAGCAGCCAATGCGGCGCTGACCTGGCCGGTAAATATGGCCAATGGGAAATTCCACGGACTGATGCTGACAAATACTCCCTTGCCATGCAGCGACAGTTGATTTCGTTCACCGGTGGGACCCGGCAAGAGCACAGGTTGGTCGAATAGCGCCCTTGCCTGCGTGGCGTAATAACGCAGGAAATCGATCGCTTCCCTGACCTCTGCGACACAATCCCGCGGAGTTTTGCCAGCTTCCCGCGAGCAAATAGCCAATAATTCCGGCGTACGTTCTTCCATCAGATCAGCCGCCTTCTCCAGCATGGCAGCCCGCAGAGTGACCGGTGTGCGATCCCAGTCGTCGGTAAAGGCACGTGCCGTGTTGATGGCCTGTTCAATATCCGCAGGAGTAGCCTCATAAATCTGACCAATTTGATCAGAGAAATTGGCCGGGTTCAGATTGGCTTTGGCTTGAGGCTGGTCGCTACCCGCCATATTCGCCACTATCGGACTGGCATCCCAGCGGGAGTCAGCAAAAGCCTGCATGGCAGTCGCCAGGGCCTGCACCTCGCTTTCGTTGGCGAAGTTGACTCCAGCCGAATTCAGCCGGTTTGCACCATAAAGCTGGCGCGGCAAAGGTATGCCCGGATGTGCCACCGGCTGGGTATGTTCAACCCGTTCTACCGGGTCTTCGGCGACCTTTTCCGCCGCTATGTTCGGGTCGACAATTCGATTAACAAACGAGGTGTTGGAGCCGTTTTCCAGCAAACGCCGCACCAGGTAGGGTAAGAGGTCTTCGTGACTGCCCACTGGCGCATACACGCGACAGGCATGCCGAAAACCTTCGGCCTGCATAACCACGCCATAGAGGTCGGCACCCATGCCGTGCAGTCGCTGGAATTCAAAGTCCTGCCGGTCGCCGGCCAGCTCGGTAATCAGCGACACGGTGTGTGCGTTGTGAGTAGCAAATTGCGGATAAAAAGCCTGGCGCTCAGCCAGGATCTGGCGGGCACAGGCTATGTAGGACACATCAGTATTGGCTTTGCGGGTAAACACCGGATAGGTGGTGTAACCCTCAACCTGAGCCAGCTTGATCTCCGAATCCCAATACGCACCTTTGACCAGCCGCACCGGAATACGTCGCCCTATGCGCCTGGCCAGATCAGCCAGCAATGCAATTTCTGCCATGGCGCGCTTCTGGTAGGACTGTAAAGCCAGGCCAAAGCCTTCCCAATCGGCCAGTGAGTCGTCCTGGTACACCGCGGAGAACACGCCCAGGGCCAGCATCAGCCTGTCGGCTTCTTCGGCGTCGACCGTTAATCCCGCTCGATTGGCCTTGGCCAGTTGCGCCAGTTCCAGTACGCGCGGCACCAACTGCTCCAGTACGCGGTCTTTATGTGCAAACTCGAAGCGCGGATGCAGCGCCGACAGCTTGACTGAAATACTGGGTGCGGAAAACACATCTTCGGCTTTGTGACTTGCGCCAATAGCCTTGATGGCCGAACGATAGGATTCCAGGTAGCGGTCGGCGTCGTGCTGGGTAATGGCCGCTTCACCCAGCATGTCAAAGGAATAGCGATACTGGCGGTTGGCCTTTTTCTGCGAACGTTTCAAGGCCTCGTTTATGGTACGGCCCATGACGTATTGAAATCCCAGAATGCGCATGGCCTGGCGAATGGCGGTGCGCACCAGCGGCTCGCCGCTGCGATTGACCAACCTGGCCAAGGCGGAGCGAAAATTGGCACTGGTGGTTTCGGACAGGGCAACCAGCTTACCGGTTAGCATCAGCCCCCAGGTCGAGGCATTGACCAGTACCGAAGAGCTACGGCCTATATGTGATTCCCAATCTGCATCACCCAATTTGTCCGCGATCAGCTTTTCTGCTGTTTCATCATCCGGAATACGTAACAGGGCTTCGGCCAAACACATCAGCACAATGCCTTCCTCTGAAGAAAGGTCATATTCCATCATGAAGGCTTCCATCACGCCCTGTTCAGATTGGCGTGAGCGCACCTGGCTGACCAGCATGGCAGCGCGCGCGTTGATTCGGGCGGTGGCTTCGGGATCCTGGCGCGCCAGCTGCAGCAAGCGATGTACGATTTGCTCCTCATCAGCGTGGTACTGCAAATCCATATCATCCCCTAAGGGATCGGCCGGTTTCATGTTGGTCAATAGAAAATCGAATGCCTGCGAATCCGTCACTCTGGTACTCCTGAAAAAATTGCGATTATTTGCCAAACTGCGGCGCGAGCCAGTTTAACTGCTGTGGTGGTGCATTAAAACTCGACAAGCCCTGTTCATGTGCCTTGCCCCGTACTTACCATGGACGATACAATTAGCGGCTTGAAGGCTGTGCGTGGTTAATATATTCACCCAGCTTGTGAGGCTTGAACAAAGCAGCACCCGGCAGTAGGTGTTTTACCACAAGGAAAATTCCTTAAATTTAGTCAAACTTCCGATTCAGGCTGTAGTGCAATAGCCAGCAGCTGGCCGACTGGAATGTAAAAATTTAAAGCAACACTGACTAATTCATGGTTGCTTCAAGCCTGGATCGTCAAGTCCGTTCAGGCTTGGTCATGCAGCAAAACAAAGCACCATAAAACATCGTACGGGGCTGATTGGAAGTGCGGCGCAAAGTGGTCAACAGATTTGACCGTAAGAATAAGCCGGTAAACAAGCAATTGCCCAAACCCATTGAAGCTGAGGCCTGATATTTCGATGAAAAAGCAGAACACGATCATAGTTGGACTGGCAGTTCTTGCGGCTGTCTCGGCCGCCTTCTGGCTGTTGCTGGTAGCGCCAGGACTGAGCGGCAACAAGATCAACATGCCCAGAGGCGTGACAGCCCAATCCGTCATGAACTATGACCTGCACATGATCAGCCTGTGGATCTGCGTGGTGATCGGCATCCTGGTATTCAGCGCCATGTTTTTCTCCATCGTGCTGCACCGAAAATCCCGTGGCTATGAAGCGGCCAAGTTCACCCACAGCACCAAGGCTGAAATCATCTGGTCCATCATACCAGTGCTGATTTTGGTGGGGATGGCGATACCGGCCACCACCGCACTGATTCATATGGAGATTTACCCGGAAACCGAGATTACCGTCAAGATTACCGGTTTCCAGTGGCGCTGGAAGTACGAATACCTGGAAGACGACATCAGTTTCATCAGTTCGCTGGCCAGCAGTTCCAATGCGGCGCGCATGCTGGATTCAGGTACTGATCCCGCCAGCGTGGAAAACTACCTGTTGGATGTGGATAAACGCGTGGTACTGCCGATTGATACCAAGATCAAATTCCTCATCACCGCCGATGACGTAATCCATGCCTGGTGGGTACCCGATTTGGGCTGGAAACGCGACGCCGTTCCGGGCTATATCAACGAAGGCTGGACTGAAATTTCAGAACCCGGTGTCTACCGCGGACAATGCGCTGAACTATGCGGTAAAGACCACGGTTTCATGCCCATAGTCGTGGAAGCTGTATCCAAACAGGATTATCAGGCCTGGGTGTCCGACATGCAGAATCAAACTGCCCAGCAAAGCACCGATGAGCAACGCATCTGGAGCCTGGCCGAGCTGATGGAGCATGGTGAAAACGTCTACGCCACTCAGTGCGCAGCCTGCCATCAGAAGGATGGTTCCGGGCTGGCACCGGCTTTCCCTGCCCTGACCGGCAGCACTGTGATCAATGGCCCCATTGATGAGCAAATCAACGTGGTCATGAATGGCCGCGCCGGAACGGCCATGCAAGCCTGGGGAAATATGCTTTCCGCGGCTGATATTGCAGCCGCACTGACTTATACCCGCAATGCTTTCGGAGAAGCATCAGATGCGGTAGTCCAGCCACAAACCATTGCCCGTATCAAACACGGTCAATTGTCAGCTAATCTGTAACGGGAATGACCGAGATGACCAGTTCACAAGCCCAGGCAATCGATCACGCTCACGCCGGCGACCACGCCAGCCATGACGATCACCACGACCACAAACCCAGCAGTTTGCTGGATCGCTGGTTGTTTACTACCAACCACAAGGACATAGGCACGCTGTACCTGGTTTTCTCGCTGATCATGTTTTTGATCGGCGGATCCATGGCCATGATCATCCGCGCTGAACTGTTCATGCCCGGTTTGCAATTGGTTGAACCGGATTTCTTCAACCAGATGACCACCATGCACGCCCTGATCATGGTGTTCGGCGCGGTTATGCCGGCCTGGGTAGGCTTCGCCAACTGGATGATACCGATGATGATCGGTGCACCGGATATGGCGTTGCCGCGCATGAACAACTGGTCATTCTGGATTCTGCCCTTCGCCTTTACCATGTTGCTGAGCACGCTGTTCATGGATTCCGGCGGGCCGGCATCCGGCTGGACCTTGTACCCGCCCCTGAGCCTGCAAACCGGGCAAAGCTTTGCCTTTGTGGTATTTGCCATCCACATGATGGGTATTTCTTCCATCATGGGCTCAATAAACGTAATTGCCACCATACTCAACATGCGCGCGCCGGGTATGACCTTGCTGCGCATGCCCCTGTTCGTCTGGACCTGGCTGATTACCGCCTTCCTGCTGATCGCAGTAATGCCGGTATTGGCTGGCGCGGTGACGATGCTGCTGACTGACCATTTCTTCGGCACCAGCTTTTTCAATGCCGCTGGTGGCGGTGACCCGGTAATGTTCCAGCATATTTTCTGGTTTTTCGGGCACCCCGAGGTGTACATCATGATTCTGCCCGCCTTTGGTGTGGTTTCGGAAATCATCCCGACCTTTGCCCGCAAGCCCCTGTTTGGGTATGCAGCGATGGTGTACGCAACCGCCTCAATCGCCTTCCTGTCATTCATAGTCTGGGCGCATCACATGTTCACCGTGGGCATGCCCTTGTCCGGCGAGTTATTTTTCATGTATGCCACCATGCTGATTGCAGTACCCACCGGGGTGAAAGTCTTCAACTGGGTCAGCACCATGTGGCAAGGTTCGATGACTTTTGAAACTCCCATGCTGTTTTCCATCGGTTTCGTGGTGCTGTTCACCATCGGCGGTCTGTCCGGCTTGATGCTGGCCATTGCCTCAGTGGATTTGCAATACCATGACACTTACTTCGTGGTTGCCCACTTCCACTACGTGCTGGTACCGGGCTCGGTGTTCGCCCTTATGGCGGGTACTTACTACTGGTTGCCGAAATGGTCGGGACATATGTACTCCGAGCGCTGGGGTAAAATTCATTTCTGGCTGTCGGCCATTTCCGTCAATGTGCTGTTCTTCCCGCAACACTATCTGGGACTGGCAGGCATGCCCCGACGCATACCGGATTATTCGGTGCAATTCGCCGACTTCAATATGATCTCATCCATTGGCGGATTCACCTTTGGCGCCTCACAACTGATTTTTGTGGGCATCATCATTCACTGCATCTATAAGAGCCGTATAAAAGCGACCTCCAGAGTCTGGGAAGGCGCCAGGGGACTGGAATGGATTCTTTCCTCGCCACCGCCTTATCACTCATTCAATGAACCGCCTCCGATCAACAGCAAGACTGTTGCGCATGCGGACGAATACGCCCATTGAAAGCTTGGCGATGATGGCAGACCAGCAAGCAGAATTGCAGCAACGCAGATCGCGGGCGGTAGTGACCGCCTGGATACTGGCGGCTGTCGCCGTGGCAATATTTACTGCCTTTATCCTGTCTGGCGTATTGGCTGAGTAGCGTGCATTAAAATGAACCAGCACCATTCCGAACAAGAGAAGCCTGAACAAGGCAGCATTGATCAAGGCCAGGCCAAAGTCAGCACTCGTCGACTGGTTGGTCGGCTAGTGGTAATGGCCGTAGCCATGTTCGGTTTTGGTTATGCCATGGTGCCGCTGTACGGTGTGTTCTGTGATATCACCGGGCTGGGTGGCCGCAGTGTGCAAATTTCTGCGGATGCAGAAGGGATACAGGCCTCGGATCGCGAAGTGCAGATTCGTTTTCTGGCCACCACGCACTCTGATCTGCCGTGGATGTTCCAGCCATTGGAAAAAACCAGCACGGTCAAGCTGGGCAAGCTGTCCGAGGCCAAATACCTGGCCATGAACCCTACAGCGCAGAGCATCATCGGCCAGGCTACCTACAATGTAGTACCTCCAGAAGCCAGCCTGTATTTCGTTAAAACTGAATGCTTCTGTTTCACTGAACAACTTCTGACGGGCAACGAAAGCCGGGAAATGCCCGTGTATTTTTTCGTGCAGCCTGATCTTCCCGAAAGCATCAAGGAAATTACACTTTCCTATACTTTTTACCGCAATAAAAAGGCGGAACGAACAGCCCTGACGCTGGCGTCTGCGAATGCACCTGTAAACGAGAACTGAACATGGCCCATCAAGCAGAAGATTCCTATTACGTACCCCACAGCACTCGCTGGCCGATAGTCGGATCGATTGGCATGATCCTGATGATGGCCAGTGCAGCCTACTGGGTAAATGGATCCAGCACGGCACCCTGGACATTCACTGCGGGTGCAGCGGTGATGATATTCATGCTGTTTGGCTGGTTCGGACAAGTCATACGCGAAAGCGAAAGTGGCATGTATAACGACCAGGTAGACACTTCCTTCCGCATGGGCATGTTGTGGTTCATCTTTTCTGAGGTGATGTTTTTTGCCTGTTTCTTTGGCGCACTGTTCTATGCGCGCGTCCTGTCAGTGCCCTGGCTGGGCGGCGAAGGCACTGGAGCCTATACCAACGAAATGTTGTGGCAGGGCTATCAGAATGTCTGGCCCACGGCCGGTCCGGCAGAATTGGGTGGGCCATTTGGCACCATCCCGGCATTCGGCGTTCCTTTCCTGAATACCATGATATTGCTGACTTCAGGCGTGACCGTGACCATGGCACATCATGCACTGAAGAAAAATCTGCGTACACCTCTGGTGATTTGGTTGGCCGCGACGGTTTTATTGGGCTTCATATTTGTTTACTTCCAGGTGGAAGAATACAAAGAGGCTTACCAGGAACTGGGCCTGACATTGGGTTCCGGTATCTACGGTTCAACTTTTTTCATGCTGACCGGCTTCCACGGCATGCACGTAACCCTGGGTGCCATCATGCTGCTGGTTATCGCCATACGCTGTGCCCGTGGACATTTCAAACCCGATCAACACTTTGGCTTTGAAGCAGTTGCCTGGTACTGGCATTTCGTTGACGTGGTCTGGCTGGGACTGTTTATTTTCGTATACGTATTCTAGGCAACCTTGAGGAATGCAAAGGCATGCTGCATTCCTGCTTCAGTCAGTTATTGAATCCGACTGACAACCCTGCTGGTACAAACAGTTTTCAGCCGCTGGATTCTGCAGTCGTTTGAACCTTGACCGGCCCACCGTTCGATTTTATCCACCCCAGGGAATGGGCAACCCACAGCAGCACGAACAGCAGCAACGACAAGCCGATGCGCCAGGTCAGTCTCTGCACGGTTCTATCACTCTGCCCTTTGTCCCTGACCAGGAAAAAGAAAGAAGATGCCAGGCTGTACAGGATGACGAGCAAAAACAGAATGATGAAGAATTTGATCAGCATGTTGACCTCTGAGTCGCTATTTGGGGCTTCAATATATAGTGAAGCGGCTGCAATTTGAATCCATGAATGTCCAGGTTCGCATTATTCCCTTAACCTTCCTGCTGGTATTGGCGGTTCTGTTCGCCAGCCTGGGGCAATGGCAGGTCATTCGCAAAGCTGAAAAACAGGATTTGCTCATGCGTTTTGAGCAAGCTCCGGAAATGACTCTGCAACAGGCGTTAAACTCCGACCTGGATTTTGCCAGAGTAAGTATATTGGGACACTATGAAAACCAATGGCAACTGCTGCTGGATAATAAAATATGGCAGGGCCAACCCGGCGTACACGTCTTGAGCCTGTTCTATTCCAGTTTGGGAACTCCCCTGTTGGTTGACCGTGGCTGGCTGGCCATGAACCCGGACCGACGCAGCTTGCCAGCGGTAATTACTCCGAGTGGCGAAATCGTCATCAGCGGCCTGCTCAGTCGTCCCCCGGGCGGTGGTGTGCAGTTGGGCGAACCCAATGCCATCCATCAATTGGACGGGCCCATGTTAATAACCTACCTCGATATCAATAAAATTGCGCAGGTGACAAACCTGCCCATAGCGCCGTTGATTCTTAAACTGGATGCCGCCGACAGCAGTGGTTTTGAGGATAGATTTTGGCAACCCGCTGTAATCCTGCCCGCTCAACACCAGGCTTATGCAGTGCAGTGGTTTGCGCTGGCGGCCGCAGCCATTATCCTGATCTTCACCCTGGGCATACGAATACGGAGAACTGCTTCGTGAGCATTGCTTCCAACCGGCTGAAATTGCTGGCCATCCTCGCCCTGTTCCTGTTGCCCTTGCTGGCAGCGATATTGATGTTCAGCGGGCACCTGCCCAAGCCATCGGGTGACACCATCAATCAGGGCAAACTGATCGAGCCGCCGGTTGCCCTGGATTGGGCGACTACCGAAAGCGCTGTCGACACCACACAAGTGGTGAGCTTGCTGGACAGTTGGGTCATCCTCTTGGCCTTGCCTGCAGACTGCGAAACAAACTGTTTACAGAAAGTGGCTGGGCTGCGCCAGGTACATAAGGCCTCTGGACGCGAGCAGCAAAGGTTGAAACTGGTATTGCTATCCGGGTTGCCGGTGGATATAGAATTACACCAGCAACTGCTAGCCGTTTATGATCAGTTTACTGTGCTGACCGATCCATCAGGCAGCCTGCAACAATCCCTGCAAACAACCATGCAACGGGGCGGACTTTCCGCCACCACTGTGAGCAGTTATTTGGTCGATCCGCTGGGTAACATTATGATGGCCTACGATATGGCAGACTCAGAGGCGAGAATGAGCAAGGATCTGAAACGCCTGCTGACCTGGTCAAAACAGGACAAGAGCTGATGACCATTACCATCCAGAGGCTTGCATTGCTGGCCGCGCTGGTCGCCTTCTGCGTCATCATACTCGGCGCCTATGTGCGGCTGTCACATGCCGGCCTGGGCTGCCCGGATTGGCCCGGTTGCTATGGCCACATCAGCTGGCCAGAACAAACTCATGAAATTGATACGGCCAACCAGAATTTTCCGGAGCGGCCAGTCGAAACCCACAAAGCGTGGAAGGAAATGGTGCACCGCTACCTCGCGGGTACCCTGGTATTGCTGGTAATGATGATCAACTACCTGGCCTGGAAGCCCACACACCGCTTCCAGGGTTTGAGGATGCCCGCTGCAATAATAATGGCACTGATATTGTTCCAGGCTGCCCTGGGGATGTGGACCGTTACCCTGAAACTGTTGCCCGCGGTGGTTACCGCACATTTGCTGGGAGGCATGACCACGTTTGCATTGTTACTCTGGTTCGCGCTCAAAAGTGCCAGGCCGGGGCGCTACAATCCCAGCCATCCGATCCGCAGACTCAGGCCTGCCATCATCGCGGGTATGGCCGTTCTGATCGTGCAGATATTCCTCGGAGGTTGGACCAGCGCTAATTATTCAGCCCTGGCTTGCCCGGATTTTCCTACCTGCCAGGGTTCCTGGTGGCCGCAGGCAGATTTTATCGAGGGTTTTCGAATCTGGCGTGAAATTGGCGTTGACTATGAAGGCGGAGTACTCGACCTGGACGCACGCGTGGCAATCCACTGGTCACATCGTATCTGGGCCTTAGTCACTTTCATCTGGTTGAGCATATTGTCCGTACGCCTGCTCAGAACGCCGGTTTTGCAACGAGCCGGTGCGGTAATGCTGGTGCTGTTGTTCACCCAGATCAGCCTGGGAATTTCCAATATCCTGTTCTTTTTACCGCTGGCTGTTGCGGTGCTGCACAATGCGGTGGCCGCCATATTGTTAGCCATGCTGATCTGGTTGTTGTTCCGCGCCAGCCCGCAGCGATACTGAGTCATGCTCGATAAAGCCGCACGATATTTCGAATTAACCAAGCCCAAAGTGGTTTCGCTGATCGTCTTTACCGCGATCGTTGGCATGTTCCTGGCCACTCCCGGCTGGCCACCTGTTAGCGCCTTGCTGGCAGGTACCTTGGGTATTGCCCTGGCTTCCGGCTCTGCTGCCGCCATCAACCACTTGCTGGATCAGCGCATTGATGCGGTGATGGTGCGTACCCGCAATCGCCCCTTGCCACAAGGCGATCTGGCAGAACGCCAGGTGCTGGTTTTCGCCTTGGCTTTGGGTGCATTGTCCATGTTGATACTGGTGGTTTGGGTCAATAAGCTGACTGCCGCACTGACATTTATTTCACTGATTGGTTACGCCATTGTTTACACCGCCTGGCTGAAACGCGCCACGCCACAGAATATTGTTATAGGCGGGGCTGCTGGCGCAGCTCCTCCACTGCTGGGTTGGACGGCAGTGACAGGATCTGTTGATCCAGGCGCAGTATTGTTGTTCCTGATCATCTTTGTCTGGACACCGCCGCACTTCTGGGCGCTGGCCATACACCGCCGACTGGACTATGCCGCCGTGGGCATGCCCATGTTGCCAGTGACCCACGGCAATGCGTTTACGCGTTGGCATATCCTGTTCTACACCATTTTATTGGTACTAGTGACTACCCTGCCCTACCTCACAGGCATGAGCAATCTGCTTTACCTGGCCGGTGTCAGTGTGCTCAATCTGGGTTTTCTCTGGTATGCCTGGCGCTTGCTTCAAGCTGGCGATAGCGTTGAAGGTGAAGTCCTGCCCATGCAGACTTTTGGCTACTCCGTTATCTATTTGATGCTGCTGTTTGTGTTTCTGCTGGCTGATCATTATCTGCAGAACTTCCTGCCTTAGGCCGCTGACGCGAGCAGCTCAAGGTCATACAATACGCCCCGAATTCCAACCTGTTCCGGAGCCCAGAATCCATGCATCAACATCGCCCAGCCACCATTCCTGATACTCCACTTCGGCAACTCGAGGATCACGGCGATTTTGTCAGCCGGCACATCGGGCCACGTGAAGCGGATGTGCAGGCCATGCTGGAAGTGGTCGGCGCGGAGTCTTTGGCAGACCTGATTGCAACCACCCTGCCACCCAGCATCCAATTGCAGGAAGCACTGGATTTGCCTCGCGCCCGTAATGAAGTGGAAACACTGCAACGGTTGCGACAGCTGGCAGCACTGAACCGCGTACAACACAGCATGATAGGTCTGGGTTATCACGAAACCATATTGCCAGCGGTGATCCAGCGCAATGTGTTGGAAAATCCGGGCTGGTACACAGCCTACACACCCTACCAGGCAGAAATTTCACAGGGTCGTCTTGAAGCCTTGCTGAACTTCCAGCAAATGGTCTGCGATCTCACGGCCATGGATATTGCCAACGCTTCTTTGCTGGATGAGGCCACTGCAGCGGCTGAGGCTATGACCATGCTACAGCGGGTGAATCGTCGTTCCCAATCCAGCCGCTTCCTGGTAGATGAAAATGTGCTGCCCCAGACCCTGGACGTGGTCAGGAACCGCGCTTCCTATCTGGGCATCGAGCTGGTAATTGGCGATGCTGGCGAATTGCTCAAGCAGGGTGAATACTTCGCTGTGCTGCTGCAATACCCTGGGGTTAACGGCCAGCTCATCGATCCTGTCGAACTGATCGCCCAGGCCCAGAAACAGGGGGCGCTGGTAGCCGTTGCGACTGACCTGATGAGCCTGGTGCTGTTGAAACCGCCCGGCGAAATGAATGCCGATGTGGTGATAGGCTCGGCACAACGCTTCGGCGTTCCCATGGCTTATGGCGGGCCCCATGCAGCATTTTTTGCTACGCGTGAAGATTACAAACGCTCATTGCCCGGGCGGGTGATAGGCGTATCACGCGACAGCCAGGGAAGACTGGCCTTGCGCATGGCCTTGCAAACCCGTGAACAGCACATACGCCGCGACAAGGCCACCAGTAATATTTGTACTGCCCAGGCTCTGCTGGCTGTTATCAGCGGCATGTATGTGACCTGGCATGGTAAAGCCAGGTTGGTAAAAATTGCTCAACGCATACACCGCCTCACCAGCCTGCTGGTAAAAGGCCTGGAATCGGGTGGTATCAAGCCCATTAACACCAGCTGGTTCGATACGGTCAGCTTTCGGCTTGAGCCTGAGCAGGCTGCTGCCATTTACCAACGCGTGCTGGATGCTGGGATTAACCTGCGATATGACGCTGCCGGAATGCTAGCTGCAAGCATCAATGAAAAGACCAGCCGCGAGCACATTCAGCTACTGATCCAGGCATTTTTACCCGATGGGAAAATCGATCTGCTTGAGCTTGATCGTTCCATGGCCACCAGCTTCACGGTCGTTTCAGGAAACCTGCAGCGTAGCAGTGATTTTCTGGTGCATCCGGTATTCAATCTGTATCAATCTGAAACCGAGATGCTGCGCTACCTGAAACGCCTGGAAAACAAGGATTTGTCTTTGGCCCATGCAATGATTTCGCTGGGCTCCTGCACCATGAAGCTGAATGCCACTACCGAGATGATTCCGATAACCTGGCCTGAATTCAGCGATATCCACCCGTTCGCACCACTGGACCAGGCAGAGGGTTACCAGCAGCTGTTGCGCGAACTGGAAGAAATGTTGATTGCCTGTACCGGCTACGATGCGGTTTCACTGCAGCCCAATGCGGGTTCGCAGGGAGAATACGCCGGCTTGCTGGCCATCATGCTGTACCACCAATCACGGGGTGATATTCAGCGTGATATCTGCCTGATTCCTTCGTCTGCACACGGCACCAATCCGGCCAGCGCAGCCATGGCCGGCATGAAAATCGAAGTGGTGAAATGCGACAACCAGGGTAACGTGGACCTGGATGATTTACGCAGCAAAGCGGAAAAACATTCGGCCAGGCTGGCAGCCTTGATGATTACCTACCCGTCCACCCATGGGGTCTTCGAAGAAGACATACGCAAGATCTGCGCTGTTGTGCATGAACACGGTGGACAGGTTTATCTCGATGGCGCGAATCTGAATGCACTGGTGGGCTGTGCAGCGCCCGGAAAATTCGGTGCCGATGTATCGCATCTCAACCTGCACAAAACATTCTGTATCCCACACGGCGGTGGTGGTCCTGGCGTTGGCCCCATTTGCGTGGGCAAACACCTGGAAGCTTTTTTGCCTGGCCATAGCGTGGTTAAAATGACTGGTTCGTATGCAAACAACCCAGCTGTGTCTGCTGCTCCGTGGGGTAGTGCTGGCATACTACCCATCTCCTGGGCCTATATCGCCATGATGGGCCGCGATGGCCTGACGCGTGCAACCCAGGTGGCCATACTCAGCGCCAACTATATTGCCAAACGATTGGCCGGTGCTTACCCGGTGCTCTACACCGGCAGAAATGGCCGTGTGGCACACGAATGCATCATCGACCTACGGCCATTCAAGGAATCCTGTGGTATCAGCGAAGAAGACGTAGCCAAGCGTTTGATCGACTATGGCTTTCATTCTCCCACCATGTCCTTTCCGGTACCTGGCACATTGATGATAGAGCCCACCGAAAGCGAATCGCTGACGGAAATTGACCGTTTTATCGAAGCCATGCTGTGCATACGTGAAGAAATCGCAGCTGTGGAATCAGGACAATCAGACCGTGAGGACAACGCTTTACGCCATGCACCTCATCCCATGGCAGATTTGCTGGATGACTGGAATCATGCATACAGTCGCGCGTCAGCCGCCTACCCGGTAGTTGGCCTGCGCAGTAGTAAATTCTGGGCGCCGGTCAGTCGCATTGACAACGTATTCGGCGATCGCAACCTGATTTGTTCCTGCCCGCCGCCGGAAGCTTGGGTTACAAACAGCGAGGATTAATCAGCCAAGATCAGTTCTTCGGCTGGAGCACGCCGATTGTAATGCGAAGCCATGACCCGGCCATAGGCACCGGCATTGGCAATCAGCAGTAGGTCACCTTCGTGGCACTGCGGCAATAGCCGGCTTTCGCCCAACACATCACCTGATTCACAAATCGGCCCGACAATTCGGTAATTGTGTTCAGCTGGTTCATCCAATCGGCTGAGATTGACGATGTCGTGATAAGCACCATACAAAGCCGGGCGAATCAGGGAATTCATTCCGGTTGCCAGCCCTGCATAGTGGTATTGCCCCTTGTCTTTCAACTGGTTAACCCTGGCCAGCAAAATGCCAGCCTCCGCCACCAGGTATCGTCCTGGTTCCAACCAGATACGGATATCGGTTCCCGCCAAAACTTCACTTAGCATTTGGTCCAGAGCCGCCAGGTCCAGGCGGGCCTGTAGTGGCCGTTCCGGCACTCCAAATCCACCACCCAGGTCCAAAACTTTCACCTGTGGAAAATTCGGCAATACTTTAAGCAAACGCTGCAGTTGTTCTTGCCAGACACTGGCATCCGTCACACCGCTACCAGTGTGTGCATGCAATCCCATCACCCGAATATCATGCGCCTGCAAAATGGCTTGCAGGCCTTCGATGTGGGCCAAGGAAATTCCGAATTTGGAGTCCTTACCTGAAGTAATGACTTTCTTATGGTGTCCATGTCCACTTTCCAAATCCAGGCGCAGGAAAATTTCACTGCTGGCAAAGACTTCAGGCCATTGCTGCAATACCCAGGCGTTATCAATCGTAATGGTCACACCGCTGTCCCTGGCTTCCTGGTATTCACGGCGTGATGCAAAATTAGGCGTATAGAGAATATCGGCTACTTGATAGTCCGGCAGGATTTGCAGTATATGGCGTACTTCGTTCATGGATACGCATTCGAAGCCCAGCCCCGCGTCTGCCAGCGTCTCAATAATGGCCGGATGGTCATTGGCTTTAACCGAATACAGCACCCGGTCGATGGAACGCATGTTCAACAATCGAGTGGCAGCCTGTTTAACCTCATCGAGGTTGTAAACATAAGCACATTCGCGTTCACCCAATAGCTGCAACAAATCGTCCTGGCGTTGGCGCCACCAAACCGGAGCTGGCGTATTGGTATTGATTTGCTGATTCAGTTCAGTCCAACTGGGGCCAAATTCCAGACGCCCATCTGCCTGTGAAGAGATCAGCAACTGATGCAGTTTTCGCACCAGGATGTCGGCGTGATCCGGGTCCACCACCAGCGTCAGATTCAGGTCATTGGCAGATTGCGTCACCATGTGCACGTGGCGATCCTGGAATACTTCCAGAGCCGAAGACAATCGCCCCAGTATGGTCCGGATGGCATTGCCCACCAGGCTGATGGATACACAATCCCGGTGCAATTCAACACGACACAATTCGGATAATTCGTCCAGAAAATTACTCAGGCGCTGACCATCTGCATCGACTGCAGTTTCCGGATCCAGGCTGACGGTCACGGCCGATTCGGAAGTGGAAACCAGGTCCACCGAAAAGCCATGCTGTTTGAATAAGCCAAATGCATCTGCCAGGAATCCGGCCTGCTGCCACATGGAAGGATTTTCCATATTGATCAGAACGATGCCTTTACGACTAACCACACCTTTAACCTGGGCCTGGGCTTCGCGGTCTGCCGCACTGATCAGGGTCCCAGCAGCACCGGGTCTGCTGGTATCCTTGATATATAGCGGAATGTTGTGACGGCGCACCGGCTGAATACTGGGTGGATGTAGAACTTTGGCCCCCATGGAGGCCAACTCCTGGGCTTCCCGATAGCCCAGGCTGTTTAACAAACGTGCATCAGGTACGACACGGGGATCTGCCGTAAACATACCTGGTACATCGGTCCAGATTTCCAGTGCAGCAGCTTGCAAACGGGCTGCAAAATAGGCGGCGGAAGTGTCCGAACCGCCCCTGCCCAGCAAACAGGTTGAACCATTGCCATCACTGGCAATAAATCCCTGGGTGATGTGAAGACCACTCTGGCTGGATAATTCCGCCTGCATTTCCGGGTCAGTGTCATCACTGCAGCGTACCGCCAATGGGTTGCTGTCTGCGCCTGGGGCAGCGGTTAGCAACTTCCTGGCATCCTGCCAACAAATGGTTTGGCCCTGGGTGAAGAAAGCCAGCACACCTATGGAACTGGACAACAGTTCGCCATGTGCCAGCAAAGTTGCCCGGTCTTTTGCATTCAAAGGGAAATGGCTGTTAGCTGCTATGGCCTCCAGGGACTGCCAGTGTTGACTGAATAACTCGCTCGCCTGCACTTTCATGTCAGCCAGCAAGCCCAGATGCCGCGCTCGGATTTCACCCAGCAAGCGCCTCTGTTCAGTGGTGTCACCAGTATCAGCCAAAGCGGTCAGCAAGTTGGTTACACCCGACAAGGCAGACACAACCAGCAGTACATTGCGGCCCTGCTTTCGATTCTTTTCAGCTTGGGCAATGATGGTTTGCCAACGCTCACGGCTGCTGACACTGGTTCCCCCAAACTTCATGACCACCCATGGCTGGATGGCAAGATGCTCACTCATTTTCCCTCTCCCAAAACAAAACGGCCTCCGCTGTGGAGGCCGTTAATTTCTATCGTGTGGCAGCGGAATCAGGCGGTGATTGTCGCCCTCATCTTCTTCAACGCATTTGCTTCCAGTTGTCGTATACGTTCTGCTGAAACACCGTATTGATCGGCTAATTCCTGCAGGGTTGCCTTGTTGTCTTCCCTCAACCAGCGGCAACGAATGATGTCCCGGCTACGATCATCCAGTTCATCGAGTCCTGCGTATAGCAAGGTGTCGTTGTGATCCCGATAATCATCAGATTCAGCTTCCGTCCCCGGATCCTGCAATTCGCTTTCGAGGAAAGCCACCGGTGCTACATAAGTGCTTTCATCATCTGAATCAGCCGACAGGTCAAAACCTATATCCTGGCCCGACAGGCGGGATTCCATTTCAAGAACTACTTCTGGCTTTACGCCCAAATCCTTGGCTACTTTGTTGACTTCATCACTACTCAGCCAACCCAGGCGCTTCTTGGATTTGCGCAGATTAAAAAATAATTTACGTTGGGCCTTGGTCGTCGCCACTTTGACGATACGCCAGTTGCGCAGAATGAATTCGTGCATCTCGGCACGTATCCAGTGAACTGCAAAAGAAACCAGGCGAACCCCATGATCGGGATCAAAGCGCTTAACTGCCTTCATCAGGCCAATATTGCCTTCCTGAATCAGGTCGCCGAGCGCCAATCCATAACCGGTGTAACCTTTGGCTACATGCACGACGAAACGCAGATGCGCCAAAACCATGCGCCGTGCTGCCTCCAGGTCTTCTTCCTCAAGATAGCGGCGAGCCAGGTCCTGTTCTTCTTCAAGCGTCAGGATCGGCACCTTGTTGACTTCCTGCATGTAGGCGTCAAGGCTGCCGGTCCCGGCGGGGACCATCAAGTGACTTGGTACTAATTCTGTGCTCATTAATCCTCCTGGGCAGCTGGTAATGGTATCACAGACTGCCATGATTTTAAAAACCCGAGTTCCCAAAAACCTTGATACAAGGCCATTCACCGGGCAATTAGTGCCGCCGGTTGGAATTCTGGTTTCTACTGCCAATTTGGACCCATGTATGAACTGAACGTTCCATTCTCAAAATTTAATCTTGAGAATCTTTTTAATGCGTCATTTGCCTGCTACACGGGATGTAAAAGGCCACCTCGGTTCAATTGGCGCAAATAGCGTTGAACGGCAATCCAGGCCCCTAGCCAGCCCAAGACACCGCCCACCAGAAACATGCCGAACACCTGCGGAACACTCATGCCGGCCAGGTTAAAACTGTTGCCGTAAGCGTCCATCAGGCTGGCCAGGGGCGCCCGCAAATACGCCAGGCTGAGTTCCAGCAGCACCAAAGCGAAGAATGCCCCTAAAACACCGTACCAGAAGCCTGAATAGAGGAACGGTAGTCGGATGAAACCCGGCCCGGCCCCTACCAGGCTGAGGATTTCAATTTCATCTGCGCGATTACCCACATCCAGGCGTATGGTATTCGCAATTACCACCAGCACGGCCAGCGAGAACATGAAGCCAAGCACGCTGACAAAAGCGTCGCCCAGACGGATCAGGCCCGCCAGCCTTTGCAACCATTTGGAATCCACTACCACAGATTCCACCAGATCATGGCTTTCCAGCCATGTACTCAGTGCGGCCACTTGCTGATCCATATCCTGGTCTTCAATCCATTCAGGCTGGACTTCCAGTATCCAAGGCAAAGGATTACTGTCCAACACATCCAGGGCATTGCCAAAACCGGAAGCCTCGCGAAACTCCTGCAGACCTTGTTGCGGTGATATTGCGTTGGTTTCAGCCACCGCCATCTGGCTGAGTTGCTCTTCAAGCCCTTCGACTTGCTGCTCGGTCACATCCATGTGCAGGAACACTGTCAGCGTGCCCCACTGATCCTGCTGCAAATCAATATTGCGCAGGTTCTCCAAGGTAAGTAGCAAGCCAATGGGTAAAACCATGGCAATACCCAGCACAACCACGGTCATTAAAGTGCCGAACCTGTGGCTCAGCAGCGTGCCAATGCTGGAGAAAAAACTGTAAAGCTGACGACGCCCCCAGGACCGCAAACGACGGTTCAGTGTCTGGGATTTCATGTGTAAAACCCTTCACTGGTGGGATCTGCAGGTATGTCGTCGATCAGGCTGCCTTGCGACAGTATCAATACCCGTTTCCCCATGCGCCTGATTAATGACAGGTCATGGCTGGCGATCAATACCGTTACACCTTGCTGGTTGAGCTGCCTGAAGAGATTGAATAATTCTGCCGACAGATCCGGGTCCAGGTTACCCGTGGGTTCATCAGCCAGCAATATCGGCGGCATGGAAACTATGGCCCTGGCAATACCGACCCGCTGCTGTTCACCACCCGAGAGAGTGAGCGGCCAGGATTTTTCACGTTGCCGTAATCCCACTTTGTCCAGAGCTGCCCGAACCCGTTTACGTATTTCTGCATAACGCAAACCGGCAATCAGGAGAGGCAGTGCTACATTATCGAAAACCGATTTATTCCGGAGCAACTTGTGATCCTGGAAAATCATTCCTATGGATTGTCGTACCAGGGGCGAGGATCGCATGGACAAGGTGCTGAGATTGGTCTGATTAACCCACACCTGGCCGCGAGTGGCCTGTTCCAGCATCAAGACCAGGCGCAATAAGGTGCTTTTTCCTGCTCCGGAATGGCCGGTTAGAAAAACCATCTCCCCGGCAACCAACTCAAAGCTGACATCCTTCAGTGCATAGATGCCTTCAGCATAGCGCTTGCTGACATGATCGAATCGAATCATTACCCAGTAGCTAAAGCCTAGTGACCTGTAACCGCCAAATCAGTAGCGCCTGGCTCGGTTTGGCGGCGCCTGGCTTGGTCTTCATTCAGCCGATAGCTATGGCTATCGGCCTCACTCCAGACCGGTACCAGGCACC
>JBBKVS010000298.1:0-14530 GCA_037968555.1 Lysobacterales bacterium | reverse complement strand
AGAGGCCAGACCGACTCAGGACAGGAGTATGGCCGACCGCCGCAGCCCCATTACTGCGAGGGCACCCGAAGGGCGGCGGACTCGGGGATGCGGTACGTATACCAGCCGAGGGCTTTAATGGCGAAAACAAAATGCCCGGGATCGAATTTCCTTCAGCCAGCGGGCCATTCTTAAAGCCAAAACGGCCAGACGGATACCAGTATCCGGTGGTGGAAACGAAACGAGGCTTCTATAAATGAGTGGGAGTCGGCCGATAAGCCGGGTTCTGTCGTGGGCAATCATTCATCTGGGAACACCGTCACCGGTGCCCTCAAGCAACCTACCCGAAGGCGCCACGGGCCGCGGCATTGCCTTCCTATTTGGTCTTGCTCCAAGTGGGGTTTACCTAGCCACAGAGTGTTACCACCTGCGCGGTGCGCTCTTACCGCACCATTTCACCCTTACCTGCCGACTTCTTGCGAAGCTGACCGGCGGTTTGTTTTCTGTTGCACTTTCCGTAGGCTCTCGCCCCCCAGGCGTTACCTGGCACTCTGCCCTATGGAGCCCGGACTTTCCTCCCGATAGTGCTTTTCAGCCCTACCGCACGATTGCCTGGCCGACTCCCGGCGCTATTTTCCCGCACCCGCAGCTCAATTGACAGCATTTCAGCTATTCGATAGCCGTATCAATAAGCGCGTAAAGCTCACGGCGCGATACCCCACAAAGCTTTGCGGCAACCCGGGCAGCCTGGCTGGCCGACAGGAATTCGTGCAAAGCTTTGGTCATGCTGACGGCCTGGGTCATTTTTTCATCGACATTTTCGCTAGCCCCGGCAACCACCAGCACAAACTCACCTTTCTGTTGATTGGGGTCGGATCGCACCCTTTCCTGTAACTCAGCGACTGGACCGCGCAGCACGGTTTCAAATTGCTTGGTGAGTTCACGACAAATCGCCACGGATCGATCCGAGCCCAGAGCGGTGGCCATATCCGCCAGGCAATCCAGAATGCGGTGACTGGATTCGAAAAACACCAGGGTGCGTGATTCAGCACAGAGTGCGTTCAGACGTGCTATGCGGGCAGCTTGCCGGGCCGGCAGAAAGCCTTCGTAAACAAAACGGTCGGTTGGAATTCCTGCAACCGACAAAGCTGTAATGATGGCACTGGGACCAGGCAAGGGAGTAACCCGCACACCTTTTTCAATCGCCAGGCGCACCAGCCTGAAACCCGGATCTGACATTAAAGGCGTGCCTGCATCAGAAATCAGGGCAATAGACTCGCCTGCCAGCAATTTATCGACCAGCTTGGGCGCCATGGCTTCCTCATTGTGCTCATGCAGCGCTACCAGCGGCCGGGCTATAGCATAACTGGCCAACAAAGTGCGGCTATGCCGGGTATCTTCAGCAGCAATCAAGTCCACTTTCGACAGGGTGTCGATGGCGCGCTGGGTAAAATCACCCAGGTTGCCTATAGGCGTGGCAACGATAAACAGTTCAGCAATGGGCATTGGATATTCCTGCATTGACATGCATCCAGGCATTGGCTCGGGCAGAACCAGCAAAGGGATGTGGTGACCCCATTATGAATTATTCCCCATAGGTTTTTCAGGGGCTGTCTGCGGTATCATGCCCCCAGCACCTTTTTGGAATTCACAGCAGGGCAGTAAAAAGTCGGCCGGGCAACTCTATGATTGCAATCAAACAAACTCAAGCTATGCACCAAAGCCGTTTTACAGTTCGTGCTGGGTATTACTTAAAGGGCCGTCGCCGCAGCTACGGGACAGGCTGCCTGCTTATGGCTTTGATGTTGCTGCTTGCTTCTTGCGCAAGCACACCAACACCACCTACTCCCACTACGCCACAGGCTGCACCCAACCCGCAACAGGCTTTTGATCGCGGCAACTATGCCGAAGCTGCCCGCCAGTGGCAATCACAGGCAGTAACTGCAGATGCGGAGGAAGCGGATGCTCTGCGCATTTCTGCTGCCGATGCCTGGCTGCTGGCAGACGAACCCGGTCGGGCAGAAAGCCTGCTGCGCTGGATCAACAAGCCAGGGCTGCAGGCAGACCAGCGTGCCCGCCTCGAGTTGATACAGGCAGAGTTGGCCCTGCTATCTGGCTATTACCCCGAAGCTGCCAGTTTGTTACGCGCAGCAGAGCCTGATTTGCCGGCGAGTTCGCAGGCACGTTTCAATGGTCTGCAAGCCCGTATCGTTGCCGCCCTGGAGGTGGAATCCAGCGTAGACCTCAGCCAGATCCACAAAATGGCGGATCGCATGAGCGCCTACGAACCGGCCAGCGCGCTGGCCTTGATTAAGGCCCTGGAGCCCATTCCATCCAGAGAACTGACTGCTCTAGCTAATCGACCGCGACCCGACCCGGACCTGGATCCCTGGTTGGACCTGGCGCTGGTGATCCGGCAAAACCTGGTAAAGGCAGATGATTTAGAGCCCGCAGTTATGGCCTGGAAATCCCGTAATTCGGATCACTACCTGGCCACAGAAAATGTATTGGACCTTTGGCTGAACTACCGCCAAGGCTTCCACGGCCCCGGCAAGGTGGCAGTCTTATTACCCGCCAGAGGCCGCCTGCAGGCAGCCGCCGAAGCCATGCGTGATGGCATGGTTAGCGCCTTCCTGGATAACCCGGAAGCATCGCAAATCCAATTTATCGACAGTGGCACTGAGCCCGATTCCATACCCGGCGCCTATTTTGAGGCTCGAGACCTGGGCGCTGACTACATCATTGGCCCATTGCAGACGGAAGCCATCAAAGCATTGCTGCAACTCAGCGATTTACGCACGCCGGTACTGGCCTTGAATGATGTACCTGCGGACTACCCGACACCGCTGGGCCTCGCCAAGCAGATCAATGGCATATCCCTGTCACAGGATGCAGAAGTCCGCGCTACCGCAAAGGCCATGGCAGCTGCAGGCTATGCCCGTGCCATGGTGTTGGCACCAGAAAGTGAATGGGGCGAGCGGGTAGTAAGCATTTTCAGCGAAGTATTCTTACAGGATGAGCGGCAAATCCCGGTATCGGGTCGTTTCCTTGAATACGAGAATGATCACTCTGCAGTCCTGGAGCGTCTGCTGCAGTTGGATCAAAGCAAGACGCGCAAGCAACAGCTGGAAAATACTTTGCAATTGCAACTCGATTACGAATCGGTCAGACGCGATGATATAGATGTCATCTTCCTGGCTGCCAATACCACCCAGGGACGTTTGATTCGGCCGCAGCTGCGCTTTCACAATGCCGGTGACATACCGGTTTTCGCCAGTGCACGAATCTATTCCGGGCAAACCGACAAGACCCGTGATCAGGATCTGAATGGCGTGCGATTCCCATCAGCTCCCCTGCAGATTCACTATGCCTTGCAACGCAACAAGCCTGAAATGGCCAGCCTCAGGAGTGGCGGGTTTGTGACATTTTTTGCGCTGGGCCGGGATGCCTGGAATATCCTGCCCTGGCTGGAATTGATGCACAGCGATCCGGACTTCCACTTTCCCGGGCAATCGGGAACCTATTCGGTAGGACCCGGTGCAACCCTGCAGCGCGAACCGGCATGGGCCGTCTTTAACAATGGCATACCGGAGCAATGGGTGGGAGAAAAGTCAGAGCTTGAATTACCCCAAACGACCCGGGGCGATGATTGACCGGATTGCCATAGGCCAGGCGGCTGAAGACGCAGCAGAGTCTTTTTTGCGCAAACGCGGCCTTAAAACCCTGCAACGAAACTTCCAATGTCGCCTGGGAGAAATTGACCTGGTCATGCGCGATGGCGAATGTCTGGTTTTCACCGAAGTCCGTTTTCGCCGCCCAGGCCAACATGGCAGCGGTGCTGATAGCATCACCCTGGCCAAGCGCAGAAAACTGATCAACAGCGCAGGCTGGTATTTACGCTTTAAAAAAATCAGCTCGCACCAGGTTTGCCGCTTTGATGTGGTTTCAGTTGGGCTGACAGTAGTCTCTGAAAAGCCACAGTATGATTTCAACTGGATAAGAGATGCTTTCCAGGCAGACGGATAGAATAGAAAAGTTCTGGAGCATTCATAATTGAATATCCAGCATGATTAATCATTCAGAAAGTAAATCAGAAAATTTGGAGAAAGGGATGACTTTCCAGCTAACACCCAGAAGCCACACCAGTATTCTTAATATCACCCAGGTGATTGGCCTGCTTTGCCTGGCATTGCTGTTGGCAGCCTGCGCACCACGCGATCAACGCCGCAGCGCCGGTACCATGCTGGATGACCAGACGCTGGAGACCCTGGCAATCGATGTGCTGTTTTCGAAACCCGAGTTTGACACCGACGATCACATCAAGGTGGAAGTTCACAACGCCACTTTACTGATGGTGGGTGAAACCAAAAGCGAATCCAACAAGGCCCTGGCCACTGAGCTGACCTCGAAAATGCGGGGTATTGAACGAGTCGTCAATGAGCTCGAAATCATGCCAGCCGGCAACGCAGCAGACCGGCTGAGCAACAGTTACATGACCTCCAAAGTCAATTCGGTACTGACCACCAAAAACCCGGTGGCTGGTTTCGACGCAACCCGCATCAAGGTCTTAACGGCACGCAACATTGTTTACGTCATGGGCACTGTCACTCATGCCGAGGGCGATGCCGTTACTGAAATCGTGCGCAATGTGGGCGGTGTAGTGAAAGTGGTGAAGGTGTTTGACTATACCGACTAGAACCTTATGCTGATTTAGCCTGGCCATACAGCCGGTAGGTATTCTTGTGCCAGCAGCAAAACTGCGATGGCGTAAACGGCTGCCAGCATATCGTCCAGCATGATGCCCAGGCCACCCTTAACTGTTTGATCCAGCCAACGAATCGGCCAGGGCTTGGCAATATCAAACAAACGAAACAACAGAAAGGCGCTCAACCACCATGGCCAGCTTGCTGGCACAAATGCCAGCACCAGCCACATGGCGACGATTTCGTCCCAGACTATGGCACCAGGGTCCTGCACTGCCATGCGTTGGCTGGTTTTCTCGCAGCAATAAACACCAAAAACAAACGCCAGCAAAAGGACACCGGCATAGGCCAGCGGTGACAGGGGCTG
Source organism: Lysobacterales bacterium (assembly GCA_037968555.1). Lineage (GTDB taxonomy): Bacteria > Pseudomonadota > Gammaproteobacteria > Xanthomonadales > SZUA-36 > JAWXBM01. Next base: position 9,481 of record JBBKVS010000298.1, on the reverse strand, counting down.
TAATAGCAGCGCCAGTGGCAAAGCCGCTACGGTTCCCATGGTGCCCGGTGCGCGTGGCGATAAACCCGAGCCAAAACCCAGCGCAAAAAATCCCGACAAGGTGGAGAACGCCAATTGGGCGGTGCTGCGAGGTGCTTGTGCAGATGGAATATTCGAAGTCATGGCGAGCTTACTGAGCTATTCCGGAAAAGTGTTGGTAGCCACTGTTTGCCAGCGAGAAAGCCGAGCCATCCACTTGAGTCAACCTCAATCCATTAGCGCTGGTTATTCTGCCTATCACCTGCACTGCCACGCCGACTTGTTTTTGTAGGTTCAAAACCGCTGGTTCATGTTCCGGTGGCAGGGTGAAACACAGTTCGTAGTCATCACCGCCGGCCAATTGCAGAGTCCATCGTTGTTCACTGCTCAGATTGGAAAGTGCGACAGGCTTGGGCAATTGATCCAGAAAAACCTCTGCACCACAGTTCGAGGCATCGAGTATATGACCGAGATCCGCAGCCAGGCCATCAGACACATCAATACAGGCACTGGCAAGCCCCAGCAGAGCCCGGCCCAGTGCCAACCGGGGCTCAGGTCTTTGTAATGCCTTTAAGGCGTCAGGCTGGCTCTGCTTGCCGGCCAGCTTCTGTTGTAAGGCCAGCGCCGCGAGGCCCGGTTGTCCCGATACCAGCACCAGATCACCCGGGTTGGCTCCGTCTCTGCGCAGAGCCGTACCCTGCTCTACCAGACCCATGGCAGTGATGTTGACTGACAAGGGGCCTTGCGTGGTATCACCACCCGTCAGTTGTATGCCTGAGGCTGTGGCCATCTCCAATAAGCCCTGGCTGAAATCATCCCACCATTGCGGATCCTGTTGCGGCAAGGTAATAGCCAGGAAAAACCAGGCGGGTTCAGCACCCATGGCGGCCAGATCACTGAGACTGACAGCCAATGCCTTGGCGGCAATATCAGCGGGTTTATCGTCCGCCAGGAAATGCACACCGCAAACCAGCGTATCGGTAGTGACCAGCACATGCTTGCCCGGTGGTACCGCAAGCACAGCCGCGTCATCGCCTATACCCAGCACAGCAGGATAATTGCAGAATTGCTGCTGCAGGGCAAAGCGGTTCTGCAGTTGCGCTATAAGCTTGAATTCGCTCATGGCTGTGAGCTGTTGATGCTGCGCAGAACCCAATCGGAGCGCATTGAGATAATCAGGATTCGGCAAACTCGCCGGGGCGCCAGGCCCTGGCTACTTTGTCGAGCACACCGTTGACAAAAGCATGTCCTTGCTCAGCGCCAAAGCGTCGTGCCAGGTCGATGGATTCATCCAGTACAATCCGGAACTGCAGCTGCGGCGCATTGAGCAATTCCCAGGCGCCGATGCGCAATACATTTTTCTCGATGGCATCGACCACTTCCAATGACCTGTCGAGAAAGGGCTGCAGTTTTTCATCCAGCTCGTCCTGTTGTTGGATCACACCTCGCACCAGCTCTTCAAAATAAGCGTCATCCACACCTTTGAAGTCCTGGGTCTGGCGAAACTGCTGCAGAATGCTACCCGCATCCTGGCCTGTCAGTTGCCATTGGTAAAGCGCCTGCAGCGCCCGTCGACGGGCTCGCTGTACCGGTTCATGTATGTTGTTGGCGCTCACTCTGCCGACCCCCTTGTACCGGCTTGCAGTTGTTTTAGTGTCTGGATCATTTCTACTGCAGTCATAGCGACATCAAACCCCTTGTTGCCTTCACCGGTGCCAGCGCGCTCCAATGCCTGCTCTATGGTATCGGTAGTCAATACACCGAACACCACTGGCAAACCGTGATCCAGAGCCACGCGGCTAATGCCACTGGCGCATTCGCCGGCAACAAATTCAAAATGCGGCGTACCACCGCGTATCACTGCACCCAAGGCAATGATGGCATCAAAACGCCCGGTAGCGGCCATGCGATCGGCCAGCAAGGGTAATTCGAAAGCGCCCGGCACCCAAACCAGCTCCTGCTGTTGTTCGGAAAAGCCGCTGCGCTGCAAAGCATCGCGCGCACCTTCCACCAGCTGTTCAACGATGAAGTGATTGAAACGACTGGCGGCAATGGCGATTCTGGGCTGCGATGAATTTCCCTGCTCAGCCATGGGCCACTTCTCCTTCCGCCTGTGTTGCAGAATCTGCAGCTGCAGCCGACTCATTGCCGGCTGCGGGATTCACGTACTCGATAACTTCCAGGCCAAAACCCGCCAGACCCGTCAATTTCCAGGGAGCACTGAGCACGCGCATCTTGCGCACACCCAGGTCCACAATGATCTGTGCGCCTATGCCATAAGATCGCAGCTCACGTGAACGCCGGTCATCACCGCTGGCTACTACGCTGGGTTCGGGCTGTTGCTGAATTTGTCGCAATAATTCCTCATCAGAACCATGTCCGCCCAGCACCAGAACTACTCCGCTGCCTTGCGAAGCGATTTCCGCAAGTGCGGTTCTTACCGGCAAGCCGAAATCAGATCGCTGGATAGCCAATACATCACTGAGTGGATTTTGCACATGTACGCGCACCAGGAAGCCACTTTCGGGATCCGGCTCACCGCGCATCAGTGCCAGGTGCAAACGGCCCTCAATGGTGTCGCGATAAGTGTGCAGCACAAAGGGCCCAAAATCGGTTTCTACTTCGTGTCGGGATACATGCTCGATAGATTGTTCGGTCTGCATGCGATAGTGAATCAGGTCGGCAATGGTGCCAATTTTCAAACCATGCTCCCGGGCGAAAACTTCCAGCTGCGGCCGCCGCGCCATGCTGCCATCCTCATTGAGAATTTCCACCAGCACAGCTGCTGGCTCCAGGCCTGCCAACATGGCCAAGTCTACACTGGCTTCAGTATGCCCGGCGCGTGCCAGCACACCACCCGGTTGGGACATCAGCGGAAACACATGTCCCGGCTGTGACACATCCGCTGGCGCTGCATCCGGTTTCACCGCCGTGCGTATGGTGTGGGCCCGGTCATAAGCCGAAATACCCGTAGTAATGCCTTCTGCCGCCTCTATGGACACCGTGAAGTTGGTGGCAAATCGCGCCTGGTTGATATTCACCATCAGCGGCAAATTGAGTTGATGACAGCGTTCGCGTGTCAACGGCAAGCAGATCAATCCGCGCCCGAATCGCGCCATGAAATTGATGTCTTCAGGGCGCACTTTAGACGCAGCCATGATGAGATCGCCTTCGTTTTCGCGATCTTCATCGTCCATCAATACCACCATGCGCCCGGCCTTAATTTCTTCCAGCAGCTCAGGCACACTGTTCAATGACTTACTTTCACTCACAATTCACTCCAAACCACGGTTCACTCCAAACTTGTCTGCTTCGTCGACTCATCGCTGACCAATAATCTTTCCAGATAACGTGCCACCAGATCTACTTCGATATTCGCTTTCTGGCCCGGCTGCAATTCGCCCAGGCTGGTGACTTCCAGTGTATGTGGTATCAGGCACACGGAAAATTCTGCGCCGTGCACTGCATTCACTGTCAGGCTGACACCGTCAATGGTGACTGAGCCTTTTTGGGCTACATAGCGCATCAGTGCCTGCGGCAGCTCGAATTCAAAGCGCTGTGCACGGCCATCTTCACGCCGGCTGATCAAACTGCCGATGCCGTCCACATGACCGCTGACAAGGTGCCCACCCAGTCGGTCCTGCAAAGTCAAAGCCAGCTCCAGGTTGACCGGACTACCAGGCTGCAATCCTCCCAGGGTGGTCAGCTGCAGTGTTTCTGCCGACACATCCGCAAAAAATTCCCGGCCTTGCGGCTGCAACATGGTTAAACACACGCCTGACACTGAGATGCTGTCGCCTGCCGCACTGCTGCCCAAATCCAGTTCACCCGTGTTAATACGCAGGCGCAGATCACCACCTGCAGGGATGACCTCCAACACTGAACCCAGCGACATGACAATTCCTGTAAACATATCAATCCTGTTCCTGCAGGGTTGGTAACAAGCGGAACCTGAGTCGCTGATCAGAACCCACAAAGCAACTCTCGATCATTTGTACAGGTATTTTGTTCTGCATGGAGGTCAGACCCAAACCTGCAAAAAGCCCGGATCCGTCTTCGCCCAATAGCACCGGCGCCTGGTACAACAACAGCTCATCAACCAGTCCCAGGCTTAACAAGGCTCCACATAAGGTTGCGCCAGCCTCAACCTGTAACTCGTTAACTTGTTCATCGGCCAGTCTACGGAGCAAAGTTCGCAAGTCCAATTTTCCATCCACTTCCGCCAGCGGTAACAATTGGGCATTTGAGGATTGAAGCTCTGCCGGAATGCGATGCTGCTCGCTGCCGGCAATAATGACATTGCCCGATTGCTGCAGTATGCGGCTGCTCAGCGGTGTCCTCCAGCGGCTGTCAGCGATCACTCTCAGCGGCTGTTGCTCATAACCATCCAGCCTCACGGTCATTTGCGGATCGTCCGCCAATACCGTTCCTATTCCGGTCAGGATTGCGCTGGATCGCGCTCGCCACAGCTGCACGTCCTGCCGTGATGCATCTGAACTGATCCATTGGCTCTGGCCATTGGCCAAGGCCGTGCGACCATCCAGGCTGGCTGCCAGCTTGATGCGAACCCAGGGTCTGCCCAGGCGCACACGCTGCAGAAAGCCAGGGTTCAGAGTTGCCGCTGCATCCGCCATCAATCCTGATTCAACAACAATACCTGCTTCCTGCAATATTCTTCGGCCCGCGCCATTGACCACTTCATGCGGGTCCTCCGTGGCCATAACCACGCGTTCTATGCCCGCCGCCAGCAAAGCTTCAGCGCAAGGCGGCGTACGTCCATGATGACTGCAGGGCTCCAGCGTCACATAGGCAGTCGCACCCCTGGCTGCGGCCCCTGCTTCCTGCAGTGCAAAAATTTCCGCATGTGGCCCACCGGCACGCTGGTGGTATCCACGCCCGACCACTTTATTGGCTAGTCCGATCACACAGCCAACCCGCGGATTGGGCTGTGTACTGTGCATGCCCAATGCAGCCAGGCGCAGTGCTTCGGCCATACACTGGTGGTCAAAAACGGAAAAGCTCATTTTTTCCGCCGCGGCGTTTTGTCCGCCGGAGGCTGCAACAAATCACCCTGGCGATGGTCCGCCGTTTCAGGCCCTCTACGTTCCAGTCGCTCTATCAGGTCACGAAAGGCTTGCACGTCTTCAAAGCGTTTGTAAACGGACGCAAAGCGCACATAGGCAACCTGGTCCAGTCGACTCAACTCCCGCATCACCCACTCACCCAGCAAGCTGGCTGGAATTTCAGCTTCTTCAACACTGCTGATTTCGCGCAACAAACGGCGAATGGAGCGCTCAATTTCACGCGTTTCAACCGGCCGTTTCTCTAAGGCCCGCAACATGCCATTGCGCAGCTTGTCTTCCGAAAAAGCTTCGCGCCCACCATCGGATTTGATGATGCGTGGCGCTTTGAGCTCAGGACCTTCATAAGTATTGAAGCGTCCGCCGCATTCGGCACATTGCCGACGACGGCGTATCTGCATGCCATCACCCGTCAGGCGTGAATCAACAACCCGGGTGTCTTCATGACTGCAGAATGGGCACCACATGCAAAATTCTCAGGCCTGGTAAACCGGGTGCTTTTTGCACAGGGCAAGGGCAGCGTCACGGCAACGTTGTTCCACCGAGCTGTCGCCCAAATTATCCAGCACATCACAGATCAAGCCGGCCAGTTGTTCACAATCGGCCTGATCAAATCCACGCGTGGTGACGGCCGGTGTGCCCATGCGCAAACCGCTGGTAACAAAGGGTGAACGCGGTTCACCGGGTACGGTGTTCTTGTTCACTGTCATATTGGCTCGGCCCAGTGCTTCTTCAGCATCTTTACCGGTAAATTCCTTGTCAATCAGGTCAACCAGGAACAGGTGATTGTCGGTACCACCGGAGACGATTTTATAGCCGCGTTGCATGATGGTCGCGGCCATCACACGAGCGTTGTCCACCACGGCTTGCTGGTAAGCCCGGAATGATGGGTCCAGCGCTTCCTTGAAGGCCACCGCCTTGGCGGCGATCACATGCATCAACGGGCCACCTTGCGTTCCTGGAAATACCATTGAATTCAGCTTCTTGTGGATTGCTTCATCATCCTGCGCCAGGATTATGCCGCCACGCGGGCCACGCAGGGTTTTATGCGTGGTCGAAGTGGTTACGTGGGCATGGGGCACTGGATTGGGATAAACACCTGCAGCCACCAGCCCTGCCACATGCGCCATATCTACCAGGAAATATGCGCCCACCGAATCTGCGATCTCACGCATGCGCGCCCAGTCAACAACGCGGGAATAAGCGGAAAACCCGCCTATGATCATTTGCGGCTGGTGTTCTTTAGCCAGACTGGCCATGGCTTCGTAGTCGATCAAGCCGGTACCCGGAATAAGACCATACTGCACGGCGTTGAACAGCTTGCCGGAGAAATTCACCGGGCTGCCGTGGGTCAAATGGCCACCTTCATTCAGGCTCATTCCCAGAATGGTGTCGCCCGGCTGCAATAAAGCCAGGTAGGCCGCCGCATTGGCCTGGGAGCCGGAATGCGGTTGCACGTTGGCGTAGCCTGCACCAAACAGTTCCTTGACTCGCTCTATTGCCAGGGTCTCAGCCACATCCACGTACTCACAACCACCGTAATAACGACGGCCCGGATAGCCTTCGGCGTATTTGTTGGTGAGTACTGAGCCCTGGGCTTCAAAAACGCGCGGACTGGCGTAATTTTCGGAGGCGATCAGTTCGATATGATCTTCCTGGCGGCCACGCTCTGCCTCAATGGCGGCGGCCAATTCATCATCAAAACCCTGAATCCTGTAACTGTGGTCAAACATTCCTCGCCTCGCAAATGAACAGTGGTGCTGCCTGTATTATCCCTGCTTTGCAGCTGCAACACCGGACAGCCAAAACAGCTCGACATTCTAGCATCATTGCGGCTTTGGTCGTTCATCCCAGAACCTGGACCGGCTGGCAAGGCAAGCATCCATCACGCATAATTGCGCCTCGAAAAAGCACTCTCGCCCACCAGATCAGCAAAACCACGGATTCAGCCATGTCTCAATACATTTACACCATGATCGGCGTCAGCAAAGTCGTTCCACCGAACCGCAGTATCATCAAGGACATTTCCCTGTCCTTTTTCCCCGGCGCAAAAATTGGCCTGTTGGGCCTGAACGGCTCCGGCAAGTCCACGGTATTGCGCATTATGGCTGGAGAGGATCAGGAGCACGAGGGTGAAGCCCGGCCGCAGCCCGGTATCCGTATTGGGTATTTACCGCAGGAGCCGGAGCTGGATGAAAGCAAAACCGTACGGGAGTCGGTGGAAGAAGGCGTGGCCGAAACGCGGCGTTTGCTGACACGTTTTGATGAGATCAGCATGCAGTTTGCCGAACCCATGGATGATGACGCCATGAATGTGCTGCTGGCAGAGCAAGCAGAACTGCAGGAAGCCATTGAAAATTCGCGCGGCTGGGAACTGGAGCACACCCTGGAAGTAGCCGCAGATGCCTTGCGTTTGCCGGAATGGGACGCCTCTGTGGAGCATTTGTCCGGTGGCGAACGTCGCCGTGTCGCCATATGCCGCTTGTTGCTGTCCAACCCCGACATGTTGCTGCTGGATGAGCCCACCAACCATCTGGATGCTGAATCGGTGGCCTGGTTGGAACGCTATCTGGCCGAATTCCCCGGCACCGTGGTGGCGGTAACCCATGATCGCTACTTCCTCGACAATGCTGCTGAGTGGATTCTGGAGTTGGACCGGGGCCATGGCATACCCTGGAAGGGCAATTATTCATCCTGGCTGGAGCAGAAAGATGCCCGACTACAACAGGAAGCCGGCAAGGAACAGGCCCGACAACGCTCCATCCAGTCTGAACTGGAGTGGGTGCGGGCCAATCCCAAAGGTCGGCAGGCCAAAAGCAAGGCACGTTTGCAGCGTTTCGAGGAGCTGAGCGCGCAAAGTTATCAGCAACGCAATGAGACACATGAAATTTTCATTCCGCCAGGACCACGCCTGGGTGCTCAGGTTATTGAACTGGACCAGGTCAGCAAGGGCTATGGGGATCGCTTGTTGATCGACAAGCTCAGCTTCCAGATTCCGGCTGGCGCCATTGTGGGCGTGATCGGTGGCAACGGTGCGGGTAAATCGACCCTGTTCCGCATGATTGCCGGCGAAGAAACACCAGACCAGGGTACGGTAACGGTAGGACCCACCGTGGAACTGGCTTATGTAGACCAAAGCCGCGACAGTCTCAATGGCGACCGCACGGTTTGGGAAGAAGTTGCTGATGGCGAAGAAATCATCACGGTAGGCAACTTCAAGCTCCAATCCCGTGCCTATGTGGGCCGCTTCAACTTCCGTGGCGGCGACCAGCAGAAACGGGTGAAGGATTTATCAGGCGGCGAGCGCAACCGCGTGCATCTGGCCAAACTGTTGCGTTCAGGTGGCAACGTATTGCTGCTCGATGAACCCACCAACGACCTGGACGTGGAAACCCTGCGGGCACTGGAAGACGCCTTGCTCGAGTTCGCCGGCTCGATCATGGTGATCAGCCACGACCGCTGGTTTCTCGACCGGATCGCCACCCATATCCTGGCCTGCGAGGGGGATAGCCAGTGGACCTTCTTTGACGGAAACTACCAGGAATACGAGGCCGACAAGAAACGTCGCCTGGGTGAGGAAGGTGCCAAACCCAAGCGCATGCGCTTCAAGGCTCTGAAATAGGCGTCTTCTTCGCCACTGTCGGGGTCTGCCAGTTTGCCGGCAATTGCGCCAGACCCGATGGAGGAGCCGAGATGAAAGTCACCGAACCGGACGAAGCGCAACGCTTCGCCGTTCTGTACCAGTCCACGATCGCGCACGCGATCAAGGGTGCGCCCGACCTGATGGCGCGCCTGGTGGCGCATGCCAGGGCCAGCCTGCGCGACCTGGAATCACGGGCCACGGACAAGCGTGAAGCCGAGCGCCATACCGGCTCGCGGCGTCAACTCAATCAGTTCGAGTCCGACGCCGTAGCGCGTTTTTCCGATGAACTCAAATCCGCCTTCGTGCGCACCGCTGCGCGCGAACCGATGAATGCTCCAATGGCGGTGCAACCGCATTTCGACCAGATTGCGGGCATGGACGCGGCACAAGTGAGCCAGAGTGTCGAGAGTGCCCGCGTACGCCACGCCGTGCAGATCGCGGCAGATCAGGCGCTGGGCGAGCTCAATCAGCTGATGTGCACGATGCTCGGTCTTGAGCAGGTGCAGTTCGAGCGCAATCCGCTGCGCCCGGCCGTATATGTGGATGCATTGGCCACAGCGCTGGGCCAGTTGCCGGTATCAGTTGCCGTGCGCCAGGGCTGGTTGTCGCTGATGTCGGGGGCGCTGGGGCAGGAACTTGACATTTACTACCGCCAGTTGTGCAGCGACCTGCACGCCCGTGGCGTGGGCGCTGACGCCAGGGCCGAGCCGCAGGCAGATCGCGAACCCCATGCACTGAC
>JBBKVS010000297.1:0-6143 GCA_037968555.1 Lysobacterales bacterium | reverse complement strand
CCGAACTCGCGTTGGATTTTCAGTCGGCAGGTCAAATTCCGGATGTTGCCAGTCATATTTCACCCGTCCCGCGCATCGGCCTTTGGGTACCCTGGGCGGATACCGACATGATGGGCTGGATACGTTTTATCTTTGACCGCGAAGGAATTCCCTACACCTATCTGCGGGATGAAGACCTGCGCGCCGGTGGGCTGAAAGATCAGGTAGATGTGATTCTGTACGGGCCATTTTCACGGCTGGAGCTGAGTGGCCAGATTCACGGTATTGCCGCCACCAACGGGCCCATTCCATATCGCGCCACGGAAGAGTTCCCCAGTCTGGGCCAGCCGGTTGCATCCGACGACATCACCGGCGGCCCGGGCTATGCCGGCCTCGCCGAGTTGCAGAAATTTGTCCGTGCTGGTGGTGTGCTGTTGACGCTGGGAACCGGTACTGCACTTGCCCTGGAAGGTGGTCTGGTTGCCAGTGTACCGCGAGTGAAAAACTCAGCTGTGTATACGCCGGGTGCTGTGCTGCGCACCACCTTCACTCAGCCCGAACACCCTCTGGCTTATGGCTACAGCGCGGAGACTTCCGTGTTTCGCACCAACCTGCCGGTTTACGAAACACCACGCCGATGGCTGACCATGGCCTACTGCACTTCCTGTCTGTCCGGGCCAGAAGATGAACGGCACGTGGTCATGACCTGGGGTGGCGCAGACGATATGGTGATCAGCGGCGGTATGCGTGGCGAGAGCGAACTCACAGGCCACCCGGCGATCATCGCTACGCCCACCGGGGATGGGCACATCATCACTTACAACTTCAATGGCATTCACCGGGATATGAATCGCGCCGAACATCGGCTGGTCTGGAACGCAATTCTGAACTGGAATGCGTTGCCGGGGGATGAACACTAGGACTTTCAGTTCAAACACAGCTACTCAGCCGGCGGAACCCAATGCCTGAGCATTACCCACCTGCCGTCTTGCCTTATAAGCCGAAGCAATAAATCGGATACGAAGGGCTGCATTGGCCCAACCATCCACCCTCAGCTGACCAAATACCATCTGTGGTCGCGTTTGGATTACCCCGCAATGCACCTTGCCCACTGGGCGACCAACAGACTTCAGCAGCAGCGCCGGCAAAATTTCCATTACCACCCGTTGCAGTCCAGACGTTGGTGGCGCCTGTAGCAACGCCATTCTCGTCAATATTGATGGGGTTCTGGATGGTTCCGTCGGTGAGATCGGCCAGGCTATCGGCAACCGCAGCGCCGTCCACTCTCACCCATTCATGATTGCCGATACGGTCTTTGGCATTGACTGCGGGAGTACGGGTCGACAACCAGGCAGCATAACTACCCGGCAAGCCAGCGTCTGACGCCAGCGTATTGCAGATGGAGTCGGCATTCGCGAGTGAACCCAAGCCGCTGCCCGAGTAGGCAACAGAAGTCACGAAAACCAGCAGCGGCGGATCTTCGAAACCATTGTCAAATATGGGGTCGTTGATGACGCAGTTGACCAAAACGTTGTCGACCAGCGCGCCATCCACAGTGCCCTCACCGTTGAGCACCGAGCAGGTCTGTGGCGGACTGGTCGGTTGGGTCGATACCATGATGCTATAGGCGCTTTGATCTTCAACGCTGAAGGTAAAAGGACCATCGGCAGCTATTGGCAGGTCATCGGCACCGGGGTTTTTCTGCAACACCAGTCCGGAACCCAGCAGGCCGCTGACTTCACCGCCCACATTAAAGGATGGACATGCCCTGCCCCCATCGGTGATATCCCAGCTATCCGCAGCCTCCATGTTAGCCCTGGCCGCCGTTGCATTGGCCGAACAGTAGACTGAGGTTCCGCCGCTGAATACCACCCCGGTTTGCAGCTCCTGAGCGTTCCAGCCCGTAAGCAGGCTTTCATAATTAGCCATGGAGATCCCGGGATCTCCAAACATTTCCGCGGCATTCACCAGTGCAGTCACGTCCCAGGAACCGATATTCCGGTCAAAATCCCAGGCGCCCTGGAACATGTAAGTCATATTGCTAACCATTCCCGTATTCCATCCACTGACATCCGGGTTAGCATCGGAGGCACCCAAAAACATGAAGGACATGTCAGTGACTTTTTCGGTATTCCAGTTGGTGGCATCCGGTGTGGCCTTTACAGCATTCTGGAACATCCGTGTCATCGTAGTAACCTCATCGGTAATCCATCCACTGGTATCCGGAATCGCCAGCTTGGCGTCCCGGAACATGGAGGACATGTTGGTGACTTTCGATGTGTTCCAGTTGCTGGTAACCGGATTGGCCTTTATAGATCCGTTGAACATGTTTGACATGTTGGTTACGTTGTCGGTGATCCAGTTGCTGGTGTCCGGTGTGGCCACTTTGGTGTTGTAAAACATGTATGACATATCGGTAACATTGCCCGTATCCCAGTCAGTGGTATTCGGGTTAAGAAGCGCATTGCTCGTCTCCTCTGTACCGAACATGTGATACATACTGGTGACGGCAGAGAAATCCGGAGTATCGGTGGCGCTTACCACGAGGTTATTCGCACCATAAAAAGCCCCACTCATGGACTGCCATGAACCCCGTCCCCACTGCGTGATGTCAAGCAGTTTCAGCTTGTCGCTGTTGACAGAATTATTAAACGCAATCGAAGTGTAGCTGCCGCGGATTCTGATGGTATAAGTGCCGATCACACCAAAATCATGTGTCACCGGCCCGGAAACCACCGTTTGATCAAAGGTCCCATCGTTGTTCCAATCAACGTCATAAGGGCCACCTATCATCGGCACTGTGATTGAGGTGCCTCCAGACACACCCTGGAAATTGGTGAACCAGGTGGTCACAAAGTCGTCAAGAGAAACGGGCGTTCCAGCGAGAGCTGTCTGCGTGGCCATACAAGCCAGCAATGTCAGCAGGGAAAAGCTCTTGACGTATGAACGAATAGCACTGATTGACAGACAAAACCGCTGCATAACCGACTCCTAATGAATCTCCCACCCGTGGTGCCCGATGGTCGAAGATTAGGGGCCTGCGAATAGCGATAGCAAAAAACAGGGATGAATGTACGCAATGGATTGCCGAAGCGCTTGTTCACTACTTTCGATTATCACTCAATTGCAGATCGTACCGCCAGCCCTATCTTGGGGTAATGAACAAGATCACGCTTTAGTCCGGGCCCAACAGACACCACTGATCAGATGTTGCCAATTGACGATATCCGACAACGACCGATCCGTTTCGGCGGCCTTCACACGCAGCGTTCTGTGTAAGGCCGGATCAAGGTAAACGGTTGCTCTTTTCAGTGATGTGGTCATAGGTACAACTTGAATGCCATAACGTTATGACGTCAATTTTCGATCATGCCAACTCAAGAATTGCCTCAAATCGAAGCCAAACGCTTCACCGTATCTGGATACTTAGCTACCAGGTGAATCAGCAAAGTCGCCTGAGCATTTGGCTTTGCGCGGCCCTGCTCCCAATTTTCAAGCGTGCGGTCTTTTGTTCTGAGGTAGTCGGCAAAAACAGGCCGCGACAAATTGAGCTTGTGACGTAACGCTATCAGCTGCTCGGGTAAAATCTCAGGAACCGGTTCGCGCTCAACTTTATGAGTACGAAGCGTGCGTTTACCCGCCCGTTGCTCATTAATGGCATCCAGTCCTTCTTCAATTTCTGAAAACAAATTTCGTTTCGCCATGTCCTCAACTCCTGGCAGAAATCTCTGCCTTTACGCGCTTCCCAATGGCCTTACGCTCATCGGGAGTCAGATCGTTCAATTCATCTTTGCCATACAGCGTGAATAGCCAGAACTCCGGACCTCCCTGCCACCAGAAATAGATGACTCGCAAGCCGCCGCGTTTTCCCTTAGCTCTACGCGAATCAGCGAAACGCATCTTTCTTACACCGCCTGCAGCGGGGATAACATCACCCACTTCAGGGTTTTCCATCAACTGCTGCTGCAACATTCGGAATTGGTCATCGTTCAAATAGCGAGGTCGCCATTTCGCAAATGCCGGCAACTCGACAAAGACGGCTTTCACCATAGAACACTACGTAGTTTGCGTATATTTGTCAATGTCGGATAATCTTCGTCGATAGCCAATAATTTGAACGACTTGAAAGACTGAATTGGAGTTCGGAGGAGTCAAGCTCAGCTAACTTCAATTTACTACTGTGCTTCAGCTGCAGAGATTTTCATAAAGAAAAAAATTTAGCACAGCCGCAGTACGGTTACTGCCAGCATTGAACTTAAAAATTGTAAGGATTTGCCGCATGAGAGTCGGGCAAACCGATTGCTGGCGCTAGCCTGAGCGATACATCAAGCTCGAGACAACACCATACTCAGCACATAGCAGACCAGGGAAATGCTGATGCCCAATAACGGCGAGATAAACCAGTACACTTTTGCGAGCACCAGGTAGGCCAGCAGAGTGACCAGGCCGAACACCAACAAAGGCATGGAGTTGAACAGTACGCCCGGATGGGCCAACGCGAGATAGCCGTAAAAGTACCCAAACATGATCGCGCCCATGCTGTGGCTGGCATTGAAGCCGATCCAGGTTCGCCACATGGTGGTTTGGGTGGAAATTACGGGATGAACTTTTTCCATAGCAGAGCGCAAGTCACGATCGCGCGGAAAGAGATTGGGACCCCTGAACGTAAAGACCAGGTGTGCGGTTCCAAGCAGCGCGATGATGGTGGCGCTGATGACCATTAACACGATGTGATTCATTGAATTGTTTCCCTTAGTCCTGGTGGTCAGAGAATATTGATCACGCGACGGTTATGCACGCTTCTGCATCTGCAACCCCTCTGGCGAGGCCATTTCGATTCATTCATTTCTTGCCACACCCATCAGCACCGGCATGACATTGCCACCAGCAGAAATTGAAAAGGGTTGAGTTAAGGCCACCAATGACATTCCCGATTGCTTATAAGCGGAAATGACTCTTGCTTCGCTCAGACCAAAATCTGATTCCTCACCTTGGGACAGCCAATCCCATTGTACAAACGTTCCCGCTGGATCAAGCAGTGATTTGACTAAAGACAGCGTTGCCTCGTAATCAGGCAGGAATCCGCACACCGACGAAGCAACAACCACATCAAAGCCTTTACGGAATGATGAATGCGCTGCAATCAACTCAACAGACAGGGGTTCATTGATTGTCGTTACATTGGGAAAATTTTTGCCGCTTAACACAGCCAGCATTTTAGATGAGGTATCCAGGGCGACAATATGATTGGCCAGTGGTGATAATCTCTCAGTGAGCAGCCCAGTACCGCAACCAAAATCCAGCAGCTTCGCACCCGCTACATTGACCAACTTTGAAAGAGCGTTAAATGCTTCTTTTGCATAGCGCACCGCGGTTTCATCACCGTCCCAATCCTGTGCATATTCATCCCACTCATTGTCCATCACACAATCTCTGTTTGGCTTGGGTCAAATTAGCCAGATCAACTTAACAAAGGGCTCTGACCCTTTTATTGGTTATCAATTTGGAAGTCGCCTGCTCCGCTGGTGTGCAACGCCGCAATACAGCGGTATCAGCAACATCACCAGACACAGCGTAACCACCCCACCCCAACCGCCCTTTGAGTAGGCTATGCCGGAGCCGGTGATACCACTCCAGCCACCCACGTAATAGAACAACACATACAGGGCGTTGGCGCGGCCGCGGCCCGAGTCCAGGCTTTGATTGACTGCGCCTACGGCTGAGGCATGCACGCCGAAGTAGCCGGTACACAGGACTGCCAGTGCAATGCCCACTGCCCACATGGATTCAATGGTTGAAAGCAGCAGGCCTGCGGCGATCAGCACTACGCCAGCGGCCATGGTGGCGCCACTGCCCCAAATGTTGCTGATCCTGCCGGCCAACGGCCCAACCAGTATGCCCAGCACATAGCTCAGATAGAGTGCGGTGATCCATTGCACGGGCACGGATAAGGGTGGTGCGGCCAGATAGAAGGGCAGGAAGTTGAATACCGAAGAGAACACGAAGAAGGAAGCAAAGGCCACCAGGAACAGGCGCAAGAGATCAGTCCGCTTGACCATGGCCCACAAGCTGATTCCGCCACTGCTGTGATGCGCAGCCGGGGCGGGTTCCCTTAAACGGATCACCGCGATAAAGGTAGCAATCAGCACCAATACCGCTGCCGT
>JBBKVS010000296.1:0-3219 GCA_037968555.1 Lysobacterales bacterium | reverse complement strand
CACACTGCCGCAACGCAAGCCCGCAGCCGCCCAGGCCTTGGACAAAGTCCGCAGCACCACCAGTTGTGGGTATTGTGCAATCAGTTCGCAGGCTGAGGCTGCACTGCTGAATTCGGCATAGGCCTCGTCCACCACTACCATTGCGCGGCCTGTTGCGGCGTCCAATACACGCAGTAAAACTTCGCGCGCAATGCCATCACCGGTGGGGTTATTCGGTGAGGTCAGAAACACCAGGCGAATCCGATCATCACTCAATATGGTTGCGATCAGCTGCTCAGGGTCCAGTGCAAAACCCGATTCCACACTGCGGCGTACCTCCACCACGGCTGCGCCTTGCGATTGGGCTGCAATGCGATACATGCCGAAGGTGGGAGGGCAATGCAGAATGGCGTCTTGCCCTGCGCGACAGAACACGCGAGTCAACAGGTCTATGCCTTCATCGCTGCCTCGGGTGACCAACACCTGCTCATGCGCCACTCCGTACAGATTGGCCAGTTCTTCAACCAGTATTTCAGGCTGAGGTTCCGGATAACGATTGATGCTGAGGCTGGCCTGTTCCTCACCCAGCAAACTCCAGGGCGATTCATTGGCATTCAGCAGAATGCCGCGGCCGGGTGCTTCCAGGCGAGCCGAGGAGTAGGGCTTCATGGCCACAATTTCCGGTCGAGCCAGATCTGCAATGTTCATGCGTGCTGTTCCTGCTCAACGGCGATTTGCTGTAAACGAGCGCTGACCGCCATGCGGTGTGCGTCCAGGCCTTCAAAAGCAGCGAGGATTTCAGCGCAGGGACCCACTGCTTGCAGGGCAGTCGCGCTGGCTTCCTGCAGGGTCATGCGGCGCAGGAAATCGGTCACGCCTAAGGCGCCATGCGATCGTGCCCAACCGTAAGTGGGCAGCACATGATTGGGGCCTGAGCAATAATCACCCAGCGATTCGGGTGTCCAGCGGCCGATAAAAACGGAACCGGCCTGGCGTACCTGTTGAGCCTGTTCACGCGCATTGGCGGTATTCAGGATCAGGTGTTCGGGTGCATAGCTTTCGGCCACTTGCAGGGCCTCATCCAGATCAACGGTCAGGATAATGCGGCTGCTGCGCAAGGACTGATTGAGGATGGCTGCACGCGGCGAAGTGGGAGCCAGTTTGTCCACTTGTTCGATCACGGCTTGCGCCAATTCGATGCTGTCAGTGAGCAACAGCACTTGTGAATCCGGTCCGTGTTCGGCCTGCGACAGCAAATCCCAGGCGATGAATTCCGCTCCATTGCCCTGCAATGCGGCCGCGTCGGCGATCACCAGTACTTCGGATGGACCGGCGGGCATATCAATGGCCGCACCGGCCGGGTCCTGTGAAACCTGCTGTTTGGCTTCGGTCACCCAGGCGTTGCCGGGGCCGAAAATCTTGAAACAGCGTGGTATCTGTTCCGTACCGTAGGCCATGGCCGCAATGGCTTGGGCGCCACCACAGCAGAAAACCTGACTGACACCACACAGCGAAGCGGCGGCCAGAATTTCGGCGGGTACCTGGCCTTGTGCATTGGGTGGAGAACAGATGATGACTTTTTTGCAGCCCGCGATCTGTGCCGGAATCGCCAGCATCAGCACCGTGGAAACCAGTGGCGCGCTGCCACCGGGAACATACAGACCCACTGTTTGAAGAGATCTGTAGACCACACTGCAACGCAAACCGGGAGCGGTTTCGATCTCGGTATCTGCAGGAACATCGGCCTGGTGAAATGCCCGGATGCGGGCGGCAGCATCTTGCAACGCCTGGCATAGCTCAGGAGCAATCGTCTGCAGCGCTGCTTTCATGGCCGCAGCATCGTAGCTGTAGCTCGGTGTTGTAACGCCGTCAAAGCGCTGCGTCAAAGCCTGCACTGCGGCATCGCTGCCACTACGAACTTCACTGAGGATGTTGGTCACCACTTGCCTGCGCGCACCGGTATCCAATGCTGGACGGGCGAGCAATCGCTGTTGTTCCTTCGCACTCAGTCCAGACCAAACGATGGGTTTTAATCCATAGCGGCTCATGCCAGCATCTTCTCCACCGGTAACACCAGAATGGCCGAGGCGCCTTCGGCTTTCAGCGCTTCCAGATGCTCCCAGAACAGTGTTTCCACGCAGACGGCGTGGATGGCGATGCGGTCCGAACCTTCCAGCGGCATGATGGATGGATGTTCAACTCCGGGCAGCAATGCGGTGATTCTTTCCAGGGCTTCACGAGGTGCATGCAGCATGACGTATTTGCTTTCGGCAGCCTGCAGAACACCTTCGAGGCGGGACAGCAGGCGATTCAGCAAGGTTCGCTTTTCCTCAGATAAAGGCAGGTCGTGGCGGTAGAGTGCAGCCTGGCTGGTAAATAACACTTCCAATTCACGCAGATGGTTGGCGCGTAAGGTCGAGCCGGTAGAAACCAGGTCAGCGATGGCATCTGCAGTTCCCAGGCCAGGTGCAATTTCCACCGAGCCGGATAATTCGACGATGCGCGTTTCAACGCCTTTTGCTGCAAGCAATGAGCGGGTCAACTCGGGGTAGCTGGTGGCAATGCGTTTGCCGTTCAGTTCGTTTGCATTGGAGATTTCCATGTCTTCCGGAACCGCGATGGACAAACGGCAGCCACCAAAACCCAGTGTTCTGAGGCAAGTCAGGCCGGAGCCGCCGTTGCGTTCCAGCATCACTTCCTGGGCGATGTTTTCACCGACAATGCCGAGCTCGCATACGCCGTCCAGCAACATACGCGGTATGTCATCGTCGCGCACCAGCAACAGGTCTACCGGGAAATCCTGGCCGTACCAGAACAGTTTGTCTTTGCTGTGGGCAAATCGCAGGCCGCAACTTTTGAGTATGTCGAGTGATTTGTCCGACAATCGTCCGGATTTCTGTATGGCAATGCGTAAGCGGGTCACGGTGTATGTCCTTTCGGGGATTTCCCTTTCATGCGGTCCAGCATCGCGCGGTAGCCGCCCGTGCCCAGCTCCATAAACCGTGCTACCCGGCCTATGGTGGTCACGCTGACTTCCGTGAGTTCGCTGATCTCGCGATACGGTTTGCCCTGGTCAAGCAACTGCGCCACACGCCAGCGATCGATCAAGGCTTCAAATTCTGCGGGTGTACACAGGTCATCCAGAAACGCCTGGGCTTCATCCGGTGTGCGCAGAGAAGACATGGCTTCACACAAGGAGCGTGCAGCAGTGCGTAGCGAGTATTTTTGCGATTGGTCGTG
>JBBKVS010000295.1:0-4302 GCA_037968555.1 Lysobacterales bacterium | reverse complement strand
AGAGGCCAGACCGACTCAGGACAGGAGTATGGCCGACCGCCGCAGCCCCATTACTGCGAGGGCACCCGAAGGGCGGCGGACTCGGGGATGCGGTACGTATACCAGCCGAGGGCTTTAATTAACGCAAAAGCCTAGGGCCGGAGTTACCTTCAGCCATCGAGCTACTCCTACAGCTTAATTCGAACGGCGCATACGGCACGTGAACCAGTCGATGGCTACATCAGTAGAAAGAGAAACCACCAGGTGGAAAATTAGCGATCAGCCTATCTGGAAATAATCTCCACTGATCCCATCATGCAGTGCAGGGTAAATAGCGTTGCCTATAATCCACGCTGAGTTCAAACGTCAAAAAACAACACAGCGGAGGTAGCGATGGTAGCGTTCCAGGTTAATGGGTCAGCCGTAGAGTTTGCCGGTGATGAGCAGACGCCGCTGTTGTGGGTGTTGCGCGATCACCTCAGGTTGAAAGGCTCCAAGTTCGGCTGTGGCATAGGCCAATGTGGCGCCTGTTCCGTGCACATCGAAGGCAAAGTGCAGCGCTCCTGCACCACGCCGGTTGCCAGCCTGGCCGGTAAATCCGTGACCACCATCGAAGGCCTGGCACCCAGTGAGCGGCAACTGCACGTGGTGCAGCAAGCCTGGCTGGAAGAAGATGTGCCGCAATGCGGTTATTGCCAGGCCGGGCAGATCATGGCCGCCGCCGATTTGCTGGGACGCATTGCCCAACCCACTGATGCCGATATCGACAGCAGCATGAGCAATATTTGCCGCTGCGGAACCTACGTGCGAATCCGCAAAGCCGTGCATCGCGCAGTTGAGTTGCAGGCTGGAGGTGCCTCATGAACATGCGCGCCCGGGACACACAAGATCAGCCGCTGAGCCAGTCCCGCCGAAGATTGCTGGTCGGCGGTTTGACCGCCACGGGTGGCTTTATGCTGGGTTGGCCACTGATCAATATGCAGACTGCAAATGCGCAGGCCAGCAGCACTCAGAAGATCGGCTATTTTGTGGAAATCCGGCCCAATGGCGATGTGATCATTGGTGTTGCCCAGCCAGAGATGGGCCAGGGCGTGCGGACTGCGCTGCCCATGTTGATTGCTGAAGAGCTGGATGTGGATTGGTCGCGGGTACAGGTCGAACAGATGCCACTGGGCATCGTCAAGACAGCAGACGGGTTTACCTGGAAATACGGTGGCCAGGGTGCCGGAGGCAGCACCAGTATTATCGAGGCCTGGCCGTTTCTGCGGGAAGTGGGTGCATCGGCCCGCCGCCAGCTGGTTCAAGCGGCAGCTAATCGTTGGCAGACCGGGTTGGGCCAGTGTCGAACGGAACCGGGTTACGTCATCTGTGATGCATTGGACAAAAGACTGGCGTATTCCGAACTGGTTGCAGATGCAGCGGCACTACCGGTACCGGAAGATCCTCCCGCCATGAAAGCCGCCAGCGA
Source organism: Lysobacterales bacterium (assembly GCA_037968555.1). Classification (GTDB taxonomy): domain Bacteria; phylum Pseudomonadota; class Gammaproteobacteria; order Xanthomonadales; family SZUA-36; genus JAWXBM01. Next base: position 2,855 of record JBBKVS010000295.1, on the reverse strand, counting down.
TTACCGCATTGTTGGCCAGCCCAAACCCGTGATCGACGCCCGCGATATCGTCACGGGCAAAGCCCGATATGGCCTGGATACCGATGTACCGGGCATGAAATACGCCTCAATTGAGCGTTGCCCTTACCTTGATGGTGCAGTGGCCAAACTGGATGACACAGCGGCGCGAGCCGTGCCCGGTGTGCTGGATGTATTCCAGATCGAAGGGCCTAAAGAGGGCGAGCCCTATTTTATCCTGGCCAACGGCGTGGCCGTGGTAGCCGAGTCTACCTGGGCAGCATTCCAGGGCCGCAAGGCTTTGCAGGTTGAATGGACCCGCGGTCCGCACAGCAAAGAAAGCACGGAATCGTTCTGGCAGCAGTGCAATGAATTGCTCGCAAGTCCGGGCCAGGTGGTGCGCAATGACGGTGAACTGGATGCAGCCTTGAGCGCATCTGCCAAGCAGGTCGAGGCCCGCTATCAACAACCCTATGTCAACCATGCCCCACTGGAGCCACAGAACTGTTTCGCGCATGTGCAGGAAAACCAGGCCCGCATCATTGCACCCACGCAGATGCCATCGGGTGCCAGTCGTGCCGTTAACGAAGTCACTGGCATCGACAGGGAAAACATCAGCGTTGAGATGACGCGTGTAGGTGGGGGTTTTGGACGGCGCTTGACCAATGATTATGTGGCCGAAGCAGCCCTGGTTTCCAAACAAGCGGGTGGATTGCCCATCCAATTGGTATGGACCCGTGAAGACGATGTGCAAAATGATTTTTATCGCCCATCCGGCATGCACGAGTTAAAAGCTGCGATTGACGAGCAGGGCAAAATCACTGGTTGGACGCATCGCCTGGCCAGTACCAGCAAATACTATCGTCGCCCCGGTGTTGAAGCCGACAAAATGTTCGAAGCAGAAATGTATGTTGACGACTTCCCGGCGGGCCTGGTGGACAACCTGCGTATCGAATGGCTGGCCGTGCAATCCGGTGTTCCGCGCGGTTCCTGGCGGGCACCGGCCCATACCGCCAATGCCTTTGTGGTGCAGTCCTTCCTGGATGAAGTAGCGCATGCCGCTGGCCAGGATCCGTTGGCCTTGCGCCTGGCCTTGTATGGCGAGAATCGCGAATTGCCTTATGGCCAGCATGGCGGGCCAACTATCAATCCCTGGCGTCTGTCGCGTTTGTTGCAGCATGTGGCTAAGGAAATTGATTACAGCCGCAAGCGCCCCGATGGGCGTGCAGTGGGCATCGCTTCACACTTTACTTTCGGTGGTTATGCTGCACATGCCGTGGAAGTCAGTGTCAGCAAACAAGGCGAACTGGCCATCGAGCGCATTGTTGCGGCGGTGGATTGCGGCCTGGTGGTAAACCCGCGTGGCGTTGAGGCACAGTTGCAGGGCGGTACCGTGGATGGTTTGAGTACCGCACTGAACTTGCAGATCACCGTCAAGGACGGGCAAATCCAGCAAAGCAATTTCCATGACTACCCTTTGTTGCGACTGGCTGGCGTGCCCAAACAAGTTGAGTGCCATATCCTGCCTTATGGTGATGCGCCCACTGGCATGGGTGAGATGGGTATACCCACACTGGCACCGGCGCTGACCAATGCCATCTTCAACGCATCCGGTGTGCGGATTCGCAATTTGCCGATATTGGACCAATTGAGACAAGCCATGGCTTAAGAATGTTTCCAGCACCCAGCTCTGCCTCCATGCGCCCAATTGAGTAGAATCACGCTCAGCGAAAATTATTCACCAAGCAAGCTGGTAGAAACATGCACCTGGGCACCGCAGCATTACTGAAATTTCATGCTGAACACCGCGACGATGAGTCGCTGGTGCTGGTCACCATCATCGGCACCGAGGGTTCTACTTATCGCAAGACCGGCGCAATGATGCTGATCTCCAGCAATCATGATTACGTCGGGATGATTTCGGGCGGCTGTCTGGAAGGTGATCTTCTGCACCATGCTGACGAAGTTTTTGCCACGGGGCAGACACACAAAGTGACCTACGATATGCATGCTGGCGACGATCTGGTGTGGAGCCTGGGCATTGGTTGTGATGGCATTATTCACCTGTTGCTGCAAAAACTTGATCGCGATAGTGGCTTTGCCATGCTGGACTGGTTGGCGGGCTCACTGGCTGCACGCAAGCCGGTCATCATGGCGCTGAGCCTGGCTGATGAAGAAGCCGCCTTGCCCCTGGGCGCGCTGGCTTTGATCAACCGGGCAAACGAGGCTTTTGGCGATGAACGACTGATTCATTTGGCCCGACAATCGGTTATCAGCGGCTGGCCCGATTGGCGATTCGGGGCAGCAGGGCAAGGTTGTCTGCTGATTCAGGTTTTGCCCCTACCCAGCATTTTGATATGTGGCGCCGGGCCAGATGCCGTTCCAGTTGCGGCTCAGTTTGTCGAGCTGGGATGGGAATGCCAGGTGGTCGATCATCGCGCCGGATATGCCAACCCAGATCGATTTGCGCTGGGTTGCAAGACTCTGGTCAGCCGCCCTGAGCAACTGCACCTGGCCGTTGAGCTGGCAGATATCAATGCCGCCATCATCATGGCTCATCACCTGGAAAACGATGCTGCATATTTACGGCAATTGGCACCCCTGTTGGGCGATGAACAACAACCGGGCAGCCTCTCTTATCTGGGTGTGCTGGGTCCTGCAGCCCGGCGCAACAAGCTGTGTGAAATGGCAGCTTGTTCAGCGGATAGTGTGCATGGCCCGGTGGGGCTGGATATCGGTGCCGAATTGCCAGAAGCGATTGCGCTTTCCATTGCCGCCGAAATCCACGCGAAATTGAATCAACGGAATGGCCTGTCATTGACCCTCAAGACCATCCAGCAAATCCAGTGAATCAGTTG
>JBBKVS010000294.1:0-5262 GCA_037968555.1 Lysobacterales bacterium | reverse complement strand
CAGGAAACTATGTTTGTCCAGCCAGCGCCTTGTGCCGTATCAGCAGCATAACCACGGCACCCAGCAACACGACCGCGCTAAGGGCAATCAGAGCCAGCTCGTTGGAGTCGGTGGCCATGCGCACCCGGCCCATGATTTCCGGGCCGATATAGCCCCCCAGGTTGCCTATGGAGTTGATAAAGGCAATTCCGGCTGCCGCCGCCGTGCCAGAGAGGATTGCGGCTGGGAAAGACCAGAATACGCTGATAAAGCTGAGCAGGCCGGAGGTTATCAAGGTCAGGCAGATCATCGAGGTCAGCCCATGGTGACCCGCCAGCCCAAGTCCCAATAACCCGATTGCCGCAACCACAATGGGAATAATGGCATGCCACCAGCGCTCACCGGTTTCGTCAGAATGACTGCCTACCAGCACCATCACCACGGCAGCCGTACCCCAGGGAAAAACGCTCAGGAAGCCGACTTCGAGATAACTACCAGGATCCAGTCCGAATTCCTGGATGATGGTAGGCATCCAGAAATTGATGGCATAAAAACCGCATACGGTACAAAGATAAACAAAGGCCAGCGCCCAGACCCGACCATCGAAAAATACATCTTTAAAGCCGTGTTTCACGCCCCGGCCCTTTTTGATTTCTTCGTCTTCGGCAAGATGCTGAAGCACCACAGCCTTTTCTTCATCGCTCAGCCATTTGGCAGTGGCTGGGCCGTTATCCAAAATCACCAGCACCAGTAAGCCCATGATAACCGCGGGCAGGCCTTCCAGCAGGAACAGCCATTGCCAGCCTTGCCAGCCATTAACCCCGTCCATCCACTGCATAATGCCGCCGGAAATCGGGCCTCCAACCATGTTCGAAAGGGCAATAGCAGCCATGAAGATGGCTATCATTCGGCAACGTTGCGCTTCCGGAAACCAGTAGGTGAGATACAGGATGATACCGGGGTAAAAGCCAGCTTCAGCGACCCCAAGCAGAAAGCGCAAGGTGTAGAACCAGAACTCGGTTTCGACCAGCATCATGCAGCTGGAAATAATGCCCCAGGTCACCATGATGCGGGCTATCCACCATTTGGCGCCGAATTTTTCCAGCAGGAGGTTGCTGGGCACTTCAAACAGGAAATAGCCAATAAAAAAGATGCCGGCACCCAAGCCATAAACAGCATCACTGAAGCCCAACTGGTCGGCCATCTGCAGCTTGGCGAAACCAACATTGACACGGTCCAGGAAGGCAACCAGGTAACTCAGGAACAGGAATGGAACGATGCGCCAGAATATACGATCATAAAGCGCAGTTTCGGCTTGTGTGTTCACTCAATGGGCTCGCACAAAAGCATTGTGGCGCATCTCGTGGCCTATGCTGGTTTCCGGGCCGTGGCCGGTAACCACGGCGGCAGATTCATCCAGTTTATAAAGGCGTTGCTGGATCGAGGCTTGTAACAGTTTCTGATCACCGCCTGGGAAATCCGTGCGCCCGACGGAACCCAGGAACAGGGTGTCGCCGGCAATGAGTAACTTGTGATCGGCAAAATAGAAACTGCTGGAGCCGGGTGTGTGTCCGGGTGTGTGAATGCAGCTGCCGCCACATTCCAGTACCTGTTCATCTTCCAGCCAATGGTCCGGATCGGGCTGCGGTGTAAACGGCACGCCAAAGGCCTGGCATTGCTGCTCCAACGCTTGCCATAACCACTCATCTTCGCGGTGCAGCCAAATGGGCGCGCCGGTCTGGCGACGAATTTCGCCTGCAGCCAGGAAATGATCCAGGTGTGCATGGGTATGCACCAGGCCGACAATTTTCAAACCCAGCTCTCTTACGGTGGCCATAATGCGATCAGCATTGCCGCCCGGATCGAACACATATCCCACGCCGGTTTCAGTATCGCCCAGTACCGTGCAATTGCATTGCAAAGGGCCGACAGGGAAAGATTTGCGCACAAAACTCATGGCCTGATTTATATCACGCCAAACGATTACCCGCACTCCCGCCGATTGATTTTGAGTCACTTCACCGTCTAACCCGACAAACACCCTGGGCACCTGTTGCGTGCCGATGGCGTGAAGTTTCCGGTTTTCCCGATGAAAGGAGTAAATACGATGTCTCACCAGTTACCAGGTAGTTCCAATCAGTCCGGACAGGTTCGATCATCACCTGCTTTAATGCTTGCCTGTGTGTTGTGCTGTTCCGTTGCTGGCCTGGCGCAGGCCAAAGAAACAGCAGAGTTCTCCAAAAGTAATGTCTATATCGAAATCAATTCATCCGATGGTGATGCAGGCTTCCACGCCCTGATCGATGCCGATGCCTGGCACGAAGTAACAATGCGCGACACTGATGGCCATCTGCTCCTGAAGGATCAGGCTAAAGGCAGATTGAAAACCCAGGGCCTGACCGAGAAATTTTTCGAAAGCGCAGAACCGGTCTGTACGGTTGATCCGGAAGAGCCTGATGGAGAAGTTGTACCGCTGGCCGTGTTCCTGGCACGCTTCCCGGAAGGCGACTATCCGCTGAGTGGTAAAAGCAATGAAGGCATCCACATGGCAGGCTCCGCTGAACTGACCCATGACATTCCGGCAGCACCGGATGCTTCTGCCATGGAAGACGCTGAATTCGAAATCGATGAAGTACTTGTCGAATGGGCTGCGGGAACTGACCTGGGAGAGAGTTGCCATGACCAGACCCTGGTTGATCTCGGCATCATTCCCGATCCGGCCACGGTAACCGTAGTGGCCTGGGAGCTGACCATCGAACCCGATGCAGATGAAATCCCTGAACCCAAACGTACGCTCAATGTCCTGTTGCCACCCGGCCAGACCAGTTTTGAAGTACCGGAGGAATTCCTGGCTGAGTACGTGGCCGATGGTTATACGGAGTTCAAATTCGAGGTGGGTGCCCGCGAAGCAGGCGGCAATCGCATCTACACTGAAGGCGGGTTTGAAATCGATGCGGGCGAATAGACTTTTGGGTTGTTGACTGACTCTATGACCTGCTCAGGGCTCTGCTGACATCAAACTTGATAGTTTCGAGTTGAGCCAGAGACTTACCGAAGGACCCCAGGAAAGAATGCCAGCGCGTGTCGGCATGCTGATTCTGGAACAAGGACTTACTCAGGATATCGACAGGCCAGGGCCACAGTAGGTCCTGGCCTTTTATGCACAGTTGATACAGGAAGTCGCGCTTGGATTAACCTGCAGTCGGCCTATGCTAATGGCCTCGCCGCAGTCCTTGCACATTCCATAGTCGTCCTGCTCCAGGCGCCGCAGCGCTCCTTCTACCTGGCGCAATTCAAGCTGACTGCGGCGAACCAGTTCCAGGGACATCTGCTGTGCCTGCATGGCATCCATACGGGACAAGCGCCCCATTCTGGTCTGGTCCAGCTCGACCACTTCGCTACCGGCTTTCGAGGCTTCGCCAAATTCTTCCAGCTCTGCCTTGCGCTGCAGCAAAGCCCTGCGGATGGATTCGATTTCCTTTGTGTTCATGCAAACCAGTATCGAACAGTCTGCTTGCCGTATCAAATATCCCACCGGTTCGTTCTCGCACATCGATGTGCTTCACGATCTGTGCACATCCTGTGCAAAATGGCCCAGGCCAGCTTCTCGCCCCGTACCGGGGCTCACCTTCTCCCGGAAATCGCATAGCGATTATCCCACCGTCCCGGAAGCGACGGAGTCGCTATCCGGGAACCACAAGGCCAAGCCCTTCACTTAGCCACCCGAATGCGTGATCAGTTTGTACAGGCGCTCAATTCCCTCAACTATCTGCTCTTCATTGTAATGGGCAAAACTCAGACGAATGAAATTGCTGAATTGCCCCTGGCTGGAAAAAACACTACCAGCCTGGAAGCCGGTCCTGAATGAAGGCGCTTGCTGGCGCATGGCCACCGCATCAAAGCCTTCGGGCATTTCCAGCCAGAAGAAATAACCGCCCTGCGGCTTTTGCCAGCGCGCCACATCACCCAGCTGTTCGCTCAAGGCCAGGTCCATGGCGTCTACCCGGCTGCGGTAGGCCTGGCGTAAAAACTGCAGGTGTTGATCCTGCAAACCCAGTTGGATGGCGTGACGTACCACCTGCGAGCTGAAGTGGCTCAAGGAGCCACCGCTGCTGACCACGCCATTGGCCATTAATCGCTTGATCAGATTTGTCGAGCTTTGTATCCAGCCCAGTCGCAAACCCGGCGCCAGGATTTTCGAAAACGAACCCATGGAAACGATGCTGCCGGCGTCGCCCTGTTGTTCGGCCAGGCTGCCGAATGATATGGGTGGCGGATCGTAGTAATGCAGCAGCTGATAAACCTCGTCCGCAGCAATCACAAACTCATGTTCCAGGCTCAGCTCAACCAGTCGCTGGCGCCGTTCCGTCTTCAGGCTGTGGCCGCCGGGGTTGTGATAACTGGGAATGGTGTAGACCAGTCTGGGTTTATGCTGCTGTAGCGCTGCTTCCAGCTCATCGATGATCATGCCGTTTTCATCACAGGCTATACCGACCAGGATCAGGCCGTGATCGCGCAGGATGTTGAAAGCCAGAAAGTAGCTGGGTTCCTCGACAAAGACCGTGTCGCCGGGGCGGGTCAACTGGGTAGAGACAAAAGACAGAGCCTGCGAATTTCCACCCGTGACCAGCAAGGATTCGGCCCGCGCCGGTTGGCCATAATTCCGGCTGAGAAAATCAGCCAGTACTTCGCGAAAACGTCGGTCGCCCTGACGCTCGCCATAGTTGAATTCAAAAGGCTGGGCCGAGCGCAGAAAGTCCGCGCTGGCAGTTTCAATCAGCTTGACCGGCAGCAAATCCGCTGAGGGTTGACCAACCCCGAAATTAATATGGCCGGGTGGTGGCGCGTCATCAAAAGTGACGTTCATGCAGTCACCGCCTCCATGCGACGATTACGCCAGGCCAGGCCAACGAAGCTGACTACGGCCACCAGCAGGCCAGGCCACAGCGGCTCCAGAGTGAATATCGGCGCTACATCAAGTGACGCACAGGCATACCAGATCAAAATCGTGGCGAAGGACATGCAAATGCTCCAGAAGGCTGTGCCCGAATCCACTCGCCAGGCGTAGACGGCCGCAAGCGTGGGCAGGATCACGGCGGCCGAATTCAAGGTGAAGGCCAGTGCCAAAATGTCCAGTACATCCTGCATCTTCCAGGCCAGCAGTGCTGATAAGAGACCGAAACACAGGGAGGCCAGCATGCCCAGGCGCAGCATGCGTTGCTGGCTAATTTCCGGATTGTAGAAACGCTGGTAGACATCACGGGTGAAATTGGCGGAAGCGGT
>JBBKVS010000293.1:0-3336 GCA_037968555.1 Lysobacterales bacterium | reverse complement strand
GGATCCTTGAAGCTGACGGTAAGTGCCTGGTTCCAATCGATAGCTGCGCCAGCAGCCAGCCAGCCATCGGTGCTGCCATCACTGTCGTAGCCGACCTGGAGCCAGTCGCCCGATTCGTTGCTGATGCGTTGGTAGACGTAGAACACCGTAAAGGGCGAGACATCCCCAGCGGATTTTGCTGTCTTGGCCGCATTCTCCCTGAGCATTGCGCCCGGGATGGCGATCACCCGCTGGAACAGGGTCTCTTTGCCTTCCATGATCAGTGGGCGAGCATTCTGCGCCGTCACAGTCGCGGTAAACGTCATCAACAAACAAGCAATCATGATGCCTGCCAGGCGAGCATTCAGGAAATTCATGCTCGGGCCATTATTGAAGCTGGCCAGGTTTCCGGCCAGGTGTGTGTTTTGGATACTGCTCATATTTAATTCCATTGCAGCAACAGCTGCTCTGCTTCCAGGTCGCCGTTGTCGGCGGCCTGAAGGGCCCAGTCATGAAGTTCTTCAAGGCGTACTGTAGCCTGCGCGTCACCAGCTTGTGAGGCTTGCTGGTACCATTTGAAAGCCTGGAAGGGGTCGGGTTTTTCCATCAGGCTGGTGCTGGCATCAAAGTGCAGGGGGTCATACTGTTCGGCCAGCTCAAAAGCCGCCGCTGTGTCGCCACCGCGGGCCGCAAAGAAATACAGCAGTTGGGCATCAGCCAATTTGCCTTCGGCGCGCAAGCTGCGTGCCTGTTCCAGGGCTGCAGCATAATCGGGTGCTTCTTCCTGCTGCTGCTCATGGATGACTTCTCTGGCTGTTTCCGGGACGGCTTCTTTGGATGTGGGGGGTGGCATGTCAACGCTCCCCTTGGAGCCGGGGCCTGATGCGAAATACCAATAAGCCAGCACCAGAAGCAGGATGGCAGCACCAGCCAGTAGCCATTGCATACCAGTAACTGCTATTCCTTTCTGAATGCCGCGTCTTGAAATGTGTTTGCTCTCGTGCATGACTCGCTCACTTTTTCATAGGATTTGTTGCGCTGATGAACCATCATAACGCTGTACAAGACTAAGGTGTAGATTGTCACTTGGGTGCATGCGACGCAGGTGTTTGTAGCGGCACCACTAAAAACAGCATACATGCACTGTATGATCGCCGGTGGGAAACGAAGTTCACAACATGCTCAAAAACAAGCCCTTCTGGTTCAGCCTGGCTCTGGTAGCAATCTATTTGCTGTTGGCATACTTTGCTGTGCCGCCCCTACTGCAGCCCCGTCTGGAGCAATACATAGGGGACCAGCTGGGCCGGGAATTGCGCTTTGAGAAATTGCAGTTTGATCCCATTACCTGGACGGCACAGCTCAGCCAGGTGCGATCAGGCGCAGCAGAGCAGGGACTGTTTCCTGATGTGGTAATGACTGCCGATGCCATTCATCTGCGTTTTAATTTCTGGCGCCTGAAAATGGCTATATCAGAAATGCAAATACAGGCTCCGGTATTGATCATTGATGACCGCGGTGCTGCCATGCAATCCGGGCGCTATCCCTTTGTGAGCTTGTGGCAACAATGGCAAAGCAGTCACGGCGAGGCTGCCGGTTCGAATTTTATAACGATCTCTCATTGGCGCCTGGATGCGGGTCGCTTAATGCTGGTTGATGAACAAACACCCGGAACAGAGTTCGTTCTGCTGGACAAAGTGTTTTGGAAATCCGGCAAATTAAATGCCGCAGGCGTGCGAGAGTTCAGCCTGGATTTTTCGACAGCCGAGCAGCATGAGATCAAGTTGCAAGGACTATTGGACCCTGTCGCTTTGAGCAGCACGGGGCGCTTTCAGTTAAGGGGCACAAACCCTCAGCAAAGGAAATTCCTGCACCCGCAGACATTGGCAGATGCGTCTGTCGAGGTCCAGGCTGAGGGCGCCTTCAAGACAACAAGCCAGTCTGATGCCCTGCTGATTGATTTGGCTGACAGCCAGCTGAGTGCAGATTCAGCGGCAAAATGTCTATTGAATGAACTGCTGTGCGCAGCGATCTATCCCGTACAGGCCAGTTTTGAAGCCACACTGGTGGCTGCTACGGACGGAATCCAACTGCTAAGTGCTGATGCCCGGCTGGCCGCTTTTCGGATGGATTCTTTCTTAGCACAAGGTAGCTTGGAACTGGGTCATGAAATGTCATTTGCATCGGCCAGAATTGTACTTGCGACTCCAGCAAAACCCCTGGCTACTAGAGACAGATCGCCGGGTGTTCGAAGCCAGGATATTGCGCTGGATATTGATCTGGAACTGCAGTCAGTCACCGGCCTTAGCTATCAGGCAGAAGGAAAATTCTACCCCCAAACTGAACAGGCCGAGCTGCGCTTTTCTTCCAGTGGTAGTGTGGATACCCGGGGCGAACTGCGGTGGCTGGGCTTTGCTGCACAAAACGCCGAAGCTGCCTACTCACAATTGGAACTGCAGCTGGAAAATCCTGCCGCCAGCCTGGCACAGAATTTTATGCAAGAACATCTGTCGGGCGAGGTGGCAGCTGGATCCATGCAGCTACGATTTATTGCAACTCAGACCGATGCCGGCGTGAGCATGCAGGAAAATATCAGTCTGCAGCAGGTGAGGGTATTGCCTGATGCCGGCCCGCCAAAGCGGCTGACTTTGGATTTGGACTCCAACTGGTTATTGGCTTTGCTGCAGAACCCGCAGTCTGAAGTGAAGCTGGAGTTTACTGAGGAAAAGCTCGCAGGAACAGAAAGAATCAATCTGAAAACATGGCTGCAAGCACCCATTCTGCCTTATCTGGCCAGCCTGGCCGAGCGGCCCTTTATGGGCCTGGCCAGGCAAATGGGCCGTGAGGAATTGGACCTGGCGCAAGTTGAGTTTGCCGCTGGCAGTGCAGAACTCACAGACGACAGTTCTGAAATCCTGAAGGTACTGGCGGATGCACTTTTGCAAAGGCCAGGGCTGGGCATAGAAATGGCTGGAGTGTTTGACCCGCTGATCGACAGGAAAGCCTTGCAGACGGAGCAGGTTCGTACACACATTGCACTGGCATCTGCCGCAGAACTGGCTTTTCAGAGCGGCTCGCAGCCGCCCGACTTTAACGACCCCGTAGTTCATTCGGTGATCGATGAATTTGCCCGTCGCCGGCTGCCCGCCAAAGTATTGTCCGCTTTCACCGATCATTTTGGCCAGGCAGATGTTGACCACGGGGTGATACCCGAAGGCGATGTTGCCGCCTACTATGCAGCCTTGTTTGAGTTGTTGGTGGACTATGCGGATATCCCACAGGCCGCGCTTGGAACCCTGGCACGCTATCGAGCGCAGGCGGTAAGCGCTGAACTGGAAGGGCAGGGTGTGGCCGCAGAGC
>JBBKVS010000292.1:0-10581 GCA_037968555.1 Lysobacterales bacterium | reverse complement strand
CCCAGTGAACCGGCTGTCTGTATCCAGCCCCCGGTCAGCACCACCCAGCCCCAGCCAATCATGGCGCCAAAAGCCAGGGCCATCACGTCCTTGTTTTTCAGTACGCGTTTGAACACTTCCCAGCTCCTCCCTCACCGAATGTGCGAGTGTACCCGCAGCAGCAATGGCCTGCCGACCTTTGGGGCCGATTGTCGGTCTGGGTCAAGGTCCTTTCCATGTAACAAAATTGGCGTTTCGGTTCCTGATAAATGCCCGGCTCACGCTTGGACTCCCACCGGTCGATGTTGGCCAGTGTGCCGCTATTCAATTGATGATGCCTACCGATACAATTTTAGGACTTAGGGATTTTCACTTGCCGCTGGCGATAATGACGCTGATTCTGCAGATTGAATCAGGGAAGCTCTGAATCATTCCATCCTTAGATTTACTCCTGGGGGTTTTACAAAAATGGCAGCCTGTTTGGGCTGCCATTTTTGTTTCTTCACTTTTAAATACTTCACTTCGTCACAGGAACCGCGAAGGACTATCAGTGGGTGTCTTAAAATTCGTTTCTTAAAATTCGCCCTAGTGGCGAATGATCACCGCCTCATTCGTGCCATTCAGCTCGAATGGCAAGCTGTCTTCCACGATTTCGACAACCGGCTTCTTGCCAGCGCCGCGAATTTCTACGATGGCCCTGTTTCCTGCACCGGGTACACCGAGGGATTGCGGAACCGAGCGTGCGCCGAAAACACCGATTTCAAAGACTTGATTGTTGGACATTTTGCAGCCCCAAAGCCGGACCGAAACCACATTGTCCACCACACCATTGGGCATGAACACATTCTCTCCACCAATCACGGTCAGCCCGCCGACTTCCAATTTTGAAAAACCCTGGTTGTCCACGAAGTGGGTTCCGTGTGCCTCGAATGAAATTCGATTTCCCGTGGTGACACTGGCGTTTGTACCAACGCCACCAAGAAGCACAGTACCCGCTCCGTTCTCATAGAAGCGGTTGCCGGACGAAAACACGGTAAGACTGGAGCCGTTGACCCGGTTGTTCGCAACCAACAGGCCTATTTCATTGTGGTGACTGCGCGTGCCGCTCATGGTAACAATCACGCTGGCTCCGTGAGCACCGTTGTAGTTGCCGATCCGGATGCCCTCTGCCAATCCCGTAGTATTGTCGAAGAACTCGCTGTCGCGAATTTCAGCTTCAATGACATGGCCAGCGGCAGCCGGGCCAATGTTCCGTATGTCCAGGCCGCGGGGATTCCCGGTCGACCGGACATGGGAAATTCTCGCCGATGTCTTGGCGTCCCAGATCAGGTCTACTTCGATGCCAGCAGTGCCGGCAACGGCGTTTCGCACCGTCAGCCATTCCAGGGAATTGCTGCCTCTACCCAGCCTGACAGCACCGGTCAAAGGTGGCCCACCCCCCTGGAATGAGCTGACAGGCAGGTTTGCCGCGTCAATAACAACATCGGAATTCGACGGGCCGATGCCTGCTAACGACATATTTTCCTGCAATTCAACGCGCCCTCCATTGGGGCGTGCTACGCCGCCTTGACCATTGACCGAAAGCATGTAGAGGCCTGGTTCCAGCAAGATTGTAGTGCCCGCATTCAAAGGGTCGTTAACCGCCTGGTAAAGCTCGTCGGCATTACTGACGATGATTTCCGGCGCCGACCAGGCCGGCCCGGTAGCAATTAGCAGGAGAACCAATGCCAATAGAGGTCGCCAGCCCGGATCAGTCGCTCCTACGGGGACATCTGCGTGGCAGCAGCGTTTCGATACCGGAAGCAGAGTGGACGATTGAGAAAGCCTGTAAAAGGACGAATTAAAACTTATTCGCGGTAGTGAGTTCATTGAAAAATCTCCTTTGCACATGTGAACCGCCTGATAACTCGAGAGCGTCGAGTGGTCTCAGATTAGCTTATGGATTCAGTGCCGAGTGCATTGCAGGGCAGGGCATCACAAAAACCTCACAAACCCTCAGTCCTGTTGCTGATAGTGTGATTAACGAGCCATTCCCACTCGCCGTATACGCGAAAGCAGGAGTCGATTGAGCCAGTGGTTTCTGAAGTTACTGGTGAACTGCGTGATCTGCGGGCTTTAGTTCTTCCTTACTTACTTACTGGAGGGCCTTATCATGAAGTTTGCATTGAGCATTTTCCTGACGTTTTTTTGCATGACTGCTTTTGCCAGTCCTTATTACTTTGCAAACCCGTATTCGCCCTATCCGCCAGGTTGCATCACAACGCCGCGGATGCAGCAGACCTTGGCCAATCCGAATGTGGTTGAAGTCTGGTCCGACAGGGTATTGCTTGCCCATGCCTATTCCGCCGAAAAACTGATACCCATGGACCTGACGGTGTACCGCATGCTTTGTGCCGAATCCAATCGTTCGGTAATCCTGATGGAATTCTCGATTCCGCATGACGCATTACCGGATGATCGGCAATTTGTCCTTCCTGAGGTTGTGGCCTTGGGTGATGAGCTGCTCGATGAAGCAGATATTTTTCCCATGACACTGGCCACTGAGCCGAATTCCTGGGGCTTCAGCGGCAACGAAAACAGAGAGGTGATTCGGGTTATTGGTGATTTCACCGATGGCATGTATGACGCTAGCCAATACCGATGGGTTTACGTATTGGACGTTGCCGCTCCACCATTGCATTGGGAGGGGGAGGAGGATGTCTCGCCTTGGTTTCCCAGTCGCGCTATATCCGCCCCTCGGTACAATGATCACGTTGGATTAAGACTGCATAACGGCTCTGCAAATATCTTCATCAATATACCGCCCACCGAGCTGGTTTTGAATACCGGCCAGACTATGGAACTCAATGGCAGACTGTCCGGTAATTGGGCGGTAGTTGGAGCGGACGATCAAGGGCTGATGTTGTCAATTTCCAGCCTGGTTGGCCGCCCTGAGTTTGAAGCCAGGCCCGAGTCTGCTCCACTGCTGGTATTCCTGTCCTGGTATACCTTTGATGCCCAGAGTCAAATGCTTTGGCTGACAGGTGCAGCCGAATTCCAGCCCGGAGCAACCGAAGCTCTGATTTCATTGGTGTATATCAGTAATGGCCATTTCATGTCTCCTGAGTCTGCACATCGGAGTTTTGCGGGAACTGTGCGACTGAAGGCCAACAGTTGTAACAACATCCGCATGGATTATGAACTCAATAATCTCGGATTGGGTGCAGGTACACAAACCCTGCAACGAATATTTGCGCTGGAAATTGCCGGTTTCCCTTGCCGGGATTACGACGCCCGCCTGGCGGATCTTGTTGCCATTTCAACGCGGGGGACGCAGCCATGAGAAACCTTCTGTGTGCTTTAATATGCTTGCTAGGCAGCACGTCGGTTCTGGCCGAATCCAGCTATGTGAGCAATCCCTACCAGCCCTATCCGCCTGGTTGCGCCAATGTGCCAGGGCCGTTTTCGTATGTCGGTTATCGTGGTTACGCCAACAATTTTTGGGATGGAGATTTTGAAGTGATTCGAGATATCAAAATTGATGGTGAAAACCGCACCGAGAAGATAAATGTTGGATTCAAGATTTTTCGTGTCAATTGCCCGACTCGGGATCGCTCACTGGTCTGGCTGCAGTTTGTTTTGCCCGAAACACTCCTGAAAGACCGTGCTGCCCGAATTGAGCTACCCACTGCGGAAGTTGAATTGCCTTCCGGGGAGCGGATCTCTATGAACCTGGCTGAGCAGCCGAATTTGTGGGGTGAGAATTACCAAGCAGATCGCGGTCGGATTTTACTGAGGCCACAAGTTCAAAGAACGAACTGGGGTGCTTTACAGGGCTCGCACTTCCTGCTGGACAATTTCCCGAAACGGGAAGAAGGCGACAAGGTTCTCACAGCCAGCCAGTACAACGGCGAATTCAAGCTGATCCTGCGGTATGAGTCAGACTATACAGTGGGAATTTTTCATGTGCCGTCAACCGCCGAACTCTTTTCCGATACGCCGGAGAAGCTGCCGCTTTCGGGTCGCTTGTCCGGTCTTTGGGTGGTGCCCGGCGCCGCCGATCAAGGGTTTAACCTGGCAGTTTCCAGTTTGCCGCAGAAACCATCTGCCTTCTCCGGCGAGCACACAGAACTACTGGTGCTATTCCTGGCGCACTATACCTTTGATAACGACGGCAACCCGATGTGGCTGACCGGCTCAGCCAACTTTGGGCCAGCAACCTACCAGGCTACCATTTCTATGTTGATGGTCACTGGTGGCCACTTTATGAGTGGCAGTGCAACGGGGCGGGCCATAGTGGGTACAATTCGGATATTGGGAGCTGACGACTGTAACCACCTGCGCATTCGCTACGAATATCCAGGGCTTATTCATCCCTACCTGGCCAGCGGTGAAGTCACGCTGCAGAGACTCTTTTCGCTGGAAACGGCAGGCTACGATTGTCGTGATTACGAAGCCAAATTAGCGGCAGCCAACCAATAAGCGGAAGCGGTTATTGGATGGAGTGGGGCTTGCAGAACAGCAAGCCCCTGATCATTTTTAACGAAACCACGCTACACGTGGACAGGAAATTTAGACCAGCTTTTTTGGGGTTCGCGTCAGTACACGGATCCACTCCCTTTTGAATTGACGTTGTTACAATTTATTTTGGCCGGCACAAGGTCGGAGTCACGCATCTGCCGCTATACTCTTGGGAAGGCCTGCCGAGGGCGGCGACCCGCTTGTTGAAAATATTACATCTGCCCTGACGTCGCTGATAGGAGTGGAGTGGCAAGGTGAAGTCCGCCAGGTACCGATGCGGGGCTTTCAAAGTCGATTCTGATGATCGACGATTCAGCCAGGATGACATCGAGATCATCCTGGAGGCGAAGGTCTTCGCCGTCATCCTGCAATTGCTGGATCGCCCGGCAGCACTGGTCACCCGTGATGAACTGCTGGACACAGTCTGGGGTCACCGCTTCGTTACACCTTCTACCCTCAATCGGGTCATTGCTTTGGCCCGCCGCGCCTTTGGTGATGATGCTAACGAACCGCGCTACATCGAAACGGTTCATGGTGCCGGCTATCGCTACATTGGTCCTGTCGAGCCACTGTCACTTGAAGCAACTGAACTGAAAGCACGTTTCGGACCACCGTCGAACGCCCGCTTGCCGGCTCGCGTACAGACGCTTATCGGGCGGGAACGGGAACTCGGGCAGATTCGTTCACTGCTGGATGAACACCGCGGCGTAACCGTGCTGGGAACCGGCGGCATGGGCAAAACCCAATGTGCGCTTGAGTTCGGTCGCCAGCATGCCGCTGCCTATCCAGATGGTGTCTGGTTTTTCGATCTCGCAGCGCTGCATGACGCCCATGAGTGGCTGCGTGCCCTGGCATTGGCCCTTTTTGTTCAACCGGCCGAAGAAGCTGAATTGCTGGCCAGTCTCCCGCCTCTGCTGGCTGGCCGACGCGCGCTGCTGCTACTGGACAACTGCGACCGGATCGCACCCGCTGTCGGATCCTTGGTATTGACCTTGCTGCGAAGCACGGACGAATTGAAAGTGCTCAGCACTTCACAACAACCGCTCGGCTTCTTGGGTGAACAACTCCTGCGGATACCCCCGCTAGCCTTGCCCGAGTTAAGGGAGGAACTGGCGGGCGAGCGCGGGCTTGCACACATTGCTGGTGCACCGGCAGTTGCGCTGTTATGTGAACGCGCCTGCGAGGTGCAGCCCGGATTCGATCTCACTCCGGCGAATTCCGCAACGGTTGTAGAAATTTGCACCCGGCTTGACGGTATGCCTTTGGCCATCGAACTGGCGGCGGCACGCTTTGCAGTCCTCTCGGCTGGCCAGGTGCTGGAGAGGCTGGAGCAACGATTTCGTTTTCTCGATAGCGACCTTTCTGGTCGTGATCCACGTCACCGTAACCTTTTGGCACTGCTAGAGTGGAGTTACCAACTGCTGTCTGTCGCGGAACGTCGATTACTTCATTGGCTGGCCGTTTTCATGCGCGGCTGGATGGTCGAGGGAGCCATCGACGTCGCCGGGGTTCTCGGTCACGATCCGCCGCTGGCTGTAGACCTGCTGGGTGGGCTGGTGAAAAAATCGCTGGTCTCGGTCAACACCAGCCTGGCACCGCCACGCTACGTGCTGCTGGAAACCGTGCGCGAGTTTGCCCTCCAGCGCCTCGCGGAATCGGGTGAGGAGCGCTTGGCCAGAGACGCGCACCTCGCCTATGTCAGGCACCTGGCGCTATCGATTGATGCTGACATTCACTCTGGCCAGGTGCGCGAGCGCCTCCCGCAGCTGATGCACGAGGACGCCAACATCCGCAGCGCGATCGGATACGCATCTTCATTCGTCGAGGGCCGCTTGCCAGCGATGGCGATTGCTGGCTCGCTGATGCTTTACTGGAGAGGGCGAGGCAACTACCACTTCGCTTTGCGGCTGTATGAAGTCGCCCTGAGCAACGCTGATGGACAGCAATCACCCGAGCACGCCCGGGCAATGCTTGGCTACGGAGTGAATTTACTGTTCACCACCAAAACTCGCCGAAAAGTTGCCCCGGTGTTGAGTTCGGCAGCGGATGAGGCGCGCGCTTTTGGTGACTCCTGGACCGAAGCCTGTGCCCAGGCATACCTGGCTATGTGCTTTGCCAATGCAGGAGAGGTCGACGAAGCTGAGCGGGCAGGAAACGCCGCTGCCACTCTGGCGGCCGGACTTGAAGATGATCTGTTGCTGGGGCTGGCGGGCCTTGCCCGCGGCTGGATACATCTTGCTCGGCAAGATGCGCCAGCCGCCATCGAAGCGCTGCGGGCTGCCCGAAATCTAGGCCCGGATCCCCACCAGCATCACTTTATCCATACTTATCTGGGCCTGGCGCTGTTTCTGATGGACCGGGTGGAAGTTGCAGCCGCACACCTGTTAAACGGTGCAAAACCCGCCGTGGAATACAACAATCTGCGCGGCTCCGGGGGATTTATTGAAGCCTGTGCTTACCTGCTGGCCAGGCTGGGTCGCCTGGAAGAGGCGGCACAACTATTGGGTGCGGCAATGCGCATCCGAGAACAAACTGACATTTCGCTGATTAATTTCTGGATTGCGCCTCATGAACGGGCAGTCGAGGTGGCGCAACTGGGACTTGGCAGCGAGGCCTACGAATTCCAGATAGCAACCGGCCGGGCAATGCGCAATGAAGACGCCATCAACCTGACGATTGGAATAATGCAGCAGATTTCCGCCGGTGTAGCCGCAGATTGAAATGTGACCTGGTGTCTAGGTGAGCCAGGTTTGCATGAAGACGCCGTCAGGGTCGTAGGTTTGCCGCAGGGCAGCCAGGCGACTGGAATGCACAGCAACGCCAGACCTCGTTTCCGTATCATCACGATCCCTGAAATTCGGCAGGCGAGCCGCCAATGCTTTACCGGCAAATTGCTCATAAAGTGCGCGCACCCGCTGCTGCATGGCCGACTTTTCCTCTGCAGTCGAAGTCACGCCAATGAGATTGACAAAAAAAGCCACGTCGCGCTGTGCGAATGCAGTTTCGTCGTTCGCCACCCGCGCGACGGCGCCGCCCATGTGTTGCACGTGGATTTCCGATTGCGCTGTGGGCAAATCCATGGCGGCGGCCGCGAGTA
Organism: Lysobacterales bacterium; assembly: GCA_037968555.1. Classification (GTDB taxonomy): domain Bacteria; phylum Pseudomonadota; class Gammaproteobacteria; order Xanthomonadales; family SZUA-36; genus JAWXBM01. The sequence continues at coordinate 3,005 of JBBKVS010000292.1, read as the reverse complement.
CCTCGATGACCTCGGCATCGAGCGCCGCAAAACTGGCCGTTTTCCAGTAGTTGTAGCGGCCCGCGGGTGCAGCGGGATCCTGCATCTTTTGCCAAGCGACGTAAGGCATGGGCGCCAGCATTTCAGCCAGCATTCCGTCACTCGCGGGGAGTGACCCGAATACCCCAGCCGCCGCGGCCGGCTCGCCACACCAGCACATGGCGAGAATGGCCACCGGCTGGCCATGCCAGACCGGGTCCAGGAATGGCAATGGTGGAGAACGCGTGATAACCACCAGACTGCAGAACTCATCCGGCACATCCACGCAGAAGTCACGGAACTGTTCCAGCACCGCTTGAGTATCCTTGGCCGGAAAAATACGCAGACCAGCCACGACTTCACGCAGCGGGTGCAGTTGAAAATCAAAACTGGTCACAACGCCCGGAACCCCTGTCCCACCGCGGAGCCCCCAGAACAGATCGGCGTGCTCCGCGGCAGTAGCGCGCACCTGTCGTCCGTCAGCGAGTACCACGCTGGCGCCGACGAGGTTGTCACATGCCAATCCATAACGCCGCATCAACCAGCCGGTTCCACCGCCCAGTGTCAATCCACCGACTCCAGTTGTCGAGACGATACCCCCTGGGGTCGCCAGTCCTTCCACGGCTGTCGCTTCGTCCACGTCGGCCCACAGGGCGCCGCCCTGAACCGTTGCGATGCGCGCTGCAGGGTTCACACTCACGGCACGCAAGCTCGCCAGATCTATCACCACGGCGCCAGCATGTAACGATCGACCGGCGACATTGTGCCCGCCGCCACGGACGGTCACTTTTGCCCCATGCTGGACTGCAATTCGCAATACCGTGCTGACCTCGTCGGCATCCCTGCAGACCACGATCACGGCAGGTTTTTCATCGACAGCAGCATTCCACACGCGACGTGCCGTTGCGTAGTCCGCAGAGGTCTGATCAACCACCTGGCCCTGTACTTCGGCGTTCAACGCAGCAACGAGTTTTGTATACAGCGAGGAAGTGGCGGACATTCCAGTCTCTCCTTCAGGTCGTTGAATCCTGCTACGACAAGTGCCTGGAGTTGGCGCCCTGCGTGAGCAGGACACGCGGGGATTGTGAATGAGTGATCAACTGGCTTGTGCTCGTGGTACCCGTTTTCGTGCACATCGAGCACCAGGCCAGCTCAGAAATCAAGTTACCAGCATCGTCTCAGGTGGATTGTGAGGCTTTTGTGATGCATACACAAAGTGGTTTTGTTCTTGCAATTGCAGGTTACCAATCCCTGTGCTATATAGATATTTGAGAGTCAATGCTTGGTGCGTATGAGGGCAACGCGATGAAAAGTATCGGTACGGCTGTTCTGACTCTGATCTTTGGCATTCTGAGTGCTAACACCTGGGCCTGCGGCGACAGCCTGTATCGCGTAGGCAAGGGCATCTCCTACCGCGTCTACTCTGCTCCTCTTCCCGGTAGCGTGCTCGTGTACGGGCCAACAGAAGGCGCCAGACAGCTGGCCGAGGCCCTGAGCGAATCCGGGCATTCAGTCGAGCTGGTTGAAAGCGAGATCGACCTGTCCCTCAGGATGCAGAACAGCCATTACGACGTGATCATTGCACCTTACGGCGAACACAATGCTATTGAGTCCACATTTGGAACGACGGGGATCACGGCCACGTATTTGCCGGTCGCGCTGAACAAAGAGGAAGCGAAAATTGCAGAACGGTCCTACGACGAAGTGATGTTGGCGGACCGGGACGAGATCAAGGATTATCTCAAGGCCATTCACAAGACACTGAAAAGCAAAGCTTCCTAGTGATCACAAAGCGCTAGAGCGATGTGGGCTCAGGGCATGCTCCCAGCCATCATGTCCCGACACGAATTATCCGTCCGCTGGTGGCCACTGCCCCTCCTTTTGGCCGGCCTTTCGCTGGTCACGATGGCCCAAGGCGGGGAAAAAGGCGACGCCAGCCTGCGAATCGAGTACCAATACATCAGCACGGGTAACTTCCACGACGCTAACACCGAGACCAATTTTTCTACCTCCTATTCGCACGTCGGCCTGGTGTCTGGTGACTACGCACTCTCCGAACGCTGGACGGTGTTCAGCGCTTTGCCTTACGTTCAAAAGCGATTCAGAGGCAACCCACTAGGCGCGGCACCCGACGGCGACCCGCACAACCCCAACGACCCATGGTGGGTTGATTTCGTTCCGTCTGACAAACGCTTCATCGACGACGGCGAGTATCACGGCGGATTTCAGGATCTCGTCGTCGGTACTCGTTACACGGCCATCGACGGCCCGGCCCTGACGGTATCTCCGTACATTGCCTACGGCGCTCCCACCGATAATTACCCTTATTACGGCAAAGCTGCCATTGGCGCTAACCTGTGGAATATTCCGGTGGGCGTGGATGTCAGTTACATCCCGTATTTTTCCGACTGGTATTTCAGCGGCAACCTCGCCTACGTGTTTTCCGAGGAACCGCTCGATATCAACGTGGATTACTGGCTGGCCTACCTGTCCGGTGGTTATTGGTTTCAACCACGTTTGTCCCTGAATGTTTTTGTCTCGGTGAAATATCTCCGCAATGGCTTGCTCATGCCCTGGAGTTTCACTGACGACCCCACTTACGGCAACTATCCGGAGGACTTCGACACCGAGGAGTGGTACAACCACGACCGCCTGCTCAGACACCGTTACGCTAATCTCGGGCTTGGCTTTGACTATTACTTTAACGAGAAGCACCTGTTCTCAGGCACTTACTTTCAGGGCTTCTGGGCCGAGCAGGTTAACGAGGTCGATAGTGCCTTCACGCTTGCGTTTACCCGCTTATTTGGCGCAGATTGATCAAAGATTAACTTTGAATTCGTCCAACGTGGCTGGCAGCCCCCAAAAAAGGGGACGGGGCAAATTAAATTTGATCTGCCCCGTCTGCATCAAAATTTTATTAAGTACCCAGATCATTCTGATTTATTGGACCTGGCCTCGCACCACACCACCCGGCCAGGCCGTACTGT
>JBBKVS010000291.1:0-3398 GCA_037968555.1 Lysobacterales bacterium | reverse complement strand
CTGACGATATGCAAGCGAAAATGCCCGCGCCCATCACGGGCGCCGGCGTGACCGACGTGGTGGTGGCTTTCATCGATGATCTCCAACAAATCCGGCTGCAAAGCTTCCTTAAGCCGTCGGTGCATGCTATCGATGCGTTTAGCCGTCAGTTCAGGCGTAGGGCTCATGCCGGTAAAACCCGGTTGAAGGGGCTGACCTCGACCCGCTGGTAGACCCCGGCAGCCACGTAGGGATCGGCATCGGCCCAAGCCTGCGCATCCACTAAAGACTCAAAGCGTGCTACTACCAGCGAACCCAGAAAACCGGCTGGTCCCGGATCGGCCGCATCTATGGCCGGCCTGGGTCCTGCCAGCAACAGTCGCCCCTGTGACAACAAGTCCTGCAAGCGCGCCAGGTGAGCCGAGCGGGCCTGCAAGCGCTGGGGCAAAGCGTTTTCCTTGTCCTGAGAATATATGACATACCACATGTTCATGATTTCCTTAATTAATGCTGCAAATGCTGACTGCTTGCTGCCATGCAGCTTAAGAGGCGGCGCGGCAAGGCACAAGTCAGTTGTTGCCCTGCCGCCATATATTAGTGAGCTGCAACTGTTGCCCGGGACCAGCCTGCATTAGAATGCCCCGTTGCATGTACAACAAATATAAGCTGAAAGGCGGTAATGCCCCAGCGTATGCCCGGCACAGGCCCTGGATCACGATAAAAACATGAGCGAACGACTGGAAATCCGGGCCCAAGGGCCCAATCCCCGACATATCGACCACATGGTGGCCGTGCTGGTACGTGGCGGGCTGATTGCCTACCCCACTGACTCGGGCTATACCCTGGGTTGGCGGGCTAACAATCGTCGGGCCCAGGAGCGTGTGATCCGCTTGCGCGAGCTCAACCAGAACCATAATTTCACCTATTGCTGCCGGGACCTGTCGGACGTGGGCCAGCTGGCGCAAGTAGCCAATTGGGCCTATCGCTACATACGCCAGTTAACGCCGGGACCATTCACCTTCATATTGCCGGCTACTAACCAGGTACCTAAGTGGGCCCAGCAGAAAAAGCGCCGCACCATAGGCATACGCATACCCGACCACCCAGTAGCCCAGGCTTTGTTACTGGCCATGGATGAACCCTTGCTCAGCTCTTCCTTGATCATGCCTGAGCAGGACGAGGAAATACTCGACACCGAGGATCTGTTTGAAGCCGTTCACGGCATGTTGGACCTGTTTGTTGATGCCGGCCATTGCCCGCTGGAACCCTCAACCGTAATCGATATGACTGACTCCGCGCCGGTGATCCTGCGCCAGGGTCGGGGCGTGTTAGACTTTTGAACGCCTCCGCTGCGTCGCCAGGAAATCCTTTGGAATCCATCAGCACCGAAATCACGCCAGAACCGGAATCTGCGCAGACTGTGCAGCAGAAGGAAATGCCTTTTGCCATTGTGCAAGGCCAGCCTTTCACCCAGTTACCACAGGACCTGTACATACCACCGGACGCACTTGAAGTCATACTGGATGCATTTGAAGGTCCGCTGGATCTGTTGCTATACCTGATCCGCCGGCAGAACCTGGACATACTGGATATCCCGATTGCCGAAATCACGCGGCAGTACATCAGCTACATTGACCTGTTGCGTGAGTTGCAGTTTGAGCTGGCTGCCGAATACCTGGTGATGGCCGCCATACTGGCTGAAATCAAGTCACGCTTGCTGCTGCCACGGCCCAAGGCCGAAGACGGTGAGGAAGACGATCCGCGTGCTGAACTGGTGCGGCGTTTGCAGGAATATGAACGCTTCAAGCAGGCTGCCGAAGATATGGAAGAGCTGCCGCGCGAAGAGCGGGATTTCGTGGTTTTGCAGGCCCTGGTCGAGGATCGTCAGGTAATCCGTGTACCACCCGAAATTGAATTGCAGGACATGCTGCGGGCCCTGCGCGATGTGCTGAGCCGGGCCGAGTTGTTCACTCGCCATCATATCCAATCGGAAGCGCTGTCGGTGCGGGAACGCATGTCAGCCATCATCGATCGCCTCGGCAAGGAACCTTATATCGAATTCCCTAACCTGTTCACACTCGAAGAGGGCCGCATGGGCGTGGTAGTTACTTTCCTGGCATTAATGGAATTATTGCGTGAACGGCTGGTGGATTTACTGCAACACAAGCCATTTGGCCAGATTTATATCAAGCGCCCCGGCGCTGAAGCACCGATAGAGGATTGATGAAGCTCTGAGTAAATCAGGCTTTCCAAGAGATTTTCAGGAGTAGTACAAGAACATGTCGCAAACCGCATTATCTTCACCGCCGGAACTGAAACACATACTGGAGGCTGTATTGCTGGCCGCCGGCGAGCCGCTTAGCATGGTCCGCCTGGCCTCGGTGTTTGATGCCAAAGAGGCCCCATCCGCCAGCGAAATCACCCGGGCACTGGATGAGTTGGCCGCAGACTTGCAGGGTCGCGGCATAGAACTCAAGGAAGTGGCTTCGGGCTACCGTTTGAAGACCCGCGCTGAACTGATGCCGTGGATTTCACGGCTGTGGGAAGAAAAACCGCAACGCTATTCCCGCGCACTACTGGAAACGCTATCGCTGATTGCCTATCGCCAACCCATCACCCGCGGAGAAATCGAAGAAGTTCGCGGCGTATCAGTGAGCTCCAATATCATCCGCACACTGCAGGAACGGGAATGGATACGAGTGGTGGGTCACCGCGACGTGCCGGGCAAACCGGCCCTGTTTGGCACCACCCGGGCATTCCTGGATTATTTTGATCTCACCAGCCTGGATGACCTGCCTACCCTGGCTGAAATCCGCGATATGGCCAATCTCGAACCTGAATTTGATTTCGATACCAGCGCAGCGGCCAACAGCGTTGAAGCTGACGAAGATTCGACTGAACCCACCCAGGAAGTTGAAGCTGATGCAGAAAATAAGGCTGGTGTTGCTGAGCCTGTAGTGCAGGAGGCAGCCAAAGCGGGTAGTGAATCAGCAGACGACGATGATGTTGAAACCGGCGGTGACGACGTAGATGTCGAAGACAATCGTGATGGAAATATTGTAGAAGACAATGAAAAAACGCTCTGAATCATCCAGCCACGAATCAACTGGCACAGCCAAGCCAGGCAAAGCGGGCAAGCCCGATAGACGCAAGCGCCCGGATCAACGCCAGGCCAGGCGTGACCAAGCGGCAGACTCAGGCCAATCAAGCAAGCAGCCACCCGCTCAGCAAGGCAAACCACGCAGAGCTCGCAAGCCGCCCAGAGGCCAGGCCTCCGGCGTTAATGTCGCCGACACCCCTGTTGAGGAGCTCAAGCCACAGCCAGCCCGGATGCACAAAGTCATGGCAGCCGCTGGACTGGGTTCACGCCGTGCCCTGGAACAGGAAATTCGCGCAGGGGCCGTTCAGCTCAATGGCAC
>JBBKVS010000290.1:0-5152 GCA_037968555.1 Lysobacterales bacterium | reverse complement strand
AAAGCGGTAGAAAAGCAAACAGTGATGCAGCATTTCAAGGATGGCGATCTGCAGCTGCTGGTTGCCACCACCGTGATCGAAGTCGGCGTGGATGTGCCCAATGCATCCCTGATGATCATTGAAAACGCCGAGCGGCTTGGGCTCGCACAGCTACACCAATTGCGCGGACGCGTGGGCCGCGGCAGCCAACAATCTTCCTGTGTACTGTTGTACGACCCCAATGCCGGGCCTATGGCGCGGGAGCGTTTGAATATCCTGCGGGAAACCAGCGATGGCTTTCGGATTGCCGAAAAAGACCTGGAATTGCGTGGCCCGGGCGAAGTGCTGGGCACCCGCCAGACTGGCCTGATGCAATTCCGCGTGGCCGACCTGGCACGTGATCAGGATTTGTTAGAGCGCATTCCGGAAGCGGCTAGCCGACTGCTGGAAGAAAGCCCGGTCCAGGCCAAAAAGCTGGTACAGCGCTGGATTGGTGATGCCGCTCGTTTCGCCGGAGTGTGACCCGCTGGCTTCAATCCAGACTGGCAATGACGTCCAACACCACTTTCCTGGAATCCTCTATCGCTGCACCCAGGGCCTTTTCTGCTTCGCTGGCCATGCTGCTGCGAAAAGCGCACAAGAATTGCTGACTATCTAGAGCGAGGCTACCAGGTTATTCTGGATTTCGGCCACGCTGCGTTCCAGGTCCTGTTCTATGCGGGTTTTGAGAGCGATGAAATTCTCCTCATTGCGCAGAAGTTCCAGGCGCCAGTCCATATCCAGCAACCACTTCTCGCGAAAACCCCGCTCATAAGCCTGTTCCAGACCGGCCACAGCTGCTTGATTCTTGCCCCGCATAGCCTTCAAAGCAGCCTCTGAATAGAAAATATCCGCATCATTAACGCCGTTGAGTCGTGCTCGCTGCAATTCCCGTTCCGCTGTCTGCAAGCGGCTGTCAGCCAGCTTGGAATCCCCCAGTTTGGTCGCGGTATATGCGGCCAGGCTCAGGGCAAAAATCCGGTCCATGTGATAACCCGGTGCGTCATTGCCTTCCAGGTTGGCGGCCAGTTGGGCCTCGGCACCCGGCCAGTCCTGGCGGGCCAATGCCAGTAAAGCCAACCGCATCTGGAAACCGCGCCGCAACGATTCGGGTGGCTGCGGACCAGAATGGGCAATCATTTCACGCACCAGACGCTCGGCTTCTTCCAATCGCCCGGTCACCAACAGGTTCATCCAATAAGTGCTCAGCACTTTCTGATTATTGCCCGCCTCTGCCATTCCTTGCTGTAACAGCTGGTCCGCTTCGTCATAAGCACCCAGCGCCATCCAGGTCTTGGCAAAGGCTGCCAGATCCGCCGGGTTGCCCGGCTCCAGCATGTGCGAACGGCGCGACAGTTGCCAGGCTTCAACCAGGTTGCCAACAAAGAATTGATGTTGCGCAAAAGATCGCAGCAACACCGTGGAATCAGGTCGCATTTTCACTTGCTGGGTCAACAGCTGCAAAGCCTTGTCTGTTTCGCCTCGTATGCGCAGATTCTCGGCGTAATTAATCACCAGCAATTCGTTCAGCGGATCCAGCGTCAGGGCATGCTCCAATACCCTTTGCTCTTCCGGAAAGCGGCCCAACTCGCCCAACACGCCTGCCAGCCACAGCTGCGCCGGAATGTAATTGTCATTCAGCTCCAGTGCCCGCAGGAAAGCTGATTCAGCTGAATCGTACTGGCCAATCTGCCAACGCGCCAGGCCCAAAGCGGCAAAAGCTTCGGCCGAGCGTGGGTCTATAGCCAGGGCCTTTTCGATCATGGGCTGGGCTTTTTCAATCGATTCCGGTTGTGAGATGTTGCCGTACAAGCCCATCAGCAGCCAGCTGTCAGCCAGCCCGGCATAAGCTGGCGCAAAAGCCGAGTCATGCTGCAAGGCTTCAGCGAAAAAGCCCAGCGCTTTTTCCAGCTCAGCCGGGGTGCGACGCCACCAATGCAAACGTCCGGTGCGATAGGCATTGGCTGCGGCCAGGTTGTCTGTCTTGCCGCTCGATGGTTGTGCCAAACCAGCGAAAGAATCGACCAGGGCTGCAGCGATATCGCTGGCGATTTCATCTTGAATGGTAAACAGGTCACCGATTTCCCGATCGAATGATTGCGACCAGATGTGATAGCCATCTGCCACATTGATCAGCTGAGCGGTCAGGCGAACGCGGTTATCGGCGGTGCGTATGCTGCCTTCCAGAACGGTACTGACATTCAGCATTTGGCCGATTTCGCGAATATCGTGCTGCTGGTCGCGAAACGCGAAGGAAGAAGTCCGTGCCGCCACATGCAGGCCTTTGACCTGGGCCAGCAGGTTGAGGATTTCCTCAGCCACCCCATCGGAAAAGTAAGCCTGGTCGCCACTGGCAGACAGGTCAGTAAACGGCAGTACCGCAATTGAGTTGGCGGGTGCAGAAAAAGTGCGCTCGACCACCACGGTGGGATTTTCATCGACAAGCACGCCGGCGTAATAAATGTAAAACCCGTAACCCAAGCCAAAGGTAGCCAGCAGGGTAGATCCGAATACGGCCATGGACTGGCGCTTGCTGAGCAATCCCGCGGGGCTGGCTTTCTTCACTCCTTCAGGGGTTAATTCAAACTGCCAGGCCAGCAGAAAAACCAGTGGGAAACCCAATATCAGGATAATCACTACCAGGGTCGGTAGCCAGTCTGGCAAGCGCAGCGGCTCCACCGCGGCATCCATCAACTGCAGCAGCACGAACACCGCCACGGCATAGGCACCCATGGTGCTCAATACCTTGCGCCGGCTCAGTTCGCCCAGCATGGCTGACAGGAATGAGTGCTTCTCAGTCATAAATCCTAATCCAATACTGACAATAGACGTATTCAGCAATGAAATGGTTTCACGCTTGATCGTCTTGCTAGAGCGCTTCGTCCCCTTCTTCACCGGTACGGATACGCACAGCCCGCTCCAGTGGTTGAACAAATATCTTGCCATCGCCAATTCGGCCAGAAGCAGCTGCATCGGCAATGGCTTCGACTACGGCATCCACACGATCATCCGGCACGGCCACTTCCAGTTTCAGTTTGGGCAGAAAATCCACCACGTATTCGGCGCCTCGGTACAACTCGGTATGGCCTTTTTGCCGACCGAAACCACGAACTTCGGTAACAGTCATACCCTGAATTCCAGCTTCAGCAATGGCATCCCGGACATCGTCCAGTTTGAAGGGCTTGATAATTGCAACAATCAATTTCATCGAATGGTTTCCGGTAGCCGCTAGAATCACTGACTTTAATGTGAGCATAATGAGGTAGCAAGGCAAATACATGACCCAAAAGGCATAGCCATGATTGATTTACGATTGATAGACGAGCTCAGCCGCAAGCTCAGCGATTCCCTGCCACCCGGAGTAGGGCGGCTTAAGAGTGAAGCTGAGGAACAGTTCCGGCTGGTGCTGGCGCGCACTTTTGAAAAGATGAACCTGGTAACACGCGAAGAGTTTGATGCGCAGACCGCCGTGTTGAAGCGCAGCCGCGAGAAGCTTGAACAGCTACAGGATCAGCTGCAGAAACTGGAGCAGCAACAAGCAGGGTCTTGACTGGCGACCGGCTGATTTTTGACTATCCGGGTCCGTGCTTGAAAATTTGTTTAACAACACATGGACCAATTCCATTCTTAATTATTTCAACACCCATCAAACCGCTATGAGGTATCCGCCCATGCTCAGAAACATCCAGATTGCCGCCATCACACTGCTGCTGGCCAGCCCAGCTGCCTGGCCAGCAGATGAAGATTTCAGTGACATAGCTGCCCAGGTAGCAAGCCAGCATGATGAAGGCGTAACCCGGCTGCAGGAATGGATCAGGTTGCCATCGATAGCTGCCGAGGATGTGGGTTTTCCAGAAGGTCCGGAGCTGATGACGAAGATGCTCCGGGATGCCGGTTTTCAGCAAGCCACCATCATGGAAACCAAAGGCAAGCCGGGTGTATTTGCCACATTGGATGCCGGTGCGGAGAAAACCCTGGGTGTGTATTTCATGTACGACGTGAAGCAGTCCGATCCCAGTGAGTGGTCGTCACCACCCCTGGCCGCAGCTATCGTTGACAGGCCCGGATTGGGTAAAGCTGTGATGGGCCGTGGAGCGGTCAACCAGAAAGGCCCGCAGGCGGCTTTCCTGGCCGCATTGCATGCGATTCATGCTTCAGGCCGCAAATTGCCAGTTAACCTGGTGCTGGTAGCGGAAGGTGAAGAAGAAATCGGCTCACCGAATTTTGCTGATGTTGTTTACACAGCTGAAGTCCAGGCGGCACTGGCAGATACCATCGGTGTTTTCATGCCCTCCGCGATGCAAGATCCGGATGGCAGTGTCAACGTACGCCTGGGCGCCAAGGGCGTGATCGAAGTGCAATTGATTTCCAGCGGTGAGAACTGGGGACGCGGCCCCGGCAAAGACGTTCATTCCTCGCTCAAAGCCATGATCGATAGCCCCTCCTGGCGTTTGATCAAAGCGCTTAATACCCTGGTATCCGAAGACGGCAATACGATCACCATAGACAACTACCCGCAGCCCCGGCCCATCAGTGCAGAAGAGCAAGCCATGATCGCAGCCCTGGCCGAGGCTCGCGATGAAGCAACCATGAAGCAGCAACTCAGTACCGAGCACTGGATCGATGACCTGCCCTTCCAGCAAGCACTGGAACGATTGATTTCACAACCCACGGTAAATATTGAAGGGTTGGTCGCCGGTTACACCGGTCCTGGCGGTAAAACAGTTTTACCCCACCGGGCCGAAGCAAAACTGGACCTGCGCCTGGTACCGGATATGAAAGCAGCCGATGCCCTGGCAGCCTTGAAGGCCCACCTTGAAAAACGCGGATTTGGTGATATCGAGGTGATCATGAGCGGCGGTTATGACCCAACCAGCACCACGGCTACTGCACCTCTGATCAAGGCGCAGATTGCCACTTTGAAAGCAGAAGGCCTGGATCCGTTGATGTGGCCACGCAGCGCAGGCTCCTATCCCGGCTTTATTTTCACCGGGCCACCATTGAATTTGCCATCAGGTCATTTCGGGCTGGGCCATGGCAGTGGCGCTCATGCCCCGGATGAATACTTCATCGTGGAGTCCAGCAACCCCAACGTGCAGGGTTGGGACGGTGCAGTGATGTCCTACGTCAAATA